>JACQGX010000204.1 GCA_016199265.1 Chloroflexota bacterium | reverse complement strand
GGTGGCCCGCAGATCAGATGGCGGGTACAGGTCGAGCGGGCGTCCGGCGACCGCATCACGTACTGGATCAGGGTCACCAACGTGACGCCGGCCGCGGTAGATATCGAGGGGCGCTACTGCGTGCTCGGCATCTGAAGCTCGTAAAGACGGCTCACCAAATCGCGTGGATGAACGATTGCTGGCGACGGCCGGCAACAGGAGACTCAGGAGGCACGGACATGCGGGTAGGAGTACAGTTCCGCGGGACCATCCCGGCCGGCCAAGCCCGGCGTTGGTTCACCTTCAACTGGCCCCAGGGGTGGCATGTGGTGTGGTACGTCGTGCCGGCGTCGCCGAGGGTGGGGGCGCCACAGATCGAGTGGGAGGTCGAGGTGGAGCGTGCTTCGGGTGCGTACATCACGTATTGGATCACGATTCGCAACATCAGTCCAGCGTCGGTGGATATCGAAGCGCGCTATGCCGTCCTGAACTAAACCAAGTGCAAAGTGCAAAGTGCAAAGTGGGGATGGCCGCGGGTTCCACCGTGGCTCTGGTGTAACAGGAGTAGACGATGCGGATCATCATCGAGACGGACGATCGGGAGAGGGCGGCGGTACAGTTGCCGGGCATGGGGCTGACGGAGCGTCCCGGGCCACCAACGGAATCGGCTCGAGGGGAAGCGCTCGACGGCGGCGCGCCGTCTGAGGAGCTGGTTCGGTTCATGGCGGCGATCATATCGGCGCCCGGTCCAGAGGCCATACGAGAGGAAGGCATCAGCGCGGGGGAGCCGCCTGCCTGGCTGGAGGAGGCCATTCAACAGGCAAGCGCTGCGGCGGCGAGGGAGACAGGCGGCGCCACCGACGCAGGAGCCGCTCCGGCGATCGGGTGAGGCTGGGAAGACCCCCCAAGAACAGATTGGAGCATAGCGGGCTGGCTCCCCGACCGAAACGGCGCCGTGGACGGCCGGGTGGACGGCCGGCTCGACGGCTGGTTAGTGCGGGCGGCAGTCCGGGCAGTCCTCGCCGGGCAGCGGCTGGAATATCGGTGCCTGGGCATGGGCCGGCGCGTTCCGGCCGCACCCTCCCAAGTGGCTGACACTTCGCCGACCGGCCGAGTTGGGGTTCACGACAAAGGCACAAAGGGCACAAAGGGAGATGGGAGTTTACGGGAGTCCCTATCGGCCCGAGCGATGAGCGCTCTCTAAACTCAGTCCAGAGTCCCAGGTCCAAAGTCCAAAGTCAACCGCCAGATGCTGCGTTCTTTGGACCCTTCGGCTGCGCTCAGGGCAGGCTTGGGACTTTCGACTGTGGACTTGCTATGGGTCAATTGAGGCTGAACGGTGGGTAGCGGTCGGTGACCAGCAAGAACGCGTAAGCGTCTACTCGAAGGCTCCAGCGGCCAACCCCCACCACGAAAGCGAAGAGTGCCCGCGGGTAGCGTCCGGTGACGAGGATCACGAACCAGGCAATCACGACCGCGACGAGCGCGGCGAGCCAGAGCACGACGAGCACGATGTAGTGCGGGAGCGCCAGCAGCCACTTCACCAGCGGCAGCCAGCGATTGAGGTCTCG
Source organism: Chloroflexota bacterium (assembly GCA_016199265.1). Classification (GTDB taxonomy): domain Bacteria; phylum Chloroflexota; class UBA11872; order UBA12225; family UBA12225; genus JACQGX01. The sequence continues at coordinate 25,316 of JACQGX010000204.1, read as the reverse complement.
CTCGACGTCAGGGTACTCGATCTCGAGATGCACCGACTGCTCGTCGACGGTCGACGGGTACCGGTCTGTGAGCAGGACGAAGTACGCCCCGACCCGCGCCCCAAAGCGCGTCAGCTCTCGGGCGAAGTCGAACCACCAGCGCGGGTACCGCACCCGGAACACGATCATCAGCACCGTGGCGAGCCAGAGCCCGCCGGAGATCCCCCCGCCGGTCCCCACGACCTGTTCGCCGGTGTCGGTCGCCACGGTCTGGTTCCCGGTTGCGGTGAGCAGGCCCAGGATGATGAGGATCGGGATGGCCCAGATCAGCCGGAGCAACGTGGTGCGCCGGTCAAGCTGTTCGGGATAGTCGATGTCCAGGCGGGCGGCGTAGGGTTCGGGGGGCGTGGCCACGGTCTACCTCCTCATGCTGTGGTGAGGTCGATTCGGTGCGTACCGAGATCGCGCGATGAACGCGGCGGTCGCGCGCCTCACACGGTGATGACGACTTTTCCTCGAGCGTGTCCCTCTTCCAGATACCGGATGGCCTTGGGGACCTCGCTCAGTGGGTACGTCCGGTCGATGACCGGTGTGATCTTTCCGGCTTCAATGAGCTCCTTCAGGACCTGCAGGTCCTCCTTGTTTGGTTTCACCGTGAAACTCACCATCGTCTGGCTCACGAACGGTGACAACGCGCGCGCCTTGACGATGCGATCCACAGCTCCGATCCAACGCCCGCTCGACTCTCCGCTGATCAACACGAGCGTCCCCTTCGGAGTCAGCGCGCGCCTGCAGTCTGACGGCGAACGGGTCCCCGCCAACTGGAGGATGAGGTCGTAGCGCTGCCGGCCCTGGGTAAAGTCCTCTTGGGTGTAGTCGATGACGTGGTCGGCGCCGATCGATCGGACCAGCTCCACGTTCCTCGTGCTGCACGTGCCGGTCACCTCAGCGCCGAAGGACTTGGCGATCTGCACGGCGAACGTCCCCACGCCTCCCGACGCACCGATGATCAGGACCTTGTGCCCTGGCTCGATCCGTCCGTGATCGCGCAGACCCTGCAGGGCTGTCAACGCGGCCAGGGGTACGGCCGCCGCGTGGTCGAACGAGAGGTTGGCCGGTTTCACCGCCAAGAGATCTTCCGAGACACATACACGTTCAGCAAAGGCGCCAAAACCGTGCATGAATGGGCTCCCAAACACCTCATCACCTGGCTGAAACATCGTGACGTTCTTGCCGACCCCTTCGACCTGCCCTGCCACATCGCAACCCGGGACAGTGTCCTTCGGTCTGCGCAGCCCGATTTGGAGGCGTGCGATGTACGGCTTGCCTCTCATGAGGTGCCAGTCGGCGGGGTTGACGGACGCCGCGCGAACTCGGACCAGCACCTCATCATCCTTGACCACCGGCTTTTCGATGTCCTGGAGTTTCAGGACAGCCTCAGGTGAGCCGTACTTGTCTTGGACAATCGCCTTCATCGTGTTCTCCTGATCCGCCGCGGGTTTGGTGGCGGGTGGCGGTCTGGTCGACCAGGCCCGACCAAGGCAAGGACGAAGAAGCGACCTCTCGCCAAGTCGGGTGTACGTCAATAGTAGCCTACCCCGGCGCTCGGGCTTTCATGCCGTCTCTGGCCGATTGGCGGTCGAGCCCAGTGCCGATGGCGGTGACGACGATCCGCCGGGTGCGTCGCGGAGACATCGGTCGATCGCCGCCCCGCCTCGGGGCCCGCGGTTACAGATCTCATAACTTTCGTAACCTCAGCCCAGCGACGGAGGCGCGGAGGCGGGCGAGGGCGCGGAGGCGGGCGGCTTTGACGGCGCGAGGCGGCAGCTCGCGGCCGGCGCGAGATAGGGCGGCGCTGATCTGGCGGTCGGAGTGGCCTTGCGACCAGAGGGCGAGAATGAGGCGCTCGTCGGGGGCGAGGCGGCGGATGACGGAGCAGAGAATGGCGAGCTGCTCGGCGCGCTCGGCGAGGAGGGCGGGATCGGTGGCGCCGGCGGGGGCGGGCAGATCGTCGGGGTCGAGGAGGGTGGCGTCCCAGACGCCATCGGGGCCGTGGGAGGCGAGGGCGGGGGCAGTGGGTCAGGCGGTGAACCGGACACCTAACTTGACGCAGCCTTCGGGATGCTCGTCGATAGAGCGGTACGCCTCGGCTGCCTCGTCGAACGGCACGATGGGCTGGATGATGCCGTCAACGCGGAGCCGCGCGGTACGAAGGAAGTCTTCGGCGAGACGCTGTACGCGGGCAGCGCTCCAGGTGAAGTCCTCGTGCGGCTCACTCGCCGTGCGGCACGAGATCAGTCGCGTGGCATTGCGGTGGAATTCCTGCCCCAGGAAGAGCTGGTCGGCGCCGCCGGGATACGTGGCGACCACGCCGACGGTGCCGCGGAAGCGGGTGGCACGGACAGCCTGGTGGAGCGCACGGGGAGTGCCGCTGACCTCGAGGGCCACATCAACGCCCTCTTTGTCGGTCATACGCCGGATTTCGAGGCCGACATCGCCCTCGCGCGGGTCGAGCACGACGTCGGCGCCGAGGGCCGTGGCCACCGTGCGCCGCAATGGAAGAGGATCGACGCCGATGACGAGCGAGGCGCCCGAAATCCGGCAGAGCTGCATCGCCAGCAGCCCGATCGCGCCGAGACCGAAGACGGCGACGAGCTCGCGGGGCACGGTAATCTCCTTTGGCGTAGGTTGCGGTTCTTCTCCTCACTGTGGCATATGCTTGAGGAGATCCTGCGACTGCCGGAGGAGCTCCTCGACCTGTGGCCAGGCGGCAAGCACCGAATCTCTGGAATTGCGTTTGCCCGCCCAGGTCTGGTTCAGCTCGGTGTTGAGCGCACGCTCGATGTCGCCCCACATCGGCGTCATCGGCGGCCCGGCGCCCCAGTCGAACGCCTGGCGCCAGGCCCGCTTGTTCTGCGGCGGCGCCGCTTTGAGAAAGGCGTCCGAGTCGGCAACGCGCTTGATCGCCGGCACGCCAAAGTTGTGTTTGGCGATGAGTTGCTGCCCTTCTACACCCGAGACGAACAGCAGAAACTGTGTGGCGGCGTCGCGTCAGCGGGCCAGATCGTGCAGCCTCCGGAGTGGCGATTTCATCCCTGCGCATCATCTTCTCCTTTCGTCCGTATTCGCACGAGCACGTGGTCAAAGCCTGGTCACGAACTCATGCTCCGAGGTACTGATCCATGAATACGTCTGGGTTTCCCCCACTGAAGCAGGCTCGTGTGCCCCCTTCTCTTGGGTTGGTGCCCCGTCAGCGGTCGGCGACGGCCCCGTCCTCGTGCAAGGCCGGGTCTACCGCCTCCACCCGCGGCGGGTAGCGCTCGGCGAGGCCGGGCTTGAGCGCCACCCCGATGCCCGGTCGATCCGGTACAACGAGGTAACCGTGTTCCAGGCGGAGGTTCTCCACCAGGAGGTCGCTCTTTGGCGGCCGGTCGTCGCCGAGGTAGTCCTGGAGCACGAAGTTGGGGATACAGGCGTCGAGTTGCACGTCGATCGCCGTCGCTACGGTGGAGAGCGCCCCGTGCGGGATGATGCCGGCGCCAAACGATTCCGCGATGGCGGCGATCTTCTTGGCGGCGCTGAGCCCACCGGCCAGGCAGGGATCGAGCCGGAGGAAGCGCGCCCCGCCGCAGACCAGCAGTTCGCGGAACTCCCAGATGTCGTGCAGCCGCTCCCCGGTAGCCAGCGGCAGCCGGGTGGCGCGAGCGAGTTCGCCGTGGGATTGGATGCTGAACGGCAGAGTGGCGTCCTCGTAGTAGAGCGGGCGAAAGCGCTCCAGCTCGCCGGCGAGCGCGATCGCCTCCGCGACTGAGAGGCGGCGGTGGATCTCGACGCCGATATCGATCCCGCTACCGACGGCGTCGCGCACCGCGGCCACCCGCACGACGGCATCGGCCAGCAAGGAGTCGTAGCGCCGCACGGTGAAGTCCGGCGGGAACGGGGTGATGCGGATGGCGGTGATCCCACGGGCCACCTCGGCCTGCGCCTTGGCCGCCAGGTCGTCGATCTCCGCCGCGTGGATCTGCGTCTGCACGCGCACGCGGTCGCGCACCTTGCCGCCGAGGAACTGGTAGACCGGCACTTCGAGGTGTTGGCCGGCGATGTCCCACAGCGCGGCGTCGACGGCGCCGAGGGCGCCGGCCACGGCGCCGCCGCGGAAGTGGGTGTGCCGGTACAGGGCCTGCCAGTGGTGCTCGATCCGCAGCGGGTCTTGCCCGATCAGGTAGGGCTCCCAGGTCGCGATGACGGCGTCGCAGGCATCCGGGTACGCCCACAGCCCCGCCTCGCCGAGGCCGGTCAATCCGCTATCGGTGTGGATCTGGACGAAGAGCCAGCGGTCGACGCGCAGCCGCTCTACACGCTCGATACGCACGGCCAATCTATGACGCCTTCAGCAGCGCATCGATCTCGGGCTTGATCGCCGTCATCGACTGCTGCGCCCGCTTCTCCCCCGCGGTGAGCAGCTTCCACTCGTCGTTGAACAGCTTGTTGATCTCGCCCCACTTGGCCGGCAACGGGGTCAGAGGGCGTAGCCGCTTCGTTGCCTCCAGGTACACCTGCTCGCTTTCCCAGGGAGCAAGCGACTTGCGGAACGCCTCCAGGTCCTCCTTGCGCGTCGTCGCCGGGACGTTGCGGCCGCCGGTGAAGAGCAGCGTCTGCGCCACCGGACCGGAGTAGAACTTCACGAACTCCCAGCCCTCGTTGAGGTTCCTGCCGCCGGTGACCACACCGTAGCCGTTGGGGCCATTGCGGGTGAAGTTGCCGGCCGGCCCTTTGGGGTGATGCCACATCCCCACCTCGAAGTCCTTGATCGTCCGGTACGTGGGGCCTTGGAACCGGCCGCCGAACACCAGGCCAATGGTTCCCTCCTCAAAGCGCTGCCAGTTGCCCGAGGGGTGGATGGCCTTATACCGCGCCCACAGGTCGGCGTACGTCTGGATAGCCTCGGCGGTCTGCGCCGTGTGCAGGCGGCTCTCAGTGAGATCTTTATTCAGGATCTCGCCCCCATTGCACCAGATTGGAATGCAGAGGAAGGCCAAGCCGGTACGGCCGTCGGAGCCGTAGGTCTTCGTCCCGCCGGCCTCCTGCGTTAGGCGCTGATGAGCCTCGACAAAGCCGGTGCGCCAGTCCCACTGGCCGGCCTTCTCGTACTCCTCCGGCAGCTTGACGCTGAGCCGCTTGAGCAGCGACTTGTTGTAGTACAGCACCGACGGCCCGGAGTAGTAGGGCATCTGGTAGAGCACGCCCTTGAACTTGAAGAACTCGAGGACCGCTGGGAAGTAGAGCTGCATGTCGATGGAGCGGTCGCCCTTGATGAACTTGTTGAGGTCCTGGTACGCCCCCTGTGAGGCCACCGTCGCCAGGTCGTTGGGGTGCACGTAGGCCGCGTCGGGCGACGTGCCGGCGGCGACCATGGTAAGGAGCTTGGTCGTCGAGCCGTTGAACACCTCGTCCGCCTGCACGGTGATGCGCGGGTTGTGCTCCTGGAAGGCGCGCCAGACGCTGCGGTGCAGCTCCAGATCCTCAGGCGACACGAAGCCGCCGACGCCGACGGCGAGTGTCACCGGGCCCTTCTGGACGGCCGGAGGCTGGCTATCCGGTGACCGCGCCGTGCCCTTGGTCCCGCAGGCCGCTAGGAACGCACCCGTCAAGGCGGTGCTCCCAAAGAGCACGCGGCGCCGGCTACGTCTCCATCCGCTGGAACCACTCGGTCCGCTCCGGCTGAGCAGTCTCCCACCCGTACGCACTTGGTTCATCGCGTCTTCCTTACTTCCCACAGTGTACTCCCCGCCCGTTGTCTAGTCAAAGCGCGACGGGTGGGAGCCAGGGCCATTTCATCACCGTCGCCAGAGACGAATGCCCGGCCGGCGGTCGTAGGGGCGGACCTGCGTGTCCGCCCGGCCGTCCCAGGGCGGACACACAGGTCCGCCCCTACCTTGGTCGCGGTGATGAAATGGCCCTGGGTGGGAGCCCAGACGCAGCAGGAGCAGCTGTTTCGGCGGCATGGGAGCGGCACGACGATGTCCGGATGCTATGGTTTGAGTTGGTATGGACATGCTGAATCTGGCGATCGTCGGCTGCGGCGGGATGGGCACCCGGCACATGTACGGCGTGAAGGAGTACGCAGCGCTGGTGGCATCGGGGCCGCAGGGAATGCCCGCCTTCCGGCTAGCGGCGGTGTGCGACACCAACGAACGCAACGCCGGCATCCTGGCCGACCTCGCCGCGTCGGAGCTGGGGCGGCGGCCCCGCACCTTCACCGCTCTGGACGCCATGCTGGAGTCGATGCCTGATCTGGACGCGGTGGACATTACCACCGAAACACGGCCGCACCACGCACTGGTCTGCGCCGCGCTCGCTGGGGGCAAGCACGTCTTGGTGGAAAAGCCGATGGCGCTCACGGTCGCCGGCTGCAACCGCATGATGGCAGCGGCGCAGCACGTGGGCCGGGTCCTGGCCGTTGCCGAGAACTACCGGCGCGACCCGCTATACCGGCTGCTGCGGGCGCTGCTGGACGCGGGCGCCATCGGGGAGCCGTGGATGCTGGTGGACGCCAGCATTGGCGGTGCGGGGCGCATCGTGATTACGCCGTGGCGCCACGAGAAGGCGCTGGGTTGCGCCCTCCTGGACATCGGCGTGCACAACGTGGATCTGATGCTGTACGAGTTCGGCCCCGTCGAGCAGGTGTTTGCCCAGGTGGCGCTCTTCGACCGCATCCGCCGCCGCTCCCATGCCCCGACCAACACCTCCGCCTTTTACGCGGCGACCACCTTGGGGATGCCTGAGCAAATCGAGGCCGACGTGGAGGACACCGCGTTCGCCACGCTGCGCTTCCGGAATGGGGCCCTGGGTCAGTGGACCGTCAGCCATTCCGGGCACGGCCAGGGCTTCGGCAAGAAGGCGCTCTACGGCAGCCGGGGCTCGCTCGAGCCGGGCGGTGCCAGGAGCGGCCGGGGCCACCGGCTGTACCTGGACGGGCGGCGCGAGGCGCTCACCGATGCGGAACTGCTGGCGCTCGTGCCGGACTTCGCGCTCGACGAGTGGACCGCCCGCCTGTTCGGCGGGGCACGCCTCACACGGTACGAACTGGACTACCCCGCGATCGACCGAAAGATCACGGCGACGGTGCTGCTGGACTTCGCGCGCGCCATCACCAGCGGCCAGCCGCCGGAGGTCGGTGGCGCCGAGGCGCGCCACGCCATCGCCGTCGTCAACGCCCTCTTCGAATCGACGCGGCTGAACCGGCCGGTCGCCATCGCCGACATCGAGGCAAACCGCCCCGAGGTGTCCGGCTGGCAGCGGGAGTTGGACGAGGATTTAGGGCTGACCTAATGCTCCGTTCCTGCGGGGAAAATAGCTTTGGCGGCTCATGCTTGTGGCGTGGTCAAGCGGTTGCCGGAGCAGCCGGAGTGAGGGTGACGGCGTAGCCGAGGGAGCTGAGGCGCTTGATCATGCGGCGGGCGAGGGTGTCTTTGTTGCGGCGGTCGAAGTAATCGCCACCGAGGGTCGCGGTAGACCTCAATAGAACAACTATCCTGCCCACTCCTATGGTCTTGTGCCCCGCCGAGCGGCTGCTGGCGGGGCACAAGACCCCGCTGCTGACAGGGCCACATCGTGCTCTACGACGTACCTGGAACCGGTGAATAGTTGGAGCAGATGATCGCCATACACGCGGCCGCCGCCCCTGGGCGTATGGCGATACGCCCCGACAGACCGTGGTCGGTCGATCGTGTGGTACGGCTCCCTCAGGCGACGCCGCACCAGTCGATGAGGACGCCGGCGAGCACGCAGGTGCACGCCCGCAGGCTTTCCAGGTCGACCCACTCGTCCACGGCGTGGAGCTGGCCCCCGATCGGGCCGTAGCACACCGCCGGAATGCCGTGATAGAGCTGGAAGAAGCGCCGGTCGTCGCTGGCCGTGCTGACGCCCACCGGCAGCGGCGTGCCGAGCACCTGGGCGTGGCTGGCGGCGACGGCGCGGACGAGGTCGCCGTCTAGATCGTAGACGGCCCCCTCGCCGCGGAAGCCGAAGAACGTGAGCTCCGGAGGGTGCTCGCGCAGCCAGTCGTCGGCCGCCGCCGCCCGCAGGACGCCGTCGCACAAGCGGGCTTGGACCGCGTCCAGCGCCTCGCCGGGATAGCAGGCGAAGCGCACTTCCAGCGTGCACGCCTCGGGTACGCTGGAGGGCCAGTCGCCGCCGTGGATGACGCCGACGTTGTAGTTGAGCGGGTGCTCGACCGCCGCGTAGAGGGGATGGCGCGCCTCGGGCCGGTTCGCCTCGGCTTCGAGGGTTTTGATCGCCTGGAGCACGACGTACGCCTTCTCGACGGCGTTCACCGCCCGCGAGGCGGCGCCGGCGTGGGCGGCCCGGCCGCGCACGCGGATGCGGCACCAGAGCACGCCGAGGTGGGCGCGGGTCAGGCCGAGCCCCGACGGCTCGGGGATGACCGCGGCGCCGGCGCGGTACCCCTGGGCTAATAGCGCCAGCGTGCCGTTGCCGCCGCACTCCTCGTCCAGCACGGTTTCCACCAGCACGTCGCCGCCCAGCCCGATACCCGCCGCCTGCACCGCCTTGAGGGCGTAGATCATGGCGCCGACACCGGCCTTCATGTCGCCGGTGCCGCGGCCGTACATGCGGCCGCCGGCCACCTCGCCCGCCCACGGGTCGCGCGTCCAGTGCCCCACCGGCTCGGGGCTCACGACGTCGACGTGGCCGTTCAGGATGAGCGAGCGGCCACCCGTAGCGGCCATGCCGCCCGCACCGGCCGCCGGCAGCGTGCCCACTACCTGGAAGAGCCCATCGTACGGCCAATCTGCGGGGGAGAAGCCGGGCCGCCCGGCGATGCGCTCGGGCTCCACCGGGACCTCGTCCACCCGCAGTCCCATCGCGTGCAGCGTGGCGGCGACGAGGTGCTGGACGCCGTTGGTCTGGCCGCGGGTGCTGGGGTGCCGGACGAGGGTCTTGAGGAAGTCGACCTCCTGGCCAAATGCCTGCTCGATCGCGGCGAATGCGGCGGCCTTTGCGGCGGCCGCTCGGGGGTCGGACGGCGCGGCGGCCATGGGAACGACGATTTGAGTCGCGCCTTGCGTGAGCGGGTTCATGCCGTAGACGGTCCGCGCATCGGTGCGGGTAGTATGCCGCGTGCTCGCCGCCCGCGTCGAGGGTGCAGGCAGAACTTCCGGGGACCGCCACTGGCCGTAGGGGCGTATCGACATACGCCCGCCCGCCGCCCCTGGGCGTATCTCGATACGCCCCTACAGGACACCTGCGCCTCCGGGATTCTTGCCTGCACCCCGCGTCGAGACGACCGACACGTCCAAAGACGGCGAGTTCTTCGTGCGCCTCCGGAACTTTTGCCTGCACCCCACGTCGAGGGCACTGTGTTAAGGTCGCGGGCGAGACGGTGATCAATGGGCAGTAGGCAGTGATCAGCGGGCCGATGAACTTCTCGGCGTTGGCCGGCAACGTGCGGTCACATGCCGGTCAGGAGGCCGTTCAGGCCCACCTACCGATCAATACGTGTCCACCGTCAGCTTTTTGAAATAGTCCCAGTCGACTACCAGCCCGAATCCGGGGCCATCGAGCGGACCGAACTGCCCGTCGACCACGGTGGGCACGTTTTCGATGCCGAACTCCTTGGCCAGCTCGCGACCGTCGCGGCTCATCTCGTAGTAGGTGGTATTCGGCACGCCGGCCAGCAGGTGCGCGCTGACCGCGCCGAACAGACCGCCCTGGCCATTGAACTCGATGGTGGTGCCAAAGCACTCGGCAAAGGCCGCCATCTTCATGGCCTGCGTCACGCCGTAGACGCCGCTGGCCCGCAGCAGGTCGGTGGCGCGCAGCAGCAAGCGCTGGCAGGAGCCCTCCATATCGTTCTGGAGCGTTTCATTGGCCATGACCGGGATGGTGAGGGCGGCGCAGAGCTCCTGGAGCTGCGTGATCGATTCGTCGTGCAACGGCTCCTCGAGCCAGACGTAGTCCAACTCCTCCAGCAGCCGCCCGATGCGGATGGCCTCACCCAGCGTGTACGAGCGGACGGGGTCGGCCAAGAGCTCGTAGTCTGGCCCGACGTACTCCCGCAGAGCGCGGTACATCGGCTCGTCGGCGCGCCCGCCTTTATAAGTGTGGACCTTGTAGGCGCGGATGCCGTAGCGCTCGCGGCCGGTGTCGATGTGTCGCTTGTAGCCGTCGAGATCCATGTTGCCGCCGGTCAGGTAGGCCGGCGCGCGGTCCCGCACCTTTCCCAGCAGGTGGCACACGGGCTGGCCCAGCGTCTTGCCCAGGATGTCCCACAGACAGTGGTCAAACGCGCCAAACCAGCCGCGACGCTGGTACACCCAGCGCGTCGCGCCCTCCAGCTCTTGAAAGATCGCCTCCCGGTGAAACGGGCTTTCGCCCATCACGAGGTCGCGCAGCAGATCCACCGTGCCACGGTCGGCTCCCACCGCGAGTCCCTCGACGCCGGCGTCGGTCCGCACGTGGAGGAAGGCCTGCCGGCGGGGGCGGTCGACGCGTTCCCCTTCGTGGGTGTACTGGATGCGGTGCAAACCGGGCACGCGCACGACCTTGAACTTGCTGCTGGGCCCGGGAAGCTCCAGCACGCTCATGGACACTGCTGTGATCTCCATCCTGCTCCTTCCCGAGGACGCGCTCCGTTGCCACGTTGCGCTCCTTGCCTCGGCATCTCGGCACTTGGGCGCCGGTTCCTGGTTGTGCCACTGTTCAGAACGTGGGTGGTATTGAGAGGTCACCCCTCACCCCTAGCCCCTCTCCCACAAGGGGAGAGGGGGACGGAGGTGGTTATTCGGGTGGTTGATCCAGGATGCGCTGGAGCTCGGTGTTCCACTGGGTGAGCCCGTCTTCAAAGCCCACCTCGCCCTTGTACCAGGGAGTGCCGAACTTGCCGAAGGCGTCCTCGAACTCGGTGCCACGGTAGTTCGCCGGGACTATCGCCGGTATGGTGTTCTCGAAGTTCTCCAGGAAGACCCGGAAATTCGGATCCTTGAAGTAGTCGTCACTCATGATGTCCGGCCGTACCAGGGCGCCGTTCCCACCAATGGTATTGAACGTGAGGGTGCCCTCGCGGCTGGCGATGTGCTTGACGAACTCCCAGGAGGCGTCGGGCGCCTTGTTCACCTTGTTGATGTTCCACGTGCCCCCGCGGAGCTGCGAAGGACGCTTGCCATCCTTCCGCTTAGGCAGCAACTGGGCCTTGAACTTCAACGCGCCGTCCGTGTTCTTTTTGTTGACATTGAAGACGCCCAGCGAGCCGGCTTGGTCGATGCCGAGCAGGCCGTTCATCCAGATGTCGCCCTCATAGGTGCTCGGCAGGGCCACGACACGCTCCTTATTGGCCAGGTCGTAGATCCAGCGCATAGCGTCCCTGGACCTGGGTGCCAGCAGCGTCGACTTCTTGCCATCTGGTGAGAGGTTGTCGCTGTCAAAGGCACGCGTCCAGATGGTGACCGCGATCGCCCCCGGCATGGTCGTCCGCAGGCCGAACCCCTTGTTGCGCTCGACGAACTTGCCGACCTTGACCGCGATCTCGTAGAGCCTGTCCATTGTCCAGTCGGGGGATTTCTGCTCTGGGAAGGTCACACCGGCCTGCTGGATCAACTCCGTGTTGTACAGCAGCCCGTCGTGCCCGGTCCAGCCCCAGGATGGCAACCCCCACAGCTTGCCCTGGAACCGCTGGTACTCGATGAACTGCTTGTAGAACTGGGTCAGGTCGTACTTGTCGCGGGCGACAAACGGGTCGAGCGGCTGGATAATGCCCTTACGGACGGCCTGGTAGAGCTGCCAGTGAGACGGGTCCCAGGCATGCACCTCGCCCAGCGTGCCGGCCGCGGCGGCCGCCAGCATCTTGGGATAGGCGGACTGCTGGCCGCCCTGCAAGGCGATGGGAAGGTGCTCCACCTTGATCTGCGGGAACTTCTCCTGAAAGGTCTTGATCATCTCCTCGGCCCAGACGCCGTTCGGCCCGCCGCGGAAGGTCTCGAAGGCGATGGTGGCCGGCGGCAGCGCCTTCGGCCCGCCGGTCTGCGCGCCTTGGGCGGTACTCCCGGACGGTCCTGCTGCCGGGGCGCTCGATTGCTGCGTCGCCCCGCCGCAGGCCGCCAGCAGCGCCGTCGCCGGGACGGCGGCAAGCCGGAACACCATCTTGCGCCGGCCGGCGAGGGTCGCCGCCTGGTTGTCTCGTGCTTCCATGTGTGTACCTCCCAGTTGCGTACTGCGCGCTGGCATGAGCCAGCAGCGGCGGCTATGAGACCGCGTGCCCATACTACCCGCCCAACCTCAACGCGAACCTCAACGAGGAGACAGTGACATGGTGGTAGGCTGCGGGAGGTATGGCCGGACGCAGACGGATGGGTCCGGGCCGCCGTTCGCGACCTACCGCTGGCCACGCGAGCAGACGAAGCGCTCTGCGCCGGCGGGATGAGCTGGTCAGAAGACAGTTGGATGTGGGGGGCGTCCGGTTCGCTGCTACACTGACGGGCACCATGATTATCGACGGGATGATGCACCTGGAGGTGGTGGGGCAGTATTGGGACGGCTTGCTCGAGGAGGTGCTCGAGCACTACGACGCAGCCGGGATCGACAAAGGGGTGGTGCTCAACACCTGGATGCCCTCACGCGAGTCGAACGACCGGACGATGGCCGCGTGTACGCAGTACCCGGACCGGTTCGTCCCATTCGGGCACGTGCGGCCGGTCGACGATTGGCAGAGCGAGCTCACGCGCATGACCCAGGAGTTCGGTTGGATCGGGCTCAAGCTGCACCAGGGGGAGCTCCGGCACGGGCAGCCCGACATGCTCACCGCGACCCGTGACATCGTGGCGCGCGCCGGCGAGCTCGGCATCCGCCTGGTGAAGATCCACCTCGCCAACTACGAGGCGGTGGACTCGCTGGCGCAGGAGTTTCCGCAGCTCACGTGGATCCTGCCGCACATGGGGTGTTACTTCCACGGGCAGGAGATGCAGCGCTACTGCGAGCTGGCACGCACGCGGCCGAACGTGTACCTCGATACCTCGACGACCGACCGCTATGCAGACCTGGACAGAGCGGTACGGTGGGCCGGGGCGGACAAGATCACGTTTGCGAGCGATGGGGCATTGTTCAGCCCGCTGGTAGAGAAGTCGAAGATCGACACGCTCCGGTTGCCGACGCCGCACCGCGTGCCACGGTTAACCGACGACGAGTACGCCATGATCATGGGCGGAACGATGGCCCGTCTGCTTGGACTGCACTAAACCGAATGCAAAGTGAAAAATGCAAAATGCAAAATGAGGAGAGGTGGCTGTAGGCGAGTAGGAGGGAGCGAGAACGAGCGAGCAGAAGAAGGCTATCGAGTTAATGCTGTCGAGCCGGCGACGCATTGTACAGGCATTGGGAATGGCGGCGGGCGGCACAGCAGCCGGCCCGCTGGTGGCGGTCCGGACGTGATGTCGGTGAATTGGGACATGGTACGCACGTGGACGATGCAGGGCCATCTGGCCGATCTTTCGCCAGAGGCGTCGAAGGACAAGGCGTTTGCGAAGGATCTCGCCGCGTATCACCCTAAGATCCAGGAGCTCATGAAGTGGGAGGGCAAGCAGCGGGGCGTGGGGCTTGACCACGACGACGTTGCCCTGTTCTGGAACGTATCGATGTTCAGGCAACAGCAGGTCCGTCTCCTGACCGACATCCACGACCGCTGGACCTGGGATGACCTGTTGGACACCGCCCGCCGGCTTACGAAGAAGCAGGAGCACCAGTGGGGTTTCTGGGGGCACAGCGTCGGCGGCCAGACCGGGTACTGGAACTTCGTATTCGCCAACGGAGGGCAGGTCGTTTCGCCAGACGGCTCGTCGTTCTCGCCGCTGCTCGAGCCGGCAGCAGTCGAAGCGATCCAGTGGATCGCAGACACCGGGGTCAAGCACGCCGTCGCGCCGCTCCCCGAAGACATCAGGGCCGCCATCGGCTCGACGGGAGCGTCGGCGCTGTTCACCAGCGGCAAGCTCGCGATGCTGGTGGGCGGGAGCTGGACGATCAATACCTACGTGACGTCGATCAAGGATTTCGAGTGGGATGTGGCCCATCTGCCCAGCGCGCCGCGGACGAAAAAGCGGGCGTCGGTGCTGCACGGTACCGGGTTTGGCGTCAACAAGGCGGGTCGTGCGCTGGACGCGTCGACTGCCTTCGTCAAGCACCTGGCGACGCGCGAGACACACAAGGTGTACGGCACGACGGGCATCATCCAGTCGGCGCGGATGGACGAGTGGGACGCGTTTTACGCCAACCCCAAGCCGCCGAAGCACCGCAGCGTGCTGAAGGAGGCGGTGGACTATGCGCACCAGCACCCGCTGACCGGTCAGTGGGGCGTCATCACCTACGACGCAACGGATCCGATCGAGGAGGTGCTCAACAAAGTGTTCGTCGGCCAGGTGACGGTGCGGGAGGGGCTGCAGACGGGCGTCGCCCAAGCCAACCAGAACCTGGCCAAGCACGTGGCAGAGGTGAAGTCGGCCAAGCGCTAGGCCCGTCTCTACCCCGCGCTCGACGCGCCCGACGAGGTGCGCAGCTTCTGGTATCCGCGCACGCCGGACCGCGTCGTGGTCCACAGCCCGGAGTGTCACCACGGTCCGTGATGTGTCACTCCCTCGCTCACTGCTCTGTGAAGGTAATGAACTGACCCCGCAAGGCTACTGCAAGTGAACGCAAATGAGGGAGGAGTAAGGAACCGGCGATGAACGCCGATGAACGCCATTAGATGGCCGCGCGCGTGTGGCGCCGGGCTCGGGACCTGGGCGACGACTACCTGATCGGCTCCCATTACGGCATGTTTCGTCTGGCGCCGGTGGGGCCGCTCGCCGTGCCGTGACGCTGCGTCACTTTGCACTCTGCACTTTGCACTTCGTTTAGCGCTGTGGAGCGCCGGCGGCGGCGAGGCGCTGGTTGGTCTCCTGATCGATCTGCTGCAGGCCGGTGCGCACCGGCAATTCGTTGTTGTAGATCTGCGGCAAGATGCGGCTGAGCGGCTCGTAGAGCTCGTTCTGCCAGAGGTAGGGCGAGGCCAGTTGCGGCTTGCCGTAGCCGTCCGCTTTGACGATGGCGACGTAGTTGGCCGACTGGCCGCCGCCGGCGTTGCTCCGCAGCCACGGCTCGTAGGTCAGCTTGTGTCCGCCCCGCGAGCCCCACTCGTCGGTGATGAACTGCTGCGCGTCCTTGGTCACGAACACGGTGAGATACTGCCAGGCGGCGTCGGCCTTTCCCTCCCGCAGCGCCGGGAGCCCCAAGGCGTTGAACACGATGTGGCGCGTCCGCGTGCGCGTCGCGAACGGAATCTGCGCCAGGTTGTACTTGAACGGCGTGCCCTGCGGCGTCTGGGGCCCGAACAGGTAATGGCGGAAGAACTCCCCTTCGATCAGCATCGCCAGACGCCCCTGCTGGAACAGCGTGCGGTTGGGCGCGGCCTTCTCGGTCGCCAAGTGCGGCTGGACGTCGTGCTTCCAGATGGTGTCCACCGCCCACTGGATCGCTTCCACTGCCGGTGGCTCGGAGAGCGTCAGCTTGGCGCCGTCGTCGGTGATGATCCGCCCGCCGTTGGAGTAGACCAGGTTGCCCCACGCCGTCTGGACGTTCTTGATGCCGGCCCACAGGCCGAACACCTCGCGGTCCTGCTCGCGCCCGCGGTTGAGCTTGCGGGCGTAGTCGAGCATGGTGTCCCAGGTCCAGCGCTGGGGATCGTCTTCGAACTCGTGGGGCGGGCGGAGATTCTGCCGGCGGAGGAGATCCTCGTTGTACCAGACGACGATGCTCTCGTTGGTGGTGGGGATGGCGTAGAGCTTCTTGTCGCGGGTGTGCGCCCCGAGCGCCGCCGGCGCAAAATGGGTCAATTCCTCTGCTGTCTTGCGGTCCTTCGCGAGGTACGGCTGCAGGTCGACGAAGGCGTTCTTTCGAATGAAGGGCTGCCCGCACTGGCGATTGACGACCGAGAGATCAGGAACGGTTCCGGCGGCCAGCGCCGTGGCGAGCTTGTTGAAGATGTCGCTCGCCACCTCGACGTTGACAGCCAGGTGCGGATAGCGCTGCTCGACGAGCGGCGTAATGTGATCGAACACGCCCTTGTCGCTCAGGCTGCGCGCCCAGAGGGTGAGCGGCACAGATCGCGCCGGCAACTCCTTCGGCCGGTCCTCACTCCGCTGGCTGGGGGCCGCGCACGCCGCGAGCGCGCCGAGCCCGATGGCGGCTGTTGCGCCGACGACACGCCGGCGCGTCCATGCGAAAACACCGCTGGACATTGGTCTACTTCCTGACTCCTGATAGGAAGGTGCGAGTACGGGCGGGTACAGTACGGTACAGGCGCCGTGGTCTTTGCCGGCACTATACCGCGGGTGGCAAGAGGAATCAAGTCCACGCATCTCATCGGGTGCAGGCGATTGACGTGCTGCCACACGTGGCCTATGGTGACCTGTAGTGGCGCATACCTGTAGTGGCCTATAATGGTTGTAGCGGCCGCGTCCGGGGCTGCCGTGCGCCGGTCTTGGGCGAGTCTTGGCGGGAAAGAGAAGGAGGAGGACCTGTGGCTGTACATTTCATTCCGACGCTCCCCGTGCGCCGTACTCGGCGCCGGACGGTGACCGCTCTCGCGACCGCGGTCGCCGGGTCCACGCTGACCGCCTGCGCGCTCGGCGGCGCCGCGGTGAGTGAGGACCAGCTCGCGCAGAAGCCGGCTCGAAGTGTGCCGGTGGCCGTCTGGGCGCGCGGCCTCAGCGACAAGAGCGTCTTTGACCAGATCACGCCGCTCGTCGAGCAGCAGTACCCCCACCTGGCCATCACCACCGAGGCCGTCACCGGGATCTACGACAAGATCGTCGTCGCCCTCGCCGGCGGCGATGCCCCCGAGCTCGCCGTCATCAACATGCCGTCCGGCGTGCCCTTGATTGGGCAAAACGCCTTTCTCGGGCTGCAGCGCTACCTGTCCCGCGACCGCGCGGTCGATCAGGAGCTCAAGAGCTTCGCCCCCCCCGCCCTGCAGGCCTATCGTTTCAAAGGCGATCTCTACGCCATCCCCGTCACCAACGAGACGATCGTTCTCTGGTACAACGAAGACGTCCTGCGCCGGGCCAATCTCGTGCCGCCCCACGAGATCGAGAACGATCCCCAGAAGTGGAACTGGAACACGCTGCTCGACTACGCGCGCAAGCTGAACCGCGGCCGCGACCAGGAGCGCGAGATGTTCGGCTTGTTCATCGGCGCGGGCATCCAGGCATCGTGGGGCAACCTCGTCTACTCGAACGGCGGGCGCATCCTGACCGACGACGGCAGCAAGATGGTGCTGTCCCAGGCAGCGGCCATGGATGCGGTGCAGTGGTCGGTCGACACCATCTGGAAGCATGATCTCGGACCCCAGCCGGCAACGTTGAAGGCCTCTCCCGACCGCGCCCTCTTCGCGGCCGGGCGGCTGGCCCTGGTCATGGGTGGCGAGTACTTCCGGCGCTACCTGTTCGGTCCCCAGACGCCGCAGGGCCTCCCCTTCAAGTTCAACCTGGCGCAGATCCCGTTTGCGCCCCGCACCAACAAGCGCAACAACGTCTTCCACACGCTCGGCCTGCCGATCCTGCGCGGCGCCAAGACCCCCGACGCCGCCTGGCAGTACTTGAAGGTGTTCGCCACGAAGGAGGCGCAGCAGTTCATCACCGACGGCTGGGGTTCCCGCGGCGGCAACCAGAAGACGTACGAGTCGTGGCTGCGGAGCAACGCCGGCGGCGGCCCTCCTGCCAACTACGCGGCGATCACGAAGTCGGACGCGCACGGTCTTCCGTACCCCGCGTCGGCCTTCCTCGGCTCGAACGAGACGTTTGAGCCGCTCAACCGGCTCATGCCGCAGATCTTCGAGAATACGCTCACCGTCCGCGCCGGGCTGCAGCAAATCGACCAGGAGACCAACGCCCGCCTCGAGCCCGCCGCCCGCGCCACCGGCGCCAAGCCCTGACGTCATCAAGACCTAACAAGACGAATACGGAACCACCTCACCCCCTCCCAGGGCCCGGCCCCCTGCCTCATCGGCATTCCCCCCTCTCCACTCCGGTGGAGAGGGGGAACGAGGGGTGAGGTCTGCTAGACCAGTCCCTCAGGTGCAGGCAAACCTTCCGGATGCGGGGAGGACGTGTTGGGGCGTATCGACATACGCCCGGCCGCCGCCCCTGGGCGTATGTCGATACGCCCCTACAGACCGTGGTCGGTCCCCGGAACATGTGCTTGCACCCAGTCCCTCGCGCCGCTCGGCCCGTTAGCTATATGATGGAACGGGGACACGTTCCAATCTCGCAGGGCAAAGAGGGAACCACATGCAGGCAAATGACACAGCTAACAGGGAGAACAGTTCCACCGGCCGGTCTACCCGCCGGCGGGCCATCGCCGGCGCGGGGGCAGCGGGCATCGGCGTAGCAGGAGTACTCGCCGCGGCGTGCGGTCCGCAGGGCGGTCAGGCCGGCCCGGGATCGACTCAAGGCAAGGTCGCCGGCAAAGTCGTATTCATGAGCCAGGGTACCGATCCCAACGACGAGCAGCGCTACAAGCCGCTTGTCGAGCAGTTCAACGCCAAAGGCGGCCCGGTGACGATCGATCTGATCCAAGGCGACGCCGGCGGCAGCGCCGTCAATGCCCAGGGCAAGCTCATCGCGCTCGCCGCCGCCGGCACCGCGCCCGATGTTTTCTGGACGCACGCCTACATCACGCCCAACTTGATCAAGCTCAGCATGCTGACCGACGTCAGTCCGTTCATCAAGAAGGACCGTGACTTCAAGCTCACGAGCTACTTCGAGGCGCCGCTCAAGGATTACGAGGCCGATGGCAAGCAATATGGCCTCCCACGTGAAGCGACGACGACGCTGCTGGTCATCAACAAGGAGCTGTTCCAGAAGAATGGAGTCGCGCTGCCGACCCCGAACTGGACGTGGGATGACTACCTCAAGGCTGCGCAGCAGCTCTCCAAGGGCAGCGGCGCGCAGCAGACCTGGGGCGCGGCGGGGTTCGTCGGGACCGGCTCGTACGGCGTATACATCTCATATCCCAGGGTCTGGCAAGAGGGCGGCGACATCGTCGACAAGACCCGCACCAAGTTCACGCTCCACCAGGCACCGGCCGTCGACCAGATGCAGTGGATTGCCGATCTCGTGCGCAAGCACCGGGTGCACCCGTTCGGTGACGAGTTTCCCGGTGCCACCGCGCGGGAGGTCTGGAGCTCGGGGCGCATTGGCATGATGGCCAGCCTCTCGGTGTACACCAACTACAGCCAGGCGCAGTTCGATTGGGACGTTGCCCACATCCCCCGGGGCAAAACGCGCGCGACGCGTACCGCCTCCGCCGGCCACAGCGTTACCGCCGCGAGCAAGAGCAAGGACGCCGCCTGGGAGGTACTCAAGTACCTCGGCAGCAAGCCGGCGTACGAGCACTGGGCCAAGCTGGGACTGACCCTTCCTACGTACAAGGAAGTGGCCAACAGTCCGCTCGTGCTCAAGCCCGACCAGCCGCCCAAGAGCGCCAAGATCGCCCTCGACGCGTTCGAGTACGCCCGCCCGGAGCCGATCAGCGGTGACTGGGGCAATGTCAACAGCGAGATCTCCAAGGCGATGAGTGAGGCCTACGCCGGCAAGACCGACGCCAAGGGCGCCCTCTCGGGCATCGTCCAGATCGTCGAGTCGCTGTTGGCGAAGACGCCGGCCAAGTCCTGACGATCACCTCGGACGCATCTACCCGCTGCCACAGAACGTGTGCATGAGCCGGTCCTCGTCCCCCTCTCCCACGCCACTTCCTTCCCCTCACCCCCTGGCCCCCTCTCCCACAAGGGGAGAGGGGGAACGATGGCAGCGGCTGTGGGGCTTTTGGAATCTCTGCGCACGCCTGCGGCCGACCTTCCACCATATGGGTCCCGATCGAGAGCCGTTCCCAGAGCGCCTCCAGGCGCATCGGATCCTGCCCAATGGCAGTGGGGCGAGCGACTCCTTGATCACCGGTACCAGCAGGCGCCCCCCGACCTTGCTTGGCTCCCCCCAACCGGTGATCCCCTCGTCCGTCTCGACGCGGACGAGCACCGTCCGCTTCCTCACCATGACCGGCGTGACGCGTGTGATCTTCACTCTTGTGTTGCTCCTGGTGTTGCCCCTGCGGTCGCGCCTGCGAGCTCGGTCCGTACCAGGCACGCGCCTTCGACGAGTGCCCGCAGCTTGGCGGCGCAGACCCAGCGGGCGCTGTGGTTAAAGCCGCAGTCCGGGTTGAGCCACAGCTTTTCGGCCGACACGTGCGCCAGCAGGCGGCGAACGCGACCGGCGACCTGGGCCGCGGACTCGGGATAGAAAGCCTTGACGTCCACAACACCCGCGCCCAGCTCGCGGTCGATCCCAAACTCCTGCCAAAGGTCCAATTGCGCCAATTCCCGGCCGGCGAACTCCAGCACGAACTGATCGCACTGCGCGGCGAGCACCGCAGGGAAGAGCGTGCGATAGCTGCGCGCCGTGCGCGGCCGCCCGTGGAAGTTGCCGAAGCACAGATGCAGCAGGAGCTTGACGCCGCGTTCGCGCAGGCCGGCCACGGCCAGGTTGTACAGCTCCGCCAGTGCGCCGGCCGGCGGTGGCTCGGCGGCTGGGATCTCGCCGACGGCGACGGCGGCGGTGGGCGCGAACACCGCGTCCGCTCCAGAGCGGTGGAACGAGAACGAAGGGTCATCGAGCTGGACAATGCGTGCTCCGGCGTCGGCGCAGCGGTGGAGCTCTTGGTTGATCAGTTGCGCCAGGTCGGCGGCGATCTCGAAGCGGTCGCGGTACGGTCCGCCGTCCGGCTGGATCTGCAGCGCGAACATCAGCGGACCAGGGCATGTCACCTTCAGCGGCTTTTGGGTCAGCCGCCGTGCGAAGACGAACTCCTCGACGATGCCCAGTCCCTCGGCCCGGGTGAGGCAAGCCTCTCCTGAGCTTGTCGAAGGATCTTGCGCCTCCGGCGGCCGGAGTGTGATCCGCTCCACCGCCCGGTACTGGGGCACCATGTCGTAGCCGGGCGCGCCGAGCTTGCGTGCTACGGGCAGCGGCTCGAGTCCGTACAGCCGGCCGTAGAAGCCCTGCACGAAGTGCAGCCGGCGCATCTCGCCGTCGCTCAGCACGTCGATCCCGGCGCGCTCCTGGTCGAGGATGGCGAGCTGCGTCGCGTCGGCGTAGAGCTCCTCGAGGTCGGTGGGGCCGAACTCGCCGCGCGCGGCCGCCTGCCGCGCCACGACCAACCAGCCCGGGATACCGTGGCTGCCGACGACGGTGGTGGGGAGCAAGGGCAGACGTTCGAGCATGGTGTTGGTCTTCTTGCGCGCTTCGTTCGGCTATCTCACGGCTGTCACGGCCGGGCCGGACTCGTAGAGGTCGGCACCGAGCGTGTCGATCACGACGATGGCGGGGAAGTCATGTCGCTCCAGGAGGGAGATCGCCTCCGGTCCGAGCTCGGCGAAGGCGAGGACAGAGCAGGCCACGATCCGCTGGGCCTGGAGGCGCGAGGCCGCAAGCGGCGCCCCGACCACGTGCTGCGGCCCAATTGCCGGCGTACTCGGGCATATGTGGAATGACCGCACGCGCGTGCGGGGCGGTCAGGGTAGCCCACGTCCCCAGGCCAGTAATGCGGCGGCGGACAGCAGGTCCCTGCCACGCCGCGGTTCGACTGCGCCCGCGGCGAACCGGCGGTGTGCAACCGAGTGGCAGAGGCTGCGGTAGACTCGTTCATGTAGCTCGAACTGCGACGCGGCGCCGCGGAAGATCTCCACCAGGCGGCCGTTGGCGGGGCTGGTGGCGGTGCCCCGTGGCCGGCCCTCGTGCGTGACGCCAAACGTGCGGTCGTATTCCCAGCCGCTGTAGAAGTTGCCGGCGTCGTCCTGCAGCCAGAGCAGGAAGTTGAGCGCCATCAGCGTGGCGCGGCGCAGATCGCCTTTGTAGGGGTGAGCGTCGCCTAGCGCCTGGTGCAGCGCCAGCAAGCCGAAGGCGATGATGGCTTGGTAGCCAGTGCTCAGGTTGTGGGCGGGGAAGCCGCCGTACGGCTGCTGCCCGGGTAGCACCGCCTCCCGGCAGCGGGCGACGGCATGCTCGAGAAAGGGCGCCTCGCCGGTCAATCGGGCGTAGGGCGCCAGGTACCAGAGCAGGAAGGCATCGTAGTTGTTGTTGCCCGTATAGGGCACAGTCAGCGCGTACTCGGCGGCGCGGCGTACCGCGTGCAGATACCGGCTATCGCCAAGCACGGCGTGGCCTTCGAGCAGGGCGCGCGCTACCGATCCCGTATCGTAGAAGCACGCCTCGCGCAGGAAGACCCATTGCGGGGTGACCCAGGTGAAGGTCCAGGGACACCAGCCGCCGTTGTCGAGTTGCGTCTCGACCAGGAAGTCCAGGCCCCGCTTCGCCTCCGCGGCGTACGCGTCCCGGCCGAACAGCCGGTAGGCGTACAGGTATGCCGTGGCGTTCTCTGCCGTGCGCGTGTAGATCGCGATGTGCTGCGGGCCACGCCGGTCGCGGCTCTCGGTCCCCCAACTGCCGTCGGCGTTGCGCGCGGCGCGGCAGGCGCGTTCGGCTTCGTCGAAGAGCGCTTCGAGCACGTTCGGCGGCGTGGCCGGGGCGTTGCAGCGCGGCGCCAGGAGCGAGTCACGGGGAACCGGTGGGAACCGCGTCGGGCCGGCCCGCCGCCCCGACGCCGCGTCCACCACCTCGATCGTCCCGCTCGCAATGCCCTGCCAGCGGTCGTCGGGCGACCAGAGCATCGCGCGGAGGCTGTACACGCCCGGCGGATCGTGCCGCTGTACCGGCCAGGCAAAGGGCAGCAGCGCGGGATCGTCGGAGATCGTGCGTTCCTCGCGCGTGTCCCAGCGCACCTCGCCCAATTCGTCGCAGATGAACCAGCCGGCGGAGACGCGGCGGCCGGCGAGCCCGCCGACGGCGAGCCCAAGCGGGACGATCTCTCCGGGCGCGGCCGCGGGGGCGGGATCGCTTGGCAGGATCATGTGGACCGCCGGCTGCGCGTCGCGCCGTGGACCGGCCGGCAATGCCGGGCCGACCGGTCCACGGCGCAGCCAGATCTCCTCAACCTGCGCCGGCAGGCGTACCTCCTCCCGGAGCCGCTCCCGGAGCGCTCGCGCCGCCGCGGCGCCTTGTGCCGCGGCCTCGGCGGCCGGCGGCGTTTGAGGAACAACGCAGGCGACCTCGTCCGCTGCCTGAGCCACGGCCGGCGCTGGCGCGGCGTCGAATGACGCGGCAAGCGCCACCTCCGGGCCGAGCCGCGCGCGCATCGCCCGGATCAGCTCGGCTTCTGCGTAGTCGGGTTCCGCTGGCTGCTTCCCACCATCCCCACTATCGCCGTCCTCGACGATCGGCGTGGCGCCATGGAGCGCGAGGTAGACCGCGTCGATCTTCCAGCCGCGCAACTCAGAGAAGATGCGGGTGCGTAGCGTCTCCAGCGTGTCGCGGCGGACTGCGGGTGCGCTCCCGATGTCCACGACGGACAGGGGGAGCACGTCGAGGCCCATCTCGGTAGCCGCGGCGAGGAAGCCGCCGAGCGTCGTGTCCGTGCCGGCGTATTGCTCCTGAATCGCTTCGGCGTAGCTGGCGGTGGCCTCCGCGGCTGCCGTCAGCGCCGCCGCACCGGAAAGCCGGCCGAGGCCGGCGACGAGCACGCGCATCAGCCTTCCTCCTCAGTCAACCGCTTCAATTGCTCACGCAGAGCATTTGGTCTCGGCGAGCAGCAGGTCGGCCTCACGCTTGAGGGTGAGCATGCCGTCCCTGACCGACTTCTGCCCCTCGTCCATCAGGTTCTGCTCGCGATTCCAGACGCTGGCGACCTGGGGATAGACGGGCGGCACCTGGATGTGGGCGAGCTCGATCGAGCGCTTGTACGTGGCCAAGTCCTCCCACGGGAACAGCGTGTCCTTGACGAACGGCGCGTCCCACATGGACTTGAGCGTGGGGAGCCCCAGGCCATTCTCCACGTAGATCTTCTGCCCCACCGGGTCGCCCCAGGTGCGCACCACGACCCAGGCCGCCTCGGGGTGCTTGGTCTCCCGGCCGACACCCATGCTCACCGGACTTTCGCGTGTGACCAGCTTGCCCGACGGACCGGTAGGCGGCAGCACCATGCCCGGCTTCCAGCCCGCCTTCTCGCTGTTCTCCCGAATCGGCCGCGCATTGAATCGGGCGGTGGAAATCATGCCGCTTCGGCCCAGCATGAACGGCTCGGCGGACAACTCCGCCCGTTCGGACGGGCTGGGCGTGGCCTTGAGTCTCACTACTAGGTCGTTCAGGAACTGGATCGCCTCAATGGTCTTCAGATGGTCGAAGCGGGAGACAGTGATGTCCTTGTCGTACATCTCACCGCCCGCGCTGTAGATCATGGAGTTGACCACGCACAGACAGGTGATGCGGTCCAGCCCCCAGGTGCGGTCGGGGCCGGTGTTGCCCGCTACCAGGCGGGCGGCTTCGCGGAAGGTATCCCAGTTCCAGCGCCGCTCGCGGAGCAGGTCCGTGGGCAGCTTGGCCCCCTTGCGCTCGAAGAGCGTCTGGTTGAAGTAGATCACGTGCCCGCCCACATTGAAGGTGATGCCGTACAGCTTGCCCCGCCATTCCGCGCCCTGGATGGCGATCGGCATCGTGTCCTTGGTCGGGAACTCGCCCCGCTTGAGAAAGTCGTTCAACGGCAGCAAGAAGCCGCCACACGCAAAGTCGGTGGTGTCGCGGCTGCCGGACAGCCTGATGACGTCCAGCGGCGTGCCGCCGGCGGCCATGGCTTTCGCCTTTGCCGGGTCGGCGATGACGCCCTCGGTCTTGAGGCCGGGCAGCCGCGCCTCGGCCGCCTTGTAGATCTGCTCGTAGAACGGCCCTTCGTTGCGGGCGCTGGTCTGGTTCACCACCAGCGTCACGGGCTGCTTGAGCGCGGCGCCGGGGGCGGGCGCCTCGGCCCCGCGCCAGCCGCAGGCGGCCAGCAACGCCGCCAGTCCGCCGCCGGCCGCGAGCGCAGCGGTGTGGTACCCCAACTCGCGGCGCGTGGGTTCCCTGCGCTCCGTCAGAGCCGGCCTGGCTACATTCCCCGTGCCTCTCGTTTGATCAACCATGTCGCCTCCCTCTGCGTTCGGCAACTCCCGATCCTGTTCCGGCCAGCCGGTCCGGCCGCATCACCTTCACTCTACACGATCCCGCGCCTCACGGCAAGCGCTTTCCACGCCAGGAGTGCGCGTCATCCGCTTGCGCCGCTCCTGGTCCCCTCACCCCCCGACCCCCTCTCCCACGAGGGGAGAGGGGGAGTGCCGCCTCCGTTCCCCTCTCCCCTGGTGGGAGAGGGGCTAGGGG
>JACQGX010000191.1 GCA_016199265.1 Chloroflexota bacterium | reverse complement strand
CGGTGTATCGTAAATCGATTTAAGCCATTGTATTCGCTATGCTTGTGGCAGTCAAGTGGGAATCCTGGGCAGGATGCAGGCAAAACATCCGGGCCATGAACCGCTCGCCCTGAGCCCGTCGAAGGGCGCCCTTCGACGGGCTCAGGGCGAGCGGAGAAGAATCCGGAACAATTGCCTGCACCCTCCTGGGCACGACACACGCGGCCGGCTCGATGGCGCCGCGACGAAGACCGAATTACAGCATGGCCGGCCGTCGCCCGGCCCGGTCACCATTCGCGACGTCGCCGCCCGAGCCGGCGTCCCAGCCGGCGCAGGCGAGCCTCACACGGCGAGTAGTGCTGCGGCCGGAGTTTCGACTCGGAAGCTCCACGCAGCGGTACACCGGCTGAACATGGTGGAGCCGATGACTAACACCGAGCAGCCGGTATTCCGGCCGCTGAACCGTCCGGTCCGGCTGGGGTACGTCGGCGCGGGCAACCTGGCGCAGCGGGTGCACCTGCCCAACTTCGCCTCGCTGCCGGGATGTGAGCTGGTCGCGCTGGCGGAGGTGCGACGCTCACTGGGCGAAGAGGTGCAGCGGCGGTTCGGTATTGCCAAGCTGTACGCCGGCCACCGAGCAATGGCGGCCGATCCGGAGGTCGACGCGATCGCCGTATCGGCGCCGTTCGCGCTGCAGGGAGAGATCGCGCGGGAGTGCCTGCTGGCCGGCAAGCACGTCTTCATGGAAAAGCCGATGGCCATCTCGCTGGCACAGGCCGGCCGCATCCTCGCCGCCGCGCGGGAGGGTGGCGCGCGGTTGATGGTGGCGTACATGAAGCGCTACGACGCCGGCAACGAGCTGGCGCACGGCGTCATCCAGGAATGGCGCCGGACGGGCGAACACGGCCGGCTGCTCTACGTGCGGGCGCACGGGTTCTGCGGCGACTGGCTGGCAGGAATCGACGCGCCGGTGGCAAGGAGCGAGGAGCCGCCGCCGGCGGCCCCGAGGGAGGAGCACCTGCCTGCCTGGCTGCCGCGTGAGTACGGTGGCCGGTACGTCGGCTTCCTCCAGCAGTACACGCACAACATCAATCTCTTGAGGTTCCTGCTCGACGCGGACGACGACGCGCGTGTTGCCCACGTCGATCTGGACCCGGATGGCCGGACCGGCGTGGTCATCTTGCAGGTCGCCGGCGCGCGCTGCGTGTTGGAGACGGGGCAACTGCGCTACCATCGCTGGGACGAGCACACGCAGGCGTACTTCGAGCGGGGATGGGTGCACACCTGGGCGCCGCCGCTGCTCCTGCGCAACGCGGTGGCGGAGGTGGAGATCTACCGCAGCGACCTGCCCGAGGCGGGCGGTGCCCCCGGCGGCTTGGACGAGCACGGGGTGCAGCACACGATCACGCGGGCGCTGCCGGAGCCGCGCTGGTCGTGGGCGTACAAGCGGGAGGCCGAGCACTTCGTGGAGAGCCTGCGCACCGGCGCACCGTTTTGCTCGTCCGGCGAGGATACGCGCACAGACGTTCGGCTGATGGAGGAGATCTACCGCGACTGGCTGAACGCGCAGACGTGACGTGCCCGTCCACGCAGGCGGGACACGCCACCACGTATAGTAATGGCGCTTCCCGACGACACCTGGACGGTTGAAACGCTGTTGGACCGGGCACCCAGGGTAAGCGACCGGCGCAGCGCAAGCGGCAGGAATGGGGCATTGGCGCGAGATACAGCCTGGGGCTCACCGTCTCCAGCCAGTGCGACACGAGTTCCTCTGCCGCATCCGAGGTGAGCCGCCCATTGAGCAAGGATACATCTCCGGGAATTGCCTCAAATAGTCGAGGCGCAGCACGATCTCTGTTTGGATGCGTGACGGCAGTTCTTCGAAGATGGACCGCGGTCGGTCGGCCCAGTAGACCTCAGGCACGCCTGCCTGCGGCGCGCCGGCGGGTCTGCCAGTCCTGGCGGTACGCTGCCACCGCGGCGGCGGAACGAGAATCGACATTGCCCGCCTCACGCCGGCGGACGTACTCTTCTACCGCCGCACGCCCCTGCGCGACCACCTCGTGAGGCACGATCTTGCCGGCAGCAATCTCCGCATCGCTCGCTTCGAGCGCTTCGACCAGTTCTGGAGTCAACGCATCTTCAGAGATCGGCCCCTCCCGCCGCGCGAGCTCGGCTTTGACGAGCGCATAGACGGCATCGGCCTCCTGCATGCGGCCGCGCGCCCTCAGGCCAGTCACTGTCTGAAGCGCTGCCTCGATGTCCTCCCAGGAGATGGCGTTTTCTGCCGGCTTGATACCCGCCTTCTGGCTGCGCACCGTCGCCATCTCTGTCCTCCTGCCGCGAGTGGTGATCTTGTCCAATTGTAGCGACACTCCCTCCCTGCTCGGTTGATGGATTGGCGTCAGCGAGCACACTCAGAGGACGTCGAAGGTGCGGGACTCCATCGGCCGGTGCACGCGGAACGGGTTTGCCTCCGGGGCAACGCGGCCGAGCATGGCGTCGACGGCGAGGCGGCTGCCGCCGGCGCTGCCCATGATGCCATGGCCGCTGTAGCCGGTGTTGAGGTGCAGGCCGGGGATCTCGGTCGGGCCGAGCAGCGGGCGGTGGTCGAGCGTATAGGTGTACTGGCCGCCCATGAGGCACCAGAGGTCGTCGTTGCGTTCCCATACGCTGCGCCAGAACGGCGCGATCCGCGCCACACTGTGCGGGCTCGCCGGGTCGAGCAGCCCAAAGTAGAAGCCAGCGGAGGTGGGCACGTCGTCGAGCGGCGGGCCGGCCAGGGTATCGTGCTGCGTGTAGAGCAGGTACGCGCCCTGGAGGGCCGGCCGCCAGTGGGCACCGGTGTCCTCGTCGATCGTCATCGGCGCGGCCGGCGGCACCTCGGGCACCTGGGGTATGACCAGCTTCTGGCGGATGCGCAGCGCGAGGTCGAGGTGGAGGCCGGCCCAGCCGGCGACGACGCCGGAGAACGGCCCGGCGGCGACGACCACCTGGTCGCAGGCGATCGTGCCCCACGTCGTGCGCACGCCCTTGACGGCCCCGCCGGCCAGCGCGAAGCCGGTGGCCGCCGTCTCGAGGCAGAACGTCGCCCCGCTGCCGGCGGCGAACCCGTTGGTCACGCGCTTCACGTCCAGCCAGCCGTCGCCTGGCCGGTAGCGTGCGGAGACGACCTCCGGGGCAAGGTAAGGGAAGCGCCGGCGGGCTTCTTCGCCGGTGAGCAGCTCAACGTCGGTCAGCCCCCAGCTCTGCTGCAGCTCGACCAGCCGGCGCTGTCGCGCGGCGCCTTCGGCCGTGGTGGTGAGCCAGAGGTAGCCCTGATGCGTCAGGCGAATGTCAAGCCCCACGAGCCCGACGTGCTCGTCGAAGCGCTCGAAGGCGGCGATCGATTCCTGGACGAGGCGCATCTCTTCCGGGTTGTCGAACTGCGCGCGGAAGGCGCCGGTCGAAGCGGGCGTGGTCAGCGAACAGAGGCGGGACCGCTTCTCGACGACGGCGCAGCGCAACCCGGCCCGGCCGGCATAAAACGCCGTCGCCGCGCCGAGGATGCCGCCGCCGATGACGACGACATCGGCTGTGCCGGGGAGCGTATCGGCGTAGCGGATCGGATAGCGGAAAGCCTGAGTGCGTTCCATCGGGGGCGCTCAACGGTGGTCAACGGTGGTAGACGGTGACGGTGACTGCCTGCTCGATGGGGACCGAGGGCAGGCGGACCCACACGAGCGATGCCGCCTCGCGCCACCAGCACCGGCCTGCGCCATCCCCTACCTCCCCTACCTCGACTTGCGGTAGCATGGTCGAGTTTGCTCCGCCGTAGCTGACGTGCACGCCGGCCGGCGTGTGCCGCACACACAAACGAATGGCGATGTCGCGCTGCCCCGGCTGGCCGCCGTAGCGGCCCAACGCCGCACCGACGTCAATACGGATGGCGCGCCGGATAGTCACCGTCTCCGGATCGGTGTGGCAGCGCAGCGTGGTGATCGCGTGCTCCCTGTGCCGGTACGCCTGCGAGGCACCATCGTCCTCGTACAGTTGCCGCTCTGACGCCTCCCCTGGAGCGGGCGGGTAGATCAGCAGCGTCAGGTCGTCGAGGGGTCGCTCGTCGCTGCGCTGTATCACGGGACCGGTAGGGATCATGGAGCCGCGGCGGACAAAGAGCGGAATCGTGTCCAGCGGCGCCGCCACTGAGATCCCGCGC
Source organism: Chloroflexota bacterium (assembly GCA_016199265.1). GTDB lineage: Bacteria > Chloroflexota > UBA11872 > UBA12225 > UBA12225 > JACQGX01. The sequence continues at coordinate 932 of JACQGX010000191.1, read as the reverse complement.
CCGCCGTTGTACCGCTCGTGGCGCCAGAAGTCGTGCCACTGCCCTTCCGGCAGGTAGACCGGCCAGTGGGTGGCGCCGGCGCGGGTCACCGGTGCCACCAGCAGGTCCGGGCCGAGCAGATACTGGCTGCCCATCTCCCACACGTTGGGGTCGCCCGGGTAGTGGTAGACCAGCGGGCGCATCAGCGGCTCGCCCCGCGTGTGGGCGCGCCAGGCGAGCGTGTACAGATACGGCAAGAGTCGCATGCGCCACTCGGCGTACGTGCGGCAGATCGCCTCGACTTCGGGGCCGTGTCCCCAGGGAACGTGCCGGCGCCACACCCAGCCGTGCGAGCGGAACAGCGGGCAGAACGCGCCGAACTGAAACCAGCGGGCGTAGAGCTCCGCGGCCAGCGAAGACGCCGCACCGGCGGGGCGATTCGACGGTTCGCTTTTGTCGTGCGGCACAGCCCCGCCGAGGCCAGAAAACCCGGCAGGGAAGAAGCCGCCGATGTCGGTGCCCCAGTATGGGACACCGGACATCGACGTATTCAGTCCGAGCGGCACCCGCGCCTCGAACGTCGCGAACGTCGTGTTGATGTCGCCGGACCAGGTGGCGGCGCCGTAGCGCTGCATACCGGCGCCGCCGGAGCGGCACAACATCCACGGCCGGTGGTCGGGCCGGTCGCGCTGTTCTCCTTCGTAGAAGGCCTGCATACGCAGCAGCGCGTAGGCGTTGTGCAGCAGGCGGCCGGGACCGCCGGCCAGTTGGGTCTCTGCCGGTGGCCCCTCGGCGCCGTCGAGCCACCAGCCGGCAACGCCCAATTCGACCAGCTCGCGGTGCTGCTCCCACCACCAGTGTCTGGCCTCCGGCCGGGAGAAGTCGATTGTCCGCTGGCCCTCGTTGAAGCTCTGTGATGGCCGGCGCCCGGAGGGGTTGGGCGGCGGCGCCGG
>JACQGX010000190.1 GCA_016199265.1 Chloroflexota bacterium | reverse complement strand
GCTGACCGCTGAAAGCTATCTGATGTTTTACGACCAAGCAAAGATCCACGTGAAGGCCGGAGACGGCGGCGACGGATCGGCGCACATGCGCCGGGAGAAGTACGTGCCGCGCGGCGGGCCGGACGGCGGCGACGGCGGCCGCGGCGGCAGTGTGTACCTGGAAGGGGATCCATCCATGAACACGCTGCTGGCGTTCCGCTACAAGCGCCACTTCAAGGCGGCCCATGGCGGCCCCGGCGGGAAGTCCAGGCGCCACGGCGCGGCCGGCGACGACCTCGTCGTCAAAGTGCCGCTGGGCACGGTGGTGCGCGACGCGGCGACGGGTGAGGTGCTCGGCGACATCGTCGAGCCGAACCAGCGGCTGCTGGTGGCGCGCGGTGGGCGGGGTGGACTAGGCAACGTCCATTTCGCCACCGCGACGCAGCGGGCGCCCGAGTTCGCGCAAAAGGGCGAGCCCGGGGAGGAGCGCGAGATCGCACTCGAGCTGCGCGTCATCTCCGACGTCGGCCTGGTCGGGTACCCCAATGCCGGGAAGTCGTCGCTGCTCGCGGCGATCAGCGCGGCGCGGCCGAAGATCGCGGCGTACCCGTTCACGACGCTCGAGCCGAACCTGGGGGTCGTCGGCATCGACGAGGCGTCGTTCGTCGTGGCAGACATCCCCGGCCTGATCGAAGGGGCGCACGAGGGCACGGGCCTGGGCCTGCAATTCCTGCGGCACGTCGAGCGCACCAAGCTGCTGATTCACGTGCTCGACGCGGCCGGGACGGAAGGACGCGACCCGCTCGAAGACTTCGAGCGGATCAACGTCGAGCTGGCGCAGTATTCGGCCGAACTGGCGAAACGCCCGCAGATCGTCGCCGCCAACAAGATGGACCTGCCGGAGGCGCGCGAGCGGTGGCCGAGGCTCAAGCAGGAGCTCGCCCAACGGGGCGTGCCGGCGTTCCCGATCTCGGCCGCAACGCGTGAGGGGATCGAGCCGCTGCTGCGCGCGATCGCCGAGAAGCTGGCCGAAATCCGGCGCGAGGAGGCAGAAGCCGAGGCAGCGAGGGTCGCCGCCGCGGGTGTGCCCGCAGAGTTCGTGAGCGCGCCCGACCACCGGGTCTACACCCCGCTGGAGGAGTCGCGCGAGTTCACCGTCGAACAGCTCGGGGACGAACTGTTCCAGGTCAGCGGCACAGCGGTCGAGCGCCTGATCGCGATGACCGATCTGGAGAGCGAGCCGGCGCTGCGGCACCTCCAGCAGCGGCTGCGCCAGTTGGGCGTGACGCAGGCGCTCGAAGAGGCCGGCGTCCGGCCCGGAAATACGGTCATGATCGGCGACGTCGAGCTCGAGTGGCAAGCCCCCGGCCCACCGCCCAGAGAACGCCGCACCGCCAAGCAGCGCAAGGCAAGCATACGGTAGATGTGCAGCCGGCCAGGCAATTCGACCGTCTGCGCTGGATAGTCGATGGTCAGCCGGTGCGAAGGCTGCGAGCATGGCCATTAGATCCGCCGCACCGCTGCTAATCCCCCGCGAAGCTCTTCGAGCTGAGATACTCCAGTTGGTCGCGCATGGCATCGGCTGTTCGAGTGCCGACCAGACGAAGCAGCCGCCGAATCACCTCGCCGGTGGTGAAGCGCTGCTGGTGGATCACGATGATCCCGGCGTGGGTTCGCCCCGTCTCGAGGTAGTGGCGGTGCAGGTTCGCAAAGTGCGCGGCATTGGAAGTCACGATAACGCGCCCTTGAGACGCGGCGTAGGCCAGTTGTTCTTCGTCGTCTCGTTCGAGCATGCCGGCGTCGGTCGCAGTCTCGAGATCAATGCCGCGCAGGCGCAGAGGACCGAGCACGTCGCGGTCCATCGCGTCTTCGTCGAAATAGAGTCGGATCGTCACGCAGGCACACAGTTCCCGGAACGCTCCCGGCCGGCGCGCTCCAGTTCCTCGATGGCGCGTTCGTCCTCGGCCAGCGAGGCTTCGATCTCGTCCCGGTTGGCGTGGTAGTACGCCAGCGCCGCATAGACCTGCGCCAGGTTGATGTGGCCGTACTTGTCCGCAATCTCCTCAGCGCTGTAACCCAGCTTGTAGTGGGCGACGATAGTTTTGACGCGCAGGCCGGTCCCCGCGATGTAGGCGTCTCCGCCCTTGAAGTCCGGTCGCTTCGCAATGAGGGTGCCGATGTCCACTGTGGCCTTCATGATCTGCCTCCACGCTGATAGACGTTACCACGTACCGGCTCGGCGAAGCGTGCGCCGCACGCCCACTCCACTCGAGCGCTGCCGCGGGAGGCACACCATCGAGACCGCCGCCGGAACTCGCGGCCGCGCCCGAACACCGCGCCTGTACGCCGCTCGAACAGTCGCGCGAGTTCACGGCAGACTGGTTATCAGACGGTGTGTTTGAGGTGAAAGGCCTCGCGGTGGAGCGCCTGATCGCGACGACGGATCTGGGCAGTGAACCGGCGTTGCGCTATCTGCAGCAGCGGCTGCGCCAACTGGGCGTGACGCCGGCGCTGGAAGAGGCGGGCGCCGCCGCCGGAGTGGGTGCCGACGCGGCCCGGGCGCCACCGCACGGCCGTCTGTACCGCCGCCGGGCCCGCGCGGCGGCGGGGGTGGTGGGCGCCACCCCGGCCGCACCCCGGCCTCGGCTACGAACACCCCGTCCTCGTCCACAAACGTCCACAAGCGGGCCGATTCGGTGGCCCACTGCGGCGGTACGTGCGTCCTTTTGGGGTGTCTGTGACGGCGGTCCCATCTGGGAAGGAGAGTTTGTTTGGCAATTTCGCCTTTTTTCGCGCGTGGCGCGGCCGCGGTTCCCCCTCACCCCTAGCCCCTCTCCCACCAGTGGCATATGGGGAGACAGAAAACTGTCCGCCCCTATGCCCTAAATGGAAGGGGAACGATGGGGCGGCGCTTTG
>JACQGX010000013.1 GCA_016199265.1 Chloroflexota bacterium | reverse complement strand
CGTTCCCCCTGTCATCCTGAGCGTTAGCGAAGGATCGGGTGGTCTGGCCGCCGCTGGTGCTCAATGCGACTGATCCTTCGCTAACGCTCAGGATGACATCTACCCAGAGATTTCCGCCGTGCTGTACTAGAGCGCACAGAGCAGGTGCCGGTTTCCGCGCTCTCCTGACATTTCCGCTTTGCGCTTGCTCACTGGCAACTTCGAGTGCGGTCTGCCCGGCTTCACCTACTGATCCCTGCGCAAACCGCCAATGGGGCTGTGAGTGGCACCCAGGATGGCAGTTATTACAGCTTTCCGCAGGGATCAGTAGTTCGTGAGCAAGCAGGAGCGAGTGCGTCACAACCCGGCCTTTGTCAGTTCTTCCTTCAATGCGCGCAGGCTCCGGTAGCGGTCACGCAGGCCGGCGATGTAGCGCGCCCATGCGTCCTGCTCGCCGAGCCGCTCGTAGGCAGCGCGCACGCGCTGCGCCAGCGCCGCTGCCGCACCGTAGGACGGCCGGTTGCGCTGAGCGATGAGCCGCTCGACCTGCCGCTCGTAGATCTCGATCGAGGCACGCGGCCGCGTTTCTTCCGCGGCCCTGGCGACCTCCACGTCGACGCCGGTGCCATAGCCGTAGCCAGACGGCGAAGTCGATCGGTTCGCCGCCTGCACCAACTCGAGCGCGCGATCGATCTCCCCTTCGTCCAGGTAGATGCGGATCAGCAACACCGTCTGCGAGGCCTTCCGCAACTGGTCGTGCAGCTTGGGGTGTAACTCCTGCCAAAGGCTCAGACGCTGCGCCAGGTCGCGGATCTCCTGATACGTCTCGAAGCTCGGCCGTCCACGGAACAGTTGCTGGACAACTGCGAGCGCATCCGCCGGCTTGCCCTGTGCTACGTACCGCTGCTTGAGCCACATCAAAAGGCGCGAGTCCTTTGAGGTCTTTGCCCGTTGCTCGACCAGCCGCTCTGCGAGCGCACCCTGGCCGTATTGCTCGAACACGGCTGCCAGTTGCAGCAACTCGTAATCGCCGGCTTGCTCTGCCTCTTTGGCGGCCTCGTTTACTCGACCGAGCGCGAGCAGCCGGTCGACCAGATCACGCGTCCGGCCGGCCTCACGACAGATCCGCAGGAACGCCTCGTCATCTAGGTCGTCACGTTCCAGCTCGAGCAGGAAATCCCCGTACCGCCGCCGCCGCCAATCGTCAGACCGATCGCCCCCACGCGGCATCGAGTCGCGCACCCAGCCCGCGACCATGCGGCGTTCGGCCGCGGTGGTGTGCTCTCGGAGCAGCGCCGGCACCTCGCTGCCCAGGCCCAGACCACCGTGCTCGACGTCTGAATGATAGATGTAAAACAACGCCTTGACGATGGCCTCACGCGCGGGATCGCCCTCGGGCGCATGCTCTAGGCAGCCGGCAATGCCTTCGACGCACTGCTGCACCACACCAGACAGTTCGCCAAACTCGTCGTGGAAGGTCTCATAGTTCTCCAGCACGGCATCCGCCACGGCCTGATAGACAGCGGCGGCACCGGCGTAGTCTTGCTGCTCGACCAATCCATCGCCGATCTCCATGAGCGGCTCCAGCTCGGCGACCACCCCGGTTTCGGTGCCGTAGGCACGTTCGAACACAATGCCGCGGAAGGCAGCGCGCGCCTGACGCCGGTAGACCTCCGGATCGACGGGTTGCTGACTGCGGCTGCCGGCGGCGCCCTCCGCCGGCAATGGCGTCGGCAATGGCGTTTCGAGGAGCACGTCCAGCTCCGGATGACGGCGCAGCAACTGCTTGACGAGCGCAACGAGCTCCTCCTTACTGCGCCGCGCGAGCGCCGTATCCAGCTCCTCGACCTCGACGAACGCCTCCGGCCGGTCCAGCCAGGTCAGCAGGAGCGCCGCGACGTGCTTGCAGTGGCCGCCGCTCCCCACCGGACACGAGCAGTCGGCCGCCGCGATGCCCTTGTCGTCGAAGGTGACCGACAGGCGATAGTACGGCGCGCTCGTCCCCTCGCAGCGTGCCTTGAGGGTCATCCCCTGCCGCCGAGCGTCGATGATGGCGCCGCTGCGGAAGTACTCCTGGCCTCGTTGAAAGCTCTGGTCACCCACGCGGGCGCGAACGTCCTGCTCGGTGATCGCCGGCAACGTGGTCATTCTCGCTCTCTGCAAACAGTACCCAATCCGCTGGCAAAACAAAAGGGCTGCCGTTACCGGCAGCCCTCTCCGCATTCCTACACAACTATTTTACATCACTCTAAGCACGTCGCCGTAAGTTTGGCACGGCGGCCCCCGACAGGTAGCCTGTGTGGCATGCAGCCGAAGGGAGGGCTGATGCGAGATGCAGGTGTCGGTCGGGTCGTTGAGCGCCGCGCAGCGGCGGGGGCTGGAGCGCCTGCGGCGACGGGCCGTGGGGCGCGTGTCGCAGCGGGCGCACATGGTGCTGTTGTCCGCGCGTGGGTACACGGTCCAGCGGATCGCGGAGGTTTTCGACTGCGGCGAGGACGTGGTACGGCAGTGGCTGCACCGCTACGCGGCGCAGGGCGAGCCGGGACTGGAGGATCTGCCGCGGGTGGGCCGTCCGCCCAAGGACCGCCTGGCCGCCCACATCATTGATACGCAGATGAGTCAGCCCCCGCCCCGCTCGGGCTATGTGCAGACGTGTTGGACCGTGCCCTTGCTGGCGACGTTCTTGGCGGTGCGCTTCCACCTGGTGCTGTCGGTCAGTCGGGTGCGGCACTATCTGCACGCCACCGGATGGCGCTGGGCCCGGCCGCGGCTCGCGCCCGCGACGTACGCGCCGGCCGGCCAGCGCAAGGTTGATCTGGCGGCGCCCCTCAAGTTGGCCCTGATCGCCAAGGCGCTGACCAGCGCCGCCACGGTGTTGTATCTGGATGAGTGCGATCTCCAGTTGCTGCCTATCGTGCGGGCGATGTGGATAAAAGGGCCGCGGGTACGTATTCCCACCCCCGGGCAGAACGCCAAGCGCGCGTTCTTCGGCGCCTGTCGGCGGCCATGAGAAACTCCCCAGAGGCGGCCACGGATCTCCCCGCTGACGGCCACCAGCATGCCCCATCCACGGCCACGCAAGCTCCCCGGTCTGTGTCACGCGTGTCACGACCGGCG
>JACQGX010000196.1 GCA_016199265.1 Chloroflexota bacterium | reverse complement strand
CGGCTTCCTCGGCCGGCACGTCGTCGCGGCGCTGCGGCGCCGGGGGTACTCCCGCCTCTTCGTGCCCCGCAGCGCCGCCTACGACCTGCGCCAGGACGAGGCCGTCGCCCGGTTGTACGCGGACACGCGGCCCGACGTCGTCATCCACCTCGCCGCCGTCGTCGGCGGCGGGCGCGCCGTCACCGTGCTCGAGCTCGCCCGCATCATGCTCGACGCCTGCGGCTCGTCGCTCGAGCCGTCTGTCCCCGGTCAGTTCCGGGCCGGTGATACCCGCCATACCGTGTCCGACATCTCGGCCCTGCGCGCGCTGGGGTGGGAGCCGGTCGTTCCCGTTGAACAGAATGTTCGCGAGTTCCTCCAGTGGATGGGCACGTATCGCGGGACCAAGGAATATCTCGACGAGGCCGAGCGGGTCATGCGCCAGCAGAACGTCGTCCGCTCGGTGGCCTGAGGCGGGCTCACACGACACAGCAGGCACGCCGCAAGTTGCGTATACTAGGGTTACGATGGCGGCAATCGACGCAGTCCAGAATGAGCGGCAGACGCTGCACCGCGTCGTCGAAGACCTGCCGGAGCACATGGTCGTTCACGTGCTCCGGCTCGTGGAGTTGTATCGCGACAGTGCGCCAGACCACCGTCTGGCGCCGGAGCTCATCGGCGATCCCCAAGACCTGCTCCAAGAGCTTCACGCCGGGCTCGCAGACATTGAGGCGGGCCACCTCCTCGATCATGACGTGGTGAACCGCAAGGCGCGCGCCAGATTGGCGGAGGGCGTCTCGCCGGCGTTGGCGGCCCGGCCCGACGCGCGGTAGATGGCGCGGATCCGCTGGAGCTCCCTGGCCGCAGGCGACCTGGAGGCGCTACTCGACTGGCTGGCCACGCACCGCGGCCCGGGCACAGCGGCAAGCGCATACGAGCTCGTCGAAGAAGCTGTCGCTCGGATTGCCGTGCATCCGGAGCTGTACGCTTGGGTGGGCAGCATCCACGAGTCCGTCGCTGAGTTGCCCAGGACGGTCCGCCGCGTCGTGATCGCCCGCTACGGTCTGATCCTCTTTTACGAGTGGCGACCGGAACTGGACGAGATTCGCATCGTACGGCTCCGCGGCGGCCGGCAGCGTCCTCCCTCGTCTCAGGATCTCGCGCCACGTGAGTAACGTTGCCAAAGGCTGAAGTGAACGCCCTGACCCGTCGGGTTTAGCTATCCTGGCGAGGGCGGCCGGCAGGTAGAGCAAGGAGGGTCACGTACATGCCCGGGCTGTTTGAAGACCGTGTCGCCATCGTCACCGGCGCCAGCCGCGGCATTGGTCGCGCGGTTGCGCTCCGCTTTGCGCAGGACGGCGACACCGATCTCCTGCACCGCCAGCTCTTTGCCCTGCTCCACGACTACGACACGCTCCAGGCCCTCGAGGCCGAAACGGTCCTGGCCAAAGCCACGTAAGTTCCCCTCTTCTCCCCCTAACCCCCTCCCCCACAAAGGGGGGAGGGGGAACCCCTTCAAGGGTTGGTCTTGCTCGGTGGCCCTCTGCGCTGCGCGCATTCACCTGCCTCTCCGCTCCGGTGGAGAGGGGGAACGGTGGTCGGACGGGGCACGGTGCCCCCGTGTGGGCCGCACTCCCCTTTCCCCCCTTTGTGGGGGAAAGGGGCCGGGGGATAGAGGGGCTCCTGCTCGCCACCGAACTCCTGCTCGCCATCGCCAGCCTGCTGCTGCCGCGACTGGCCACACGGCTCCGTGAGCGGCGGCTGACGCCGGTCACCACGCGTCTGCCGCACCTCATCGGCAACGTCCAGACCTCCTCTCGCGCCGCGTCCGGGTTCCAGGCCAACGAAGTAGGTGGGATCCTGGTCCTCCTGTGGCCGCTGCTCGTGGCGTACACCTTCGCCGCCGGCGGCCGCTGGTGGCAGCGCGCGCTTCTCGGTGCGGGCGCGCTCTTTGCCGGCACGGTGATGGCGCTGACGCTCTCGCGCAGCACCTACCTGGGGGCCGCGTTCGCCGTGGTCGTCTTGCTCGTGCTGCGGCTGCCCCGGCTCGCCCCGGTCACCGTGGGCCTGGCGGTGGCGGCCGCCCTCTCCGTCGTTGCCGGGCTCGGCGTCGATCGCGTGCTCGACCTCGTGCTCGCCACCGATGCCGGCCAGGCGGCGATCGCCGGCAGTAGCTGGCAGGCCCGGCTCGAGATCTGGACGCGGGCCTTCTACATCCTGCAGGACTTTCCCTTCACCGGTGCCGGCCTCAACACCCTTCCCGTCGTCGTCGACACGCTCTACCCGCTCTTTCTGGCCGGGCCCAACGCCCGCGTGTCCCATGCGCATAACCTGTTCCTGCAGACCGGCGTCGATCTGGGCCTGCCCGGTCTGCTGGCGTTCCTCTGGCTGCTGGCGCTCACCTTTCGCTGCTGGTGGCGCGCCTGGCGCAGAATCACCGGCGCGGCGCAACGCGCCATTCTCGCCGGCCTGCTCGCCGGCCTCGCCGGCCACCTCGTCTACGGCCTCACCGACGCCGTCACCCTGGGCGCCAAGCCCGGCTACCTGCTATGGATGGTCATCGCCACCATCGTGGCGGCCGGCCGTTCCCCCTCTCTCTCCCGACCCCTTTCCCCCACAAAGGGGGGAAAGGGGAGCTGGTCGTCCTGGGACCCGCGGCTCCCCGGTCCCGCCACCGGCGCCCCCGACACCACCATTCCCCCTCTCCACCCGAGTGGAAAGGGGGTCAGGGGGTGAGGTTTGCCCCGGAGAGAGGGCCAGGCGGCGAGCTGACCCCAAAAGTCCCGGCGGAAAACGGTTGATGGCAGCCGTTGGCATAGTCTCGACGCCACACCTCATCAGCACGTCGAAGGATTACCCGTGAGCTTGAGTTACAGCAGCACCATCGTCGTCACCGGCGGCGACGGCTTCCTCGGCCGGCACGTCGTCGCGGCGCTGCGGCGCCGGGGGTACTCCCGCCTCTTCGTGCCCCGCAGCGCCGAATACGACCTGCGCCGCGAAGACGCCGTCGCCCGGCTGTACGCGGACACGCGGCCCGACGTCATCATCCACCTCGCCGCCGTCGTCGGCGGCATCGGCGCCAATCGCGAACGGCCCGGCGAGTTCTTCTACGACAATCTCATGATGGGCACGCTCCTGATGGAGCACGCCCGCCGCCACGGCGTGGCCAAGCTCGTCGCCGTCGGTACCATCTGCGCCTATCCCAAGCACACCCCCGTGCCGTTCCGCGAGGACACGCTGTGGGATGGCTATCCCGAGGAGACCAAGGCGCCGTACGGCCTCGCCAAGAAGGCGCTCCTCGTCCCGGCGCAGGCCTACCGGCAGCAGTACGGCGTCACCGCCATCTGAACCAAAGCCAAAGTGGAACGCGCAGGCATCGGCACCTAGCACTCAGCACTTAGCACTTAGCACTTGGTTCAGCTCCTGCCGGTCAATCGCTACGGCCCCGGCGACACCTTCGACCTCCACACCTCACGTCGTTTTCACCACAGAGACACAGAGACACAGAGACACAGAGACACGGAGACGGGGAGGGACCAGGCTGCGGAAAGTGCGCGGTAGCACCGGCCGGGCGACGCGCGAGTTCCTCTCCGTGGAGGACGCGGCCGAGGGGATCGTCCTCGCCGCCGAGCGCTACGACGGCGCCGAACGAGGGACGGGTTCACCACAAAGACACGAAGGCACGAAGAGAGGAACGGAGAGGGACGGAGAGGGACGGAGAGGAACGGGGCTTACCGCGGAGACGCAGAGAGGCGCAGAGAGGGCGCAGAGAGGAGAGCGGGTTCACCACAAAGACACAGAGACGCTCTTGAGCGAAATCGGAGCCTCAGGTGTGAGGAGGTAGGTGTGAGGAGGTGTGGGTCACCTGTAGACTAAGGGCAGTTCATGCCCGTCCCGCGTTCGAATGCCTTGCTGCCAGCGTCGTGCCTCCTGCTTTCGCCGTGCACACGTCGATGGCATCATCTGAGCAGGCGACTTCGATGACCACCTACCGATCCACCACCCACGACGACCTGGCCGAAAAGCTCTACCGCCTCGAAAGCCCCGTGGCTCGCCAGTCGGTCGAGCGGCTGCGCCAGCACT
>JACQGX010000195.1 GCA_016199265.1 Chloroflexota bacterium | reverse complement strand
GCTCGATCACGTCGATCAGCGCCTCGATCTCCGCCTGAACCGCGTCGTTGGGCTCAATGTCCGGATAGATCCAGTCCGGCTCGCCGTTTACCCGCGCCCGCAGCCACGCCTCACCCTCTTCAGGCCGGTCTCCCGACGTCTCGATGACGCCTTCCGTGCCGTAGATCACGGCGCTGTAGGCGGGCCGCGCGCGGGTGACGATGCCCACCTCGATCAGCCCCCGTGCGCCGCCGCGGAAGTGCACGAGCCCGACGGCGCCCGTCTCGATGTGGTGGCCGTAGCGCATGTGTGTCTCCTCCCACTGCTGCAGCCCCAGCCGCCGGTTGGTGAACCCCGGATCGCGCCGGTCGATCTGGCCGATCACCCATTCCGCCGGGGCGTCGTGCAGCAGATAGCGCATCACGTCGACCATATGGATCGAACTCGTCAGCAAGTCGCCACTGTTGTTGAAGACGCCGATCTGCATCACGTCGCCGATCGCGCCGGAGTCGATCAACTCGCGCGCCTTGACGTACCGGTTATGGAAGCGGCGCTGTGTGCCGACGATCAGCACCGTCCCCGCGCGCTCGGCGGCGGCGATCATGCGGTCGCAACCGGCCAGGTCGACCGCCATCGGCTTCTCCGCCAGGATGCCCTTGACTCCCTTCTGCGCGCAGACGACCTCGGTCATCTCCGGCCGCAGCGGCGGCCACGTGCAGATCGAGACGAGATCCGGTTTCTCCTCCGCCAGCATTTCCTCGGCGCCGGCGTACATCCGCGGGATGCCGTGCTCACCCGACCAGCGCTCGCGGACTTCCGGCGAGATGTCCGCGCCGGCCACCACCTCCACCGCGGGGATCTGGCGGTAGGCGCGGAGGTGCGCGTGGGCGATGGTCCCGCAGGCGATGATCCCTACTCGGTAGCGTGCGGCCACGTAACGACTCCTCTCGTTCCCCTCTTCGTTGTTCAAGGTCATGACCAGCGCGACGCCCCGACGCCGCGCCGGGGCGAACGCCGAGGCCAGCGGCCCCTGCTTACCGCGGCTTGAGCTTGAGCTCCTTGATGCGGACGTTGACGTCTCGGTCGATGCCCTCCAGCGCCTCTTTGGCACTCATCTTGCCGTCGATCACGTCCTGGATCGGCGCCAGGTTGAGCCCCACCGGCGCGAAGTACCCGAGCTGCACCCCCTTCGCCCGACGGATGGCGTCGACGTACGGCTTGGTGTTCGGGTCCTTCGCCGCGACCTCGAGGCCGGGCGACGGGAGGTAGGCCGGCAGCGCCCCGCCCAGCCTGACGAGTGAGGTCGTCCCCTCCGGATCGACGCCGACGTACTTCATGAACTCCCAGGCCGCTTCGCGCTGAGAATTGTCCGCCGCTGCGCCAACGCCCCAGCCGCCGATCGTGACGGTACCCGCCAGATCGCGCGACTTCCCGGGGAACGGCCCCGCACCGATCTCCAAACTGGGGTCGTACTTCTGCACGCCGAACAGGCCGGTCGACGTCAGCACGTGGATGCTGAAGTTGCCCGTGGCGAAGAAATGGGTGCCGCCGGGAAGCGCCTGGCCCGACAGCGCCTTGGCACGGGCGTCGCCGACGCGGCGCGCCCAGCCGGTATACCACTCCACCGCCTCCATGATCTTGGGGCTGGAGAACGTCATCTGGTCGTTCTTTTCGTCGTAGAACGCGCCGCCGTGGGCGTAGCCCCACGCCTGGATCGTGTTGCCGTGGCCGTAGAAGTTCCACGCCCACGAGCCGAGCCGCTTGAGCTCGCCGCCCTGCTCGCGCGTCAGCCGTTTGATCGCGTCGTCGAGCTCCGCGATCGTCGCCGGCCCCTTTTCCGGGTCCAGCCCGACTTCGCGGAAGTGCTTCTTGTTCCAGTGCAGCACGAAGTCGGCGTTGGCGTTGAACGACATGTACCAGAGCTTATTGTCGTAGCTCATCGGCCGCTGCAGCGCGGGCGGGAAGTCCTCGAGGCGCAACCGGTCGCGCTTGAAGAGGTCGTCGACCGACCGGATGATCCTGTCCGTGGCAAACGTGGTCGTCCACGACGGCGGGAGCGACGTCAAGCCCGGCGGCGTGCCGGCCGCGACCATCGTGGTCGCCTTCTGCTGCAGCTCACCGCCGCCCGGCACCGGGACGACGGTGACCTTACACCCCGGACGCTTCTCGGCAAAGGCGCGCGTCACCTGCTGGAGCGCCGATTCCATCGTCGTCTCGGGCGCCCACGGGATGAGTAAGTCGAGGCTGGCAGTGCACCCGGCCTGCTTCGCAGGCGCCACCTGTCCCCCGGGCCCACCGCACGCGGCTGCCAGCAAGCCACCCGCCGCCGCGGCGGCGCTGCCAAGACCGCCAAAGTACTGTCGCCGGCTGATTCGCTCCATTCTTCCGCTCCTTGTGAAAGTCTTCTTGCGGCACTCATGCATCACCTGTCAGCTTCCGCCCCACCAACGTACGTCGTGGCGCCCCTGTAACCGCGGCCATCGCGCCGTCAGCACTACCGTCGCGTTCTGTCGGATCTGCGGTGTATCACGCTCCTTCCATGTGCTGCCTACGGGTGGCATACGTGGCTGCTCGCTACCGGCGCGGCGGAAACCAAGGTTGCGCGTAGCCCGGAATACGCACGTACGGGTCACCCCACGCCGGCCCATGCCCGAACCGGTCGTCGTCGGCGTTCGCCGGATCGGCGCCACGGCCATAGCGCCGCCAGTCACCGCCGGCCAACGGCGCCAGGTAGCCATCCCGCCGGAACCGCTCGACGAGCACGCCGCGCAGGCGATCGCGGGCTGCGGTACGCTCGGCATCGCGCGCGGCGGCCGCCGGGGACACCTCACGCCGTCCGACGATGCCCGGACCGTGCACGGTGATCGTCGCCACGTCCTCCGTCTCGTCCGGATCGGCTTCGAGGTCGAACAGGTACTCGCGCTCATCCGGCGCCGAATAGAAGTACTTCCAGCGTCCGTCGGTGGCCATGTAGGCAGCGTTCGCCGCCTCGAGAATCTGGCCGAGGACGACACGGTCCGCCGTCCGCTGCTCGTACACGGCGCGCAGCGATTGGCCGTCGAGCTGGAAGGGTGTGACGTCGATACCGGCAGCTTCGAGGAACGTCGGCATGACGTCGATCAAGCTCACCGGCGCACGGCACACCTCGTTCTCGGGTAACCGCCCCGGCCACACGGCGAGCATCGGCACGCGCGCTGCGGAGTCGAGGAAGGTCCGCTTGCCGAAGCTGTGGTAGTCGCCCATCAACTCGCCGTGGTCGCTCGAGTAGACGATCAGGGTGTTCTCCAGCTCGCCGCTCTCCCGCAGCGCCTCCAGTATGCGGCCGACGTGGTGGTCGACGAACGAGATCTCGGCGTAGTAGTACGCTTTCATCGTCCGCAGCAGGTTGTCGTCCGGCCCACTTTCGCGCCACTTGTAGCGATTCTGGTGGCGCATCAGCCAGGTTTGCAGCGCCTGGTACTGAGGCGGCCGCTTGGGCAGAGGCACGTCGGTGCTGCGGTAGAGCGTGTGCCACGGATACGGCGGCGTGAACGGCGGGTGGGGCTTGATGAAGCTCGTCCACAAGAAGAACGGCCGCGAGCGATCACGCCGGCGCAGGAATTCGATACTCCTCTCCGCCGTCCACGCCGTGTGGTGGACGTCCTGTGGCACCGGCGACACTTGCGGGATGTAGTACATGTCGCCGGTCATGCCGCCCGGGTTGAACACCGCCTCGTACCCGCGCCTGCGCACGAAGGCGTGGTATGTGTTCTCGCCGGCCGCGCGGTCGCTGAGCTCCATCGACTCGAACCCGTAGTCCCGGCCGGCCGGCACGAAGTGCATCTTGCCGGTGGCGTGGGTCTGATACCCGGCGTCGCGCAGCACGTGCATCATCGTCGGCACTTCGGCGGGATCAGGCATCGGGCTACCGTTCTCGAAGCAGCCGGTGCAGTGCGGCAGCCGTCCGGTCATCGCGCTGCACCGCGCCGGCACGCACACCGGGCTGGGTGTGTACGCTCGGTCGAACCGCACGCCGCGCGCGCAGAGCTCGTCGAGCACCGGCGTGCGGATCACCGGGTTGCCACCCGCGGCAATCGTGTCCCAGCGCTGCTGGTCGGTGAAGAGAAAGAGGATGTTCGGTGGTGTCACAAGTCCGTTGGCCTCCCGCCCAATTTGGTCCTATTTCGACCGGCTCTTCCACTCCGCGTGGCGCTGGTTGGCGTCGCGGTTGATCTCCTCCAGCACCTCGCGTACGCCCCGCTTGCCGTCGACGATGTCCTGCATGGGATTGGCGCTCCACCCCCCGGGCATGTAGAAGCCGAGTTGGGGAAACTCGGCGCGGCGCAGTCCATCGACGAAGGCCTTGGACAGCGGATCCTTGGACAGCTCGGCCAGCGCGGGTGATTTCAGCCAGCCGGGAACGTCTCCATACTGCGCGACGGCCGCGGTGCCCTCCGGGCTCGCGCCGAAGAACCGCATGAACTCCCAGGCTTCTTCGCGTTTGGGACTGGGGACGGCGCCGACCGCCCAGCCACCGACCGAGACCGTACCGGGCTTGCCCGGGGTTTCTCCCGGCATGAGCCCGGCGCCGATCTCTATGGTTGGGTCGTGGCGGCGCACGCCGGCCACGGCGCTGGCGACGAGGGTGTGGATGCTGAACCGGCCCGACCCGAACCAGTGCACACCCTGCGGCGCCACCGAGTTGCGGAACGCGATCACCCGCGCGGCGTTCAGCCGCTTGGCCCAGCCGGTGTACCACTCCACGGCCCGCTGGATTCGGGCGTGGGTGAAGGTCAGCTCGTCCTTCTTCTCGTCGAAGAACACGCCGCCGAACGCGCGTCCCCAGGCCTGAATGGTGTTCCCGTGTCCGTACAGGTCCCAGGGGACCATGCCTATGCGCTGGAACTCGTCCCCTGTCTGCCGGGTCAGCTTCGGCAGCATGGTTTCCAGCTCGGCGATCGTCTCCGGGCCCTTGTCGGGATTCAGTCCCGCCTCGCGGAAGTGAGCCTTGTTCCAGAACAGGACAAAGTCGGCGTTCGTCTGCTGTCCGGGCATGAACCACACCTTGCCGAGAAAGCTCATCTGTTCCCACAGGCCGCGGGAAAAGTCGTCCTTGTTCAGCTTGTCCCGCTTGAACAGGTCGTCGACGGCGGCCAGCAGACCCGCGGCCTGTAGCTGCTTGGTCCAGCCGGGTGGCAAGTCCACCACGGCCGGCGGTGTGCCTGCCACCACCGACGCCGCCAGCTTGGACTGCAGCTCGCTACTGGGAACGGTGATGACTTCGAGGGCGCAGTTGGGATGCGCGCTGGCAAAGGCGGGGAGGATGAAAGGGTTGACGCCCTGGTCGACCCGCAGGCGGCAGAAATACTCGATGCGCGAGCGGCACCCCGCCGCCTGGCCCTGGCCGGCGCTCGTGCCGGCATCCGAGCCGCAGGCCGCCAGCCACGCCGCCACGCCGGCAACGCATGAAGCTGACGCCAGGTGGCCGCGTCGCGTGTCACGACGCACCGAGACCGTGTGCACGGTACCGTTCATGCTGTGGTGCTCCTTCGCTCTTGAACCGGCGATCCTCGTCGCCGCGTGATCGTTCACTGCTTCTGCCGGGCGCGCTCGGCGTCCAGCTCGACTTGCGCCGTGCGCGTCACCTCCTCAAGGGCCTCGCGCGCCGGCCGCTTCTCCTCCAGTGCCTCACGTACCCGTGTGCCGCGATCGCCCGCCCAGACGTTGATCGGCATGATGGCGCCCGGCGGGTTGTGCTTGGCCACCCGGAGCGCGTCGACAAACGGTTTGAGCTCCGGGTCTTTCTCCAGCACGGCCAAGCCGGGTGACCCTTTGAGTCCTGGCGTCGCCGCGATGCGGTTGACCGCAGACAGCGTCCCTTCCTTGTCTGCGCCAACCCACTTTACGAACGCCCAGGCCGATTCGGGATCCTTGATACCGCTCACGACGCCAATCCCGCGGCCAGAGAGCCACGTCGCTTCGCCTGGTTTTACGCCCTTGGCGGCGGGGAAGAGCCCACCGGCCACTTCCACCGCAGAGTTGATCGATCGCAGATTAGGTACAGCGCTGCTGGTCTGCGCCGCCATCGCGATCCGTCCTTGGGCGAAGGCCGTATTCCACCCGCCGAGCGCCTGCAGCTCGGCCTCGACGGCCGCGAAGCCGCCGAGCCGTTTCGCCCAGCCTACCATCCATTCCAGCGCTTCGACCGTCTTGGGATGGTTGGCGATCACCCGGTCTTTCGCCGGGTCGTAGAACTCGCCGCCGAAGGCGTAGGCCCACGACTGCAGCGAATTGATGTGGCCATACAACTGCCAGGGCACGAACCCGAGTTGCTCGTGCGCGCCCGACCCGCCACGAGTCAGCCTAACGGCAAGCGCGTCGAGGGCATCGATCGTCGCCGGCACTTGCTCGGGGTTCTGGCCGGCCGCACGCAATGTCCGCTTGTTCAGGAACCAGGGGAAGTTGACGTCGATGTTGAACGGCAGCCGCCAGAGCTTGCCGCTGACCACCATTTGCGGCCAGTAGCCGTCGAAGAAGAGCTCTTTGGTCACTTTGTCGCGCTTGGCCCACGTGTCGAGCGGCTGGATCACCCCTTTGGCGATCCAGAGAGGGGTCTGCTGCGCCGGCACCAGCGCCACGGGCGGCTGGGCACCGCCGGCGATCGTCGCCACCAACTTCTCCAGAATCGCATCGTTGCCGCCGGCAACGAACAGCAATTCGGCGCGACATCCCGGGTGGGTCGCAGCGAAATCCTGCCCCAGTAAGTTGAGGCCGTCGCCCGTGGTCGACCCCACGTTCCACGGGCTGATGAACTCCAGCGTGCCCCTACAGCTCGCCGCCTGCTCTCCTGAAGACGGCGTCACGTTCACACCGCCACATGCGCCGGCAAGCACGCTGCCGCTGCCGGCGGCGAGGCCAGCCGCCAGCCCGAACAACCTTCGTCTACTCGATCTGAACTCTTGGGGTTGTAGTCCCTGTGCCATACGAAACCCTCCTTCGGGGCACCGCAAATGCTTACACACGGTTTCTTGTTCTTGTTTGGTCTGCTATATCGCTTCTCGATCTTCCCCCTTTACCGCTCACCTACCTTGTACCGGGTTGCGACGCGGCGCCACGGCCGCGGGGCCGTGGCCGCTGCTTCATCCAATGCCAGAGTGGATCGTCGGCTTCGTGCATACGGCGTACGAGCCGCTCTTGGAGCTCCTCCCGCAGCGGCTGCCATTCCGGCTCGAGGGCCAAGTTGCGCAGCTCCCAGGGGTCGTCCTGCTCGTCGTAGAGCTCGTCGATATCGTGCGGGTAGTACACGAACTTGTGCCGCTCGGTGCGCAGCATGCGGACGTCGTACAGGCCGCGACTCGCGCCGTGCCCGTGGAACTGTGAGTACGCATCGTCCGGCCAATCGGCGGGCGTCTCGCCCTGAATGAGGGACCAGAGGCTGTGGCCATCCAGCCTTCCCGGAGCGTACGGGTTCTCCGGCGCCGACAGCCCAACCGCCTCTAGGAGCATGGGCATGACGTCGATCGTGCTGGCGAACCGATCGATTACCCGCCCCACCGGCATGCGTCCCGGCCAGCGCATGATCAACGGAATGCGCACCGTCTCCTCGTACATGAACGGCCCCTTGTCGAACAACCGGTGCGCCCCCATGATGTCGCCGTGATCGGAGACGTAGACGACCACCGTATCGCCGGCCACTCCCAGCTCCTCGAGCACGTCGAGTGTCTGGCCGAAGTGGTCGTCAATCAGCGTGACGAAGGCGTAGTAGCGCGCCAGGCACTTGCGCCACTCGTCCTCGGTGAGGCTAAAGCTCTCGCCGGCCTCGTCCCGGTAGACCCGGTGGGCGGCCGGCTTGCCCTCCAGTGTGTCGTCGAGGTTCCCCGGCAGCGGTACCGTCCGCCAGTCGTAGAGCGCGGCGTAGCGCTCGGGCACGACGCACGGCCAGTGCGGCCCCGGCGTGGAGACGAAGCAGAAGAAGGGCTCGTCCGGGTGCTCGGCGGCGTGCCGGCGCAGCCAGTCCTGCGCGCGGCGGCAGATCCAGATCTCACGGTGGGCCTCGCCGTCGGCTGTCGTTACTGCCGAATAGACCGTCGGGTTTTGCAGCCAGCGCCGCTGCACCGGATCGAGCAGCGGATAGTTGCGCATCGACGGGATCTCGGGCGCGCGGCTCTCGGTCGACCGGGGTCCCTCGGCAAACCCCAGCCGCCGGATGTCGTCGTCGGTACCGACGTGCCACTTGCCGAAGTACGCCGTGCGGTAGCCCGCGTCTTGAAAGAGCCGCCCCAGCACCGGCATATCGTCAGGCAGACGCGCCCGCTGCCGGAAGTCGCCCTCGCGGCCGACCGAGTTGAAGATCATGCCGTGGTGTGTCGGCCACAGGCCGGTAAGCAGCGAGGCGCGCGCCGGCGAACACAGCGGCGAGGGCGTGTACGCCCGCTCGAAGCGCACGCCTTCAGCGGCCAGCCGGTCGAGGCGTGGCGTGCGGCACACCTGCGCGCCGAAGCCGCCGTAGCAGCCCAGCGAATCGGCGCGCTGCTGATCCACCATGAGCACCAGCACGTTGGGGCGGGTCTGCTGCATGTTGACGTTCCTTCGTCCCTATACCTCTCCGGCGGCGATCATCGCCTCGAGCGGCGATTCAGTGACGTCGAGCGGCAAGTCGATCCGCGCCCGGCGGCGCGCCGACTGGTAGATGGCCATCAGGATCTCGTGCCCGGCGCGGGCGGAGCGCCCGTCGAGGGGATGCGTGCCGCCGCGTTCGATCACGTCGATCAGCGCCTCGATCTCGGCCTGAAACGCGTCGTTCGCCTCCACCTCCGGGGAGAGCCAATCCGCCTCGCCCTTGACGCGTGCCCGCAGCCACGGCTGCCCCGGCTCGGTGCGGTCGTGGCCGACCTCGATTATGCCGTCGGTGCCGTAGATCGTCGCCGGCCAGCCGCCCCGCCCCGGCCGCATCATGATCCCGCTTTCGATCGTCGCCCGCACACCACCCTGAAACTGGATCATGGCAAAGGCGCCGGCTTCGATGTGGTGGCCGTAGCGCAGGTGAGTCTCCTCCCACTGCTGCAGACCCAGCCGCCGGTTGGTGAACCCCGGGTCGCGCCGGTCGATCTGGCCGATCACCCATTCGGCCGGCGCGTCGTGCACCAGGTACCGGATGCAGTCCACGGTGTGCGTGCCGCCCGTGAGCAGATCGCCACCGCCGTACCCGGTGATCTGCACCAGGTCGCCGATGGCGCCCGAGTCGATCAGCTCACGCGCCTTGACGTAGCGGTTATGAAACCGGCGCTGGTGCCCAATGACGAGCACCGCCCCCGCACGCTCGGCGGCGGCGATCATGCGGTCACAGCCGGCCAGGTCGACCGCCATTGGCTTTTCCGCCAGGATACCCTTGACCCCGGCCGCACATGCCAGTTCCACCATATCCGGCCTCAGCGGCGGCCACGTGCAGATCGAGACGATGTCTGGCTTCTCCCGCTCGAGCAGCTCTTCGGCACTGGCATACATGTGGGGCACGCCGAGGTCATCAGTCCATCGGCGCCTCACTTCTTCAGAAATGTCGGCGCCCGCCACTACCTCCACCGCGGGGATCTTCCGATACGCGGGCAGGTGCGCCCCCTCGGCAATCAACCCGCAGGCAATGAACCCCACTCGATACGCTGCGCTCATCCAGATACGCTCCTCTCGGCCCGTATTGCCGGCCATCGATGCCGGCTGCGCGCGACGCACACGACGACATCGCGCATCACGCACAAGCTATCTGCGTTGATCTGCGATTCCCTTTCTTCGCTCAGGCCAGGTACGCGGCCAGTGTGGAGCGCGCGTAGGCAATGCTCGTCTCGATTGAGGCGGCCGGCACTTCCATCGTGAGCACGAGGTCGGCGCCGAGTGGGCCCTGTTTGGCCAGCAACTCGAGGATCGCCGGAAAGTCGACGTGCCCCTCTCCCAACGCGCAGCCGCGCAGCGCCAGCAATCCGGGGGCCACGCCCCGGTTGCCCGGTTCGGCCTCCACGATTTCGTCCTTGATGTGCGTCGCAAAGGTGTAGCGCGCCAGCGCCTCGGCCGCCGCGACGGGCTCCTCGATCGCGCAGTAGGCGTTTCCCGTATCGAGCCGCGCGCCAATCGCCGGGCTCCCAACGCGCTCGAGCACCAACGCCAGCTCGTAGCCGCGGTAGTCGGCGTGGTTCTCGATCGCCAGCCTGACCCCTCCGGCTTCGGCCACCGGCGCCAGCCGGCGTAGCGCGGCCGCCAGCCGGTCGAGCTGTTCGTCGAGCGGCGGCTCCTTGAGCCAGCGCCCACCGTGCAGGTGCGAGGCGGTGCCGATCACCTTGACGCCCAGCGGCCGGCAGGCGCGCTCGATAAACTCGGCAAACCGCTCCGTCGGCTGGTCGGCGCCGTGCTGGATATACCGATCCCCGAACCCGAGCTCGACGCCGATGCCGTAGCGCTCCTGTAGCCCACCAACCCGCTCCACCCAGCCGGCCTCATCCCAGCCACGTGACGGCAACTCGACGTGGTCCAGCCCCAACCGGTGGGCCGCCTCGAACAGCGCTTCCGGCTGCATCGCTTCAGGCGTGCGTTCCCGCACCAGTGCCGATGCCACGGCTCCCAATTTCATCGTTACCTCACCCTCTTTCTTGGCGAACAACACACCGGTGCGGCGCCGGCACAGCGCGGACGGTGCCTGGCCGGCATCACGCGTCATGCTCGGCGTCCTGTCTCGCCACATGGCAGATGCTGCCGGCGTCGCAACCGGGCGTCCTTATCGATAATCCTGCCCCTTACGTATACGACAAGCTGGCGCCGGAGTCAAGGTATTCTGGCGTGCCGAGTGCCCGTCGAGTTCTTGCGTCCCGTCGTTCCCCTCATCCCCCGGCCCCTTCTCCCACTCGGGGGAGAAGGGGAGAGGCGCCTACCACGGAGCCCCGTCTCCCCGTCCGACCACCGTTCCCCCTCGCCCCTTGTGGGAGAGGGGGCCAGGGGGTGAGGGGGAAACCAACGGCGCAAAAAGCTGACGGGCACCGGCCGGCACCAATCGTCCTTGACAAAGCGCCGTTCATTATCGATAATCGTCAGCCAGCAGCGCCAGCGTCGGGAGCCGCAGCGGGCGCAGCGGCGCTCGTGGCGCCCATGGTCGGGAACCCTGGGTGCGAGGAGGCGTGGAACTCTATCGGGAGGAGATGTACATGGCAGCACGTTACCGAGTAGGAATCATCGCCTGCGGGATTATCGCCCAGGCGCACCTCCGCGCCTACCGCCAGATCCCGGCGGTGGAGGTGGTGGCCGGCGCCGACCTCTCTCCCGAGGTGCGGGAGCGCTGGACGACGGAGCACGGCATCCCGCGGATGTATGGCAGCGCCGAGGCGATGCTGGCGGAGGAGAAGCTGGATCTCGTCTCGATCTGCACCTGGCCGCCGCTGCGGCCGGAGATGACCGAGCTCGTCTGTACGCACGGCGTGAAGGGCATCCTGGCGGAGAAGCCGATGGCGGTCGACCTGGCCGGCTGCGACCGCATGATCGCCGCCGCCGAGCGTGCGGGGACGGTGCTGATCGTGGGGCATCAGCGCCGCTTCCACAACCGCTACGTCAAAGCGCGTGAGCTGATCGACTCGGGCGCCATCGGCGACGTGGTGCAGATCACGGGCTTTGAGGGGGCGGACCTGCTGAGCAATGGCTCGCATACGGTGGACATTATTCGCCACCTCCTGCACGACGCGCCGGCCGAATGGGTGATTGGCCAGATCGACCTGCGCCCGATCGATCGCCAGGATGGCCGCCTCGGCTTTCAACAGTGGACGGCAACGCACACCCGCTACGGCCACCACATCGAAAGCGGCGTCTTCGCCTTGATCCAGTTCCAGGGCGGCGCTCGCGCCACCATCGAGGGGGGAGTGGTCGGGCGTCCGAGGCGCGCCGGCGGTGGCGGCTGGCGGGCCATCGTCTACGGCACCGAAGGAATGGTCGAGGTGGCCGGTGACCAACTTGCCGCAGGCGAATCCTGGGTGCGGGCGCGGGTGAAGGGTGAGGCGGACTGGATCTCCCCGACAGTGGAGGCCAACAACGCCTTCCAGGCGGAAATCGAGGCGTTGATCGACGTGATCGAGCGCGGCGGCACGCACCCGCTCGACGGGCGCTCGGCCCGTGCTGGGCACGAGATCATGATGGCGATCTTCGAGTCGGCACGCCGCCGGGCCCGCATCGACCTGCCGCTGCAGGAGAAGGGCTACCCGCTCGAGGCGATCGTCGCCGCGGGACAGGCCTAACCTGCCTCCTCGATTGAAGCCATTGGCCTCAAGGCCAAGCGCTCTTCAGCTCATGCACCTCCAGCGACACGACTCGCGCTGATCCGCCTCGCGCGAACACGGCACACGATGCCCGCGCCCGCTTGGCTCGTCTCGGCTACTCCCGGTTCGGTGCCGCCGGCGGCAGGGTGTCTTCGGTCGTGATCGCCCAATCGAGCAACTGCCGGCGGATGTCGTGTACGCGCTCGCGGTGCTCCGGGCGGTCGATCAGGTTGACCAGCTCACCGGGATCGTCGACCAGGTTGTAGAGCTCGCATTCGGAGTCGGGCAGGTTGGGCGCGTGCACGTACTTCCATTCGTGCGTGCGCACCATCTTGAGCTTGCCGTTCGCCATGACCTGCCACGGCGCTGGGCGGGGCCGGCCGTGCTCGGTCTGGTAACGGTCGAGCGCCCGGCGCGCCTCAGCGGGCATTGCCGGCATGCCTTCCAGGCCGTGCTCGGCAAAGATCGCCCGGCGGCGCGGCGCCTCGGCGCCGCCGGGTCGGAGCGGCAGCGGCCGGCCGCTCCGACCGGGGGGCTGAGGCACATGCATGAGCTGTGTGAGCGTGGGGAACACGTCGAGCAGACTGACGAGATCGTCGGAAACCGTCTCCGCCGGCACCTTGCCTGGGAACGAGAGCAGGAGCGGAATGCGCACGAGTGAGTCGTGGAGCGAGGCGCCCTTGCGCACCAGGCGATGCTCGGTCATGTAGTCGCCGTGGTCGGCGGTGAACACCACGATCGTGTCCTCGCGCAGGCCCAGCTCGTCGAGCGTGCGCATCAGACGGCCGACGACGTCGTCGATCACGCCGATCATCCCATAATAGATGGAAAGGACGAAACGCAGGTGGTCGTCGGCCACCTCGGGCGCGCCCATCAACTCGGCAAAGGTGCGCAGGCGGTCCGGCTTGCCGGGATAGCCGGGCGGCTCGGGCGGCGGCAATTGCACGCCAGCCGACCGATACAGCGAGGCGTACGGCTCCGACACCTGGTAGGGCGTGTGGGGATCGGCGATCGACACCCAGGCGCAGAACGGGCGATCGCGGTGCACGCGCAGGAACCGGTCGGCGTGCTCGCCGATGAGCCAGGTGCCGTGCTTTTCGATGGGATACGGGCTGATGCCGGCGGCGTACGCCGCGCCGTTGCCGCCGCCCGCGCGCCGGACGATCCCCGCGCTGCGGCCCTCCAGCCCGCGCACCCATTCCCGGGCAGCCGCAATCTCGGGATCGCCGCCGTCGCCGGCCGGGCCGCCGTGGCCGGCCGGGTAGTAGGTGTCGAAGTACCGGGCGAGATCGCCGTCGGTGAAGCAGTGGTTCTTGCCGATCAGCCCGGTGGTGTAGCCGGCATCGCGCAGCAACTGGGGCAGGTGGATCTCCCCAGGCTGCAGCAGGACGGAGTTGGTTCGCGAGCCGGTGAGATGCGGCCAGCGGCCCGTCCACAGGGCGACACGCGCCGGGACACAGACAGGATACGGCGTGAAGGCGTGGCGGAAGAGCGTGCCGGTCGCCGCTAGGTTTTCGAGGTGTGGCGTGCGCACCTGCGGGTTGCCATAGAGCCCGAGCGCAGTCGCTCGAAGCTGGTCGCACATGATGACGAGCAGGTTGGGTGGACGGCGGTTCATCGGACCATGAGCATACCGGCTCAACTCGCACTCTGACCGGTCCGCAGGGCAGCTTGACAGACCGATGCTCGGCCCAACACACTTATGGCGCGTATGGGGGCGACAATTTGGCACAAAGGAGGATCAGATGATCGAACGTGAGCTTGACCATGTGGCCGATAGCGGCGCGGCGGAGCAATCGTGGCGCCGCAGCCGCCGACGGCTGTTTCGCTCCGCAGCCGGTCTTGCGTCCGCCGGAGGCGCAGTGGTTGGCGCCTGCATCCCCAGCGGTAGTCCGGCGCCGCCGGCCCGCGACGCGAAATTGCCGCCCGCTCGCCTCTCCGTCCACGTCGGCGGGTCGCAGGACAGCCTGAATCTGCTGCAAGAGCGGCTGTTTCCCGCCTTCACAGCACTCCACCCCGGCGTCACTATCGACTTCCTGACGGGTGGCATGCCGCTGGACAAACTGCGCACGCTGGCCGCCGGCGGCGAGACGCCGGAGATCTATATGAATGGCGCCGCCTTTGCGCCGGCGATCGCCGAGGGAAAGCTGGCCATCCCGCTCGACGATCGCATCAAGGCCTGGGGCAAGCTCGGCGACTTCTTCGCCACCAGCCTGCACGCGTCGAGCTGGGCCGGCAAGCAGTGGGGCTTACCCATGATGGTGGCCAACCGCACGCGGCTCTGGCGCAAGAACGTTCTGCAAGAGGCGGGCATCTCCAAGACACCGGCCACCTGGGACGAGGTCGTCGACGCGACGCGGCGCTCGACGAAAGTGGACGGCGGCACGATCGTGCGCGAGGGCAACGTCAAGCCCGATGGGTGGACGTACTTCGTCGCCAGCATGCTCAGCGTGGGCAAGACGCTTTTTCGCGATGGCAAGGCAGAGTTTGCCGGGGCGGAAGGGGTGACGGCGATGGAGTACATGCTGGACGTCTACCGCGGCACCCGCCCACCGGGCGCCGCTCCGCCGGCCGGGAGCGACGGAAACAGGTTCGCCACGGGCGTACTTGCCCACACCTGGGCCAATATGACGTCTGTCCGCGAGGTCGAAAAAGCCGCACCGCAGGACCTCGACCAACTGGTGATCGGCGATCCGGCGGTCCCCGGCGCCGGCAAATACCGCATGCCTGCTTCGGCCAAGATCCGGCCGATCTCACCCAACTTCAGCGACTGGATCTGCATCGGCGCGCTGTCCAAGTACCAGGATCACGCCTGGGAGCTGATGAAGTTCCTGCTGGAGCCGGACAACCTGCTGGCGTACTGCGAGACGCGCTTCTTCCAGCCGCCGCGCAAGAGCATCGCCAACCAGGGCTTCATGAGGAAGCCGCACCTACAGCGCATGGTCGAGGTGTTCGACAAGTACGGCCACGCCCAGATCCGCGTCCCGGACCAGGCCATTTTCATCAAGGTCATGCAGGAGATGGGCAACAACGTCTACGACGGCAAGATGTCGCCCAAGCAAGCCGTCGAAGACGCCGCCCGCCAACTGCAGGTCGAGACCGACCGCCTTGGCTACAAGGGTACTACCCTGTAGGTTCGTTCCATGAACGTCATCGTCATCTGCCTGGACACGCTGCGCGCCGACGTCATCAACCATCTCGGCGCGTCCCATATGCGCACGCCGACGCTCGACGCGCTGGCGCGCGACGGCGTCTGGTTCGACCACGCCTTCGCCGAGGCGCTGCCGACCGTTCCCGCGCGGCGCTCCATGTTCACCGGCATGCGGGGCTTTCCCTGGCGGTGGGTGATCGACACCACCGGCTCCTCGCCCGGAGCGCCCCAAGCACCGGGGTGGCACGCCGTCCCGCCGCACCAACTCACCCTGGCCGAGCGGCTGGTACGCGCCGGCTACGCCACTGGCTTCATGGCCGACACCTACCACCTGTTCAAGCCGACGATGAACTTCACCCGCGGCTTCATGTCTTGGCATTTTGCCCGCGGCCAGGAGGCCGATCCGTACCGTCTCGGCACGATGGCCGAGCTGCCGCTGGCGCAGTTCACCCGCCGCACCGAGGACCTGTCCTTCGTCCTGTGCCAGTGGCTCTGGAACGTCAAGGACCGCAAGCGGGAGGAGGACTTCACCTTCGCGCAGTGTATCCAGAACGCCATCCGCTTCGTCGACGACTCGCGCGAGATGCACCCCTTTTTCCTGTGGATCGATTCGTTCGAAACGCACGAGCCGTGGCACCCACCGCTCGAGTATGCCGATGAGTACACCGGTCACACGTGGACCGGTCTCAACCCAATCACCCCCGCGCAGGAGACCGACCTCACGCCGGACGAGCGGGAACGGGTCAAGGCGCTCTACTACGGCTCGGTCACCTTCGTCGACAAGTGGATCGGCGTGTTGATGAACCACTTGGCGGCTCGCCGGCTGCTCGACAAGACGATCGTCGTCCTCACCTCCGATCACGGCACGCAACTGGACGAGCACGGCAAGTTCGGCAAGGACAACCGCCACATGAACGCCTACAACACGCAGGTAAACATGCTGGTGCGCCACCCGGAGGGGCCGCGCGACGAGGTGGTCAGCGCCTTCGTGCAGCACATCGACCTGGCGCCGACGATCCTCGCCTGGCAGGGTGTGAGCCACGAGCCGCTCGACGGCGACAATCTATGGGACCTGGCCACCGGCAAACGTGCCGGCCTACGCGATTGGGTGCTGACCGTCTGGGGGTTCGAGGCCAGCGTACGCGACCATACCTGGAACGCCGTCGTCAACGTGCAGCAGCCGAGCCCGCGGTGGAGGCTCTATCGAGTCGACCAAGACCCCAACAGCTTCGAGGACGTGGCGGCGGCAAACCCCGAGGCGCTCCGGCTCCAGCAGCAGCGGCTCGAGGACGTTCTCGGCGCGCCGCTCCCCGCCCGCCTTCCCGCGTTGCAGCCGAACACCGGCTACCCGATGAACGCGTTCCGCGCGGCGCGGGCACGGCTTGGCGGCGACCGCATCACGTAGGGCTCGACGAGGCGGTCCTCCCGGCGTTGGCTCCACCCAGCACCGAGAACGTCGTCGCCGCACTTCACCGGCTGCCTGCTCCTTGATACGTCACGCAGGCGACAATATCCTTGCTGATGGCGACAACTGACCCACTAGAACAGATCGACTGGCTCCAGGAGCAGCAGACCGCCGAGTGCGGCACGGTGGCGCAGCACAGGGTGGTACCCGGCGCGGCTGGCCAGCACCCAGAGCGGCGGCTCCTGAATGGGGAGCTTGCCGACCTTCTGTTGCAGGGCGACGAACACCTCCTCGCCAACAGGCGTGGCCGTCCACTTGCACTCCCCGACCAGCGTGGCTCGGCCCCGCCAGAGCCCCACCAGATCGATCTCATCCCCGCCGTCCCACCAGCGGCCGAGCTGGGCAAAGCGGGCCGGAAGCCGATCCGCCGCGAGCCGGCGCCAGAGGTGCTGAAGACAGACCTCCTCCCAAGTGGTGCGCGCGACGAACTCATCCAGCGTTGGCTGAATCTCGCGTGCCCACAATTCTGCCGCCTTCCCGAGCTGGAGGAATGACTGGTACGGCGAGACGTAGCGGAACCAGAAGCGGAGGTACGGGTCGGCGAGGCGGTACAACACGCGCTGGGTGCGCGCCTGGCCTAGCTCGGTAACGGGGACCTCCCGCCGCAAGAATTGGAGGTCTTGCAGCCGCCGGAGGTGGTCGAGGATTTCGTTGGCGCTGTGGCGCCCGACGGCTCGGGCGATGTCGCTCGGGCGCTCTTCGCCAGTAGCCACGGCCCGCAGGATGGAGGCATAGAGCGCCTCCTGATGGAACTCGGTGCGCAGCAGTTCTTCGCCTTCGCGGAACAGGAAATGCCCCGGCGCGAGCAACGTCTGCTCGACGTTCTCCCGGAGCCCCCGTCCCGGGAGCCAGTGGCGTAGGTAGGCCGGCACGCCGCCGAAGCAGGCGTACGCGCGCACGCGATCCTCAGGCGCAAGGGATGGGAAGAAGCGCGCCGCGTCGAAGTAGTCGAACGGCTGCACCACAAGCTGCGCAGAGTGGTGAGTTGGAACCTGACGGTGATGCCTGGAGGATGAGGCGTCTCGTACTCGAGTATCCGCTCGTAGCCGCCCTGGCTGTCGACGATTCTCTTGAGCCAGGTCAAGGCACGAATCGCCTTCTCGTTGCTGATGGTCGCTCGTCGGTCGTGATCAGCAGGACGTTCGGCGGCCGGTGTGACTCAGCCGTGATTGCTCCTGCGCGTCTCTCTTCGGCTTGGTTCTCGGGCTCGTGACTGTTCCCTCGATACCCAGACCGGACTGGTCCAGCCAACCTGTCCATCGGCCTGAGCGACGCGGAGGTAGAAGATGGTGGTCTTACCGGGTTCGAGGGGCAGCGTGAGGTCAAGCGCTGCCTGGCGGCTGGCAACCTGCTGCGTGTGGACCACGGCGTTGTCGCGGATCACCTCCAAACGGGCAAGCTCACCATCGCCGGTAACGCGGGCGGTGAGGTGCGCCGTCGCGGCTCGTGTGGTGAACTCTTCACCCATCAGGTGGCCGTCAACGGAGCAGTCGAGCAGCATGCGCGCACCAGTGGTGGCGTAGCACCGGCGCGCGCGCAGCGCTGCCATGACCGACTCGCGGCTCAGCGCCGGTGCCAGGATAGCCGTGAGGCCGCCGGTCACGCGGTCGTGGAAGTCCACGCCGCCCTTGGCGCAGCGGTTGGAGCCGGGCTGGGCGTAATGGTTGTCAGTGCCGCCGACGAAGCCGAGGCGGCAGCCGCGGGCGAGGGCGTCCTGCACCGAGGCGCCGCGTCCGCCAATGACGGTCGCGCCGCCGGACCGGTCCCAGGCATCTGGTAGGTCCACCTCGAACGCGCCGCGGTTCTGCGTGATCTCCACCACCGTCTGGAAGCGCGGGTCATGGGTGGACCAATCCTGTACGTCCCACGACTGCGGTCCGCCTTCGGACGACGCATTGGTGTGGTGGGGGATCGCCAGCGCGCCGGTCCCTTCCAGCGTCTGCCAGAGATCGGGGAGCCGGCCGCCCGCGACGTCCGGCACCTTGGCGGGATCGTCGTCCGGGAAGACGACGACGCGGTGGCCGGCGGCCCGGTCGGAAACCTCGACGGCCGGCAGAGTGACGAACTGTCCCGGCTCCTGCACGCGACGAGAGAGGCCAAGGTAGCCCGGCCAGTGCTGCGGGTCGCTCGAGTGGAACGTGGCCAGGGCGACGAAGTCGAGTCCCGCCACGTGCCGAGCGTAGGTGTACGCCTCGGCGTAGGTGCCGAATCCGTTCGGCTGGAACGGCGCCCGGGCAGGACGGCCCCCGAACCGATCGAAGGCATGCGCGTGCAGGTCGCCGAAGAAGATGCGGTGGCCGCCCGCCGGCAGCGGCTCGATCGGGTTGCTCATCCCGGCGATACCCAGGTCAGGCGCAAGCGCCGTGACGTAGACCGGCCCCCGCGCCTCCACCGGCAGCACCAGCCGGCCTCGGAAAACAGCGGAAGAAAGCGCAGGGATCTCTCCCTCTACAGCACTTTCGCCCCCTCTCCACTTCAATGATCTGGAGATTGGTCTCCTCGATAGCGCGGTCGGTGAAACGCACACCCCAGGAGGCAATCGCCGCATTGGCGCCGTCCAGCCAGCGAATCATCTCCTGTTCGCCCAGCCGTTCCTCGCTCTGGCAGGCAGTGAAGTCGGCGAAGCGGCGCTGCTTGGCTTCCGCCGGCGGCGAGAACACCAGCGCGTAGGTCCGCGCACTCATGACCGAAACAATGCGAGGGCGGCTCATGATGACGTACCTACGAGCGGCCCTTTACCAGGAGGGCGTTCACTTCGGGCTTGATCTCGGTCATCGCCTGTCGGGCGCTCTTCCGGCCGTGGCGCACCTCGTCGTACGCCGTTTGGTAGAGGCGGTTGATCGCGGTGAACTCGCCGGGAAACCTGGTGGGCTTGCCCTTGTTCACGCACTCGGCGTAGGCGGCCGCGCTCTCCCACGGGTGCAGCAGCCTGGCATATTCGGGCGAGCCGAGCGACGCTTTGTGCCAAGCCAACGAGACACGCAGGCCGTACATGATTTTCTCTCCTTCCGTGCTGGTCGAGAAGCGGACGAATTGCCACGCGGCGTCGTGGTGCCTCGAACCCTTCATGATCTGCACCGCCTGGCCGGCGCTGCGCACCAGGCGGCCGGCGGCGCCCTTCGGCAGCGGCACCATGCCTTTGGGGAACGTCGTCGGGGTCAGCTGGCCGACGGCGCCGGTCATGAGGATCTCCATCGGCGTGCGCTCGGCGGCGAGCGTGGCGCCGTTGGCGCTCGGCAGCAGCTTGCGCTCGTCGGCTGTCGGCGAGACGCCGTACCTGGCGGTGAGGTCGGCTTGGAACTGAATGGCCTCCAGCGACTCCTTGCTGTCGAGGAGCGTCGTTTCATGTCACGGTCCCACATGTGCCCGCCGAACGACCAAAGGAACCCGGCCTGGATGTCCAGCGTACTGTTGGGCCAGAAGCCGCCCCACACTTTCGTCTCACCCGCGCCGGTGGTAAGCTTGCGCGCGAGATCCAGGTAGGTGTCGACGCTCCACTTTCCTTCCTTTTCGTATTGGTCGGGATGCTTCAGGCCGTGCTTGTCGAAGAGCGCGCGGTTGAAGTAGAGGGCCTGAACGGGGTAGGTCTGGGGCAGCGCCCAATTGTGGCCGTCGCGTACCCAGTTGTCGAGCACCGACTGGAGGATGTCCGAGACGTTCTTGCGGTCGCGCTTCATGAACGGATCGAGCTCCAGCAGTGCGCCGGCGTTGACGAAGGGGTGGTACTCGCGGGGCAGGGTGTGGCTGAGGTCGGGCGGGTCGCCGGCCGCCGCTTGCGCCAGCACCGACACGTAGAGGTTCTGTGGCGTTTCGAGGCGCACCTGGTGAGAGCCGCGCGCGTTGAAGGCCTCGACGATTCTGGTCCGGCCCGCCTCGACGGTCACTGCGATCGACGGTCCGAACGGTGCTGCATAGCGCAACGTCACCGGGGTCTGACTGGCCGCTGGAATGCTGTCAGCCGGCTGGCCTGGCACGCACGCTCCGGCCGCGGCGGAGCCGATGACGGCTGTAGCCTGCCCGACCATCCGCCGCCGGGTCATCGATAGCGCAGGCACACCGGGTACATGCTGGATCACTCGTGGCATGGGCACGCTCCTTTCGTCACGCCGTAATCATTCGTTTCGTCT
>JACQGX010000194.1 GCA_016199265.1 Chloroflexota bacterium | reverse complement strand
TGGTGGCGCGCCGGCTCACCGTCACCGCCACCGGCCGCCAACAGGAGCGCTCGGTGCTCGACGACCTCACCGCCGTCGGTACTGCCGCGCACCGTCGTCACCCGCTCCCCTCCTTGCTGCCGGCCGCGGCGTCGCACCGCTACGGCGTGAACGGCCACGGAGGTTTGAGGTGAATAGAATATTGGCTAACAGATCATGACCACTGTTTCTGCTGCCCCTGCTCAGCGACACCACTACGACGCCATCGTCATCGGGGCTGGACTCGGCGGACTCCTATCGGCTGCCACCGTGGCCAAGGCGGGTGGGTCGGTACTCGTGCTCGAGCGCCTACCGTATGTGGGGGGGCGGTTTACCACGGTGCAGCAGGACGGCTGTGAGATCACGACCGGTGCGCTCCATATGGTCCCGCACGGCAGCGGCGGTGTCTTGGCAAAGCTGCTTCGCTCCTTGGGCCTGCCATTTACGCCTGTGCCACGGAGCGTGTATGCATCGTTCTTCTTGGACGGGAAACACTTTATCTGGAAGAGAAGGGTAGATCTGTTCGGTATTCTGGGCCTTAAAGCCAGTATCGATCTATTGAAAATACTGTTCCAGATGCATTTTATAAGATACTTAGGGCACCATGAGTCATTCCTAGACTGGCTGCACAAGCAGAGTGACGAGCAGATAGTGTTGAAGCTGTTCGAGCGCTTCTCCCACTTTGCTTTGAGTATCCGACCAGATCAGCTTTCTTACGAGGAAATGCGTGCGGTGTTGCGCAGCGTTTTCCACTACGGCTTTCCCGAGATTCCCGTGGGCGGCTGTAAGCCGATAGTTGAGGGGCTGGGAGCGTTTATCGCCAGCCGTGGCGGCAGAGTTCTCTTGAGCACGCAGGCAACCGGCATCCTGTTCGATGAGCAACTGGGTCGAGTCTGTGGAGTGCGCTACCGCGACCGCCACACCGGCGAGGTGCAGACAGCCTTCACGCGTCGCATCATCTCTAATGCTGGGCCTAAGGCGACGGCGGCCCTGCTGGATGGTGCACCGGCTGGTGTTGCCTCCGTGCCGGCGCCGTTCACCGCGGCGGCCGGTCTCAAATTGCACATCGTGAGTGAGAAGTCCCTCATCCCCCACAACAGCATCATGTTTTGTCTGGATACCCAACGCATCTCCGGCATTGTGGAGGTCTCCAGAGCGGTGCCGTCGCTCGTCCCGCCGGGAATGCATATGCTGGATACGTTCCAGGTCATGATGAACGACGACGTGGCGATGGAGCGTGAGCTCGCGCTGCGCGACTTGCGGTATGTCTTTGGCAGCGACTTCGATCGTCATTGCCGCGTCGTCCGCACGAGCGCCTTTCGCCGCGCCTGGCCGGTCAACCACGTTATCCAGGGCGAGGATCCGGATGACCAGGAACCTGTGCCGGGATTGGTGATGGTCGGTGACGGCTACAAGCCCACCGGGCACATCATGGTCGAGGGCGTCGCCGCGAGCGTACAGAGCATCGCGCACACCTTGACACAGCCGTGACGCAACCTCCAGCCGTCGGTCGACCGGAGGGAAGGGAATCGCCATCGTCCGCCCTGGTGGGGTTAGGCGCGAAGACCCTGACCGAAGTTGCGCTAGCCCGGATTAGCCATCATTCCAGTAGGCGCCCGCCCATCCTTCGACAGGCTCAGGATGAGCGGCCGGGATGCTCAAGCGGCTGCAAATGGCCGGTAGGGCCGCGGGCGCATCCCTTCGGCTGCGCTCAGGGCAGGCTCAGGATGAGCGGGTAGTGCGCGAATACTCCTGGCTAGAGCTGCTCGCGTAGCTGCGCCACAATCTCCGCATTTACGCCGGGCACGGCCAGCAGTTCCTCGTCGGTGGCTTGGGCGATGCCGCGGACGGAGCCGAAGCGGCGGATGAGCTCCTTTTTGCGCTTGGGGCCGATGCCGCGCACGTAGTCGAGGCGCGAGCCAACCATCCGCTTCTTGCGGACGAGCTGGTGGTACGTCACGGCGAAGCGGTGCGCTTCGTCACGGATACGCTGGACGAGATAGAGCGCCTGCGAGGTGCGAGCCAGCCGGAGCGGCTCGCTATGACCGGGCCGGAAGATCTCCTCACGCTCCTTGGCAAGGCCGACGGTTGAAATAGCCGGCGCGGCGACGTCACGCATCGCCTCGAGCGCGGCGTTGAGTTGCCCCTTGCCGCCGTCGATGATCACCAGGTCGGGCAGGGCGGCCCAGCCGTCTCGTGTCGACCCGGCGGCGGCAGCGGTATCGACGCCATCGTCTTCGGGCGCCATCAGGCCTGCTTCGCCGGCGTCGGCTGGGATCTCGCCGGTGCGCTCGGCGCGGCGGGCGTCCTGGCCGACGCGGATCGAGGCGGCGATCGCTTCGTCATCAGCCTGTTCGTCAACGTCGTCGAGAACGTCGTCTACTCCCGGCCGCGTGCCGAGGGCGTCTGCCGTGGGTGTTCTGGTTTGCGGGCCGCCGCTGGGCGTATATCTATACGCCCCTACAGATCTGTCGGGAACGACGGCATCACCGCCGCCAGCACTCACGGCATCGCCGCCGCCAGCACTCACGGCATCGCCGCTGGTGGCGCCCGCCTTTCCCTCTGTGGCTAGGGCGGCGCGGCGGAACCGGCGGGTGATGACCTCGTACATCGAGGCGAAGTCGTCGTTCTGGTCACCGGCCTTGATGCGAAAGCGGCGGTAGGCGTGGCGGGCCGGCCGGCCGTCTTCGAAGACGACCATCGACGCGACGGTGGAGGTGCCCTGGACGTGCGAGATGTCGTAACACTCGATGCGGCGGGGCGATTCGGCCAGGCCGAGGGCCTCGCCGAGCTCGCGGACGGCGCCGCGCGTCATGCGTTCGTCGGCCAGCCACTTCTGCTTGAGGCGTTCGAGCGCCTCGGCCGCATTCTTCGCCACCAGGTCGAGGAGTTGCTTCTTGGCGCCGCGGCGCGGCACTTCGAGCTTGACGCGGCCGCCGCGCCGGTCGGCGAGCCAGGAGACGAATGCGTCGGGTGAATCGATCGGCTCCGGCAAGAGCACGGTAGGCGGCACGTAGGTGGCGCGGTCGTAATACTGCTGGACGAACTGCGTCAGGATCTCCTTGGTGCCGGCGCCTTCGGCGTCTTGGAGGACGAACTCTTCGCGCCCGACGATCTTGTCGTCACGCACGGTGAAGACCTGAACGGCGACGTCGCCGTCTTCGGCGGCGAACGCGATCGCGTCGAGGTCGCCGCGGCCGACGGTGGTGATCCGCTGCTGTTCGGCCACCTTCTCGGCGGCGGCGATGCGGTCGCGCAGCGAGGCGGCGCGCTCGAACGCCAGCTCGTCGGCGGCGCGCTCCATGTCGGCACGGAGCTGGGCGAGCACGTCGTCGTGCTTGCCTTCAACGAACCAGATCAGCTCCTGGATCGACTTGGCGTACTCGTCGTCGGTCACCTGCCGGACGCACGGCCCCGAGCAGCGCTTGATGTGGTAGAGCAGGCACGGCCGCTTGTATTCCTTAGAGAGGTCGAGCGAGCAGGTGCGGAACTGGAAGAGGCGCTGGAGGTGCTTGATCGTGTCGCGCATCGCCTGCGAGTTGGTATACGGGCCGAAGTAGCGGCCGCCGTCGGCGGCGACGCGACGCGCGGTGTAGACGCGCGGGTAGCGGTCGGCCATGCCGATCTTGAGGTAGAGGTACTGCTTGTCGTCGCGCAGCTTGATGTTGTAGCGGGGCCGGTGCTCCTTGAGCAGATTGCTCTCGAGGAGGAGCGCCTCTTTCTCCGAGCCGGTGACGATGTAGTCGATCCCGGCGACCCTGGCAACCATGGCGCGCGTCTTCGGCGCGAGGTCGGCCTGGTGGCCGAAGTACGACCGCACGCGGTTGCGCAGGACGCCCGCCTTGCCGACGTAGAGCACGCGGCCGTCGGCGTCCTTCATCAGATAGACACCGGGCTGGCGCGGCAACTGCTGGAGCTGCGCGCTGAGCTGCTCGGCGGGGATGAGGCAGGGACTTTCGGTCGACATGGCGGGGATGGTTCGGACGGAAGCGGTGCTAGAACAATCGTATCAGCGTACCGGGCCCCCCCAAGAGGTTCACCATAGAGAGCGAACGGGTACACCACAGAGACACAGAGACGCGAAGAGGATACGGAGAGCGATGGAACCGCAGATGAACGCAAATGAACGCAAATGGACGGCGATGAGATGGACGAGGAGAAACCGCCGATGAACGCCGATGGGCGCCGCTGGCTCATGATGGCGGAACAATGGGTGCGGTAGCCGAAGTAGCAGAGGACCAGTTAGAGTACGTGCAGTTCGGGTACGTAGTTCAGGGATGGGCCTGGCTTGTGAGGAAGGAGAAAACAGATGAATGACAACCGTATATCGCGTGCCGTCCTGCTTCGGCGGGGGCCCGCACTGCTTGCGTTGGCCGGGCTGGGGCCAATCGCCGCCTGCGCGACACGTGAGCGCGCCGCAGACCCCACCGGCGCCCGACCCGCGCCGGCGGGCCCGCAGCGGGTCGACGTTTGGTGGTCGATCGCGGACAACAACCCTTCCGTCCCGCCGGCGTGGGAGGACTTCAAGCGGCGCCACCCCGGCTGGACCGGCGAGTTGACCATGGGCGTGACGTACGAGAAGTTCCAGGCCTCGCTCGCCGGGGGGATCGTGCCGGACGCGTACTTCGGCAGCTTCCAGACGATCCAGGTGGCGGCGTACAAGAAGATCTTCGCGCCACTCGACGCCTACATCGCCCGCGACAAGGTCAACATGGACCAGTACTACTTCGGGTCCAAGGCCGGCGCCGTGTTCCGGGGCAAGATCTACGGTATGCCCCACCACTCGAACGTCCGCTCGGTTTACGTCAACCAGAAGGCGTACCGCGACGCCGGGCTCGATCCCAACAAGGCCCCCTCGTCCTGGGACGACTTCCGGCTCGCCATCCAGCGCATGAAGCGCGAGGAGGGGCCGGGCCAGCTCGACCGCATCGGCTACCACCCTACGTGGCAGATCGGCGGGCCGACGGCGATCATGTACTTTCAGGCGAACGGCGTGCCCCTATTGAGCGCCGACGGTACCCAGCTCGGCTTCGCCACGCCGGCCGGCGTCGAAGCGCTCAAGTGGGTGGCCGAGACGGTGGCGGCGCTCGGCGGCAAGGGCGCGCTGGACGAGTTCCAGAAGCGGTTCAACCGCGGCACCGGCGAGGCGCTCGGCCGGGGGGCGACCGGCATCGCGCTGGCCGGCATCTGGGTCGTGCCGCGCGACGCGATGACCGCCGACCCGACGGCGCAGATTGCGCAGTGGCCGGTGCCCGGTGGGCCGAGTGCCCGGGGCAAGACCTTTGGCTACGTCGCCGCCACCTCGGGCGTCGTCCCCACGGCCGCGCCGCGGCCGGACGCCGGCTGGGAGTTCACCAAGTACCAGGCCTCGGTCGAGGGCCAGCGCTTTATCCAGGAGGCCGAGGGCTCGTGGGACCAAGCCTGCATCGCCAGTGTCGCCAACGACCCGGCGGCGCTGCAGAAGCAGCCCTGGCGCAAGCGGGCGAACGAGTTGCTCGGGCAGGCGCGCCACACCGCCTACTTCCCGTTCCCCGGCGCCGTGGACGTCGAGGCGGCGATGAACACCGCGGTGAACAACATGCTGGCCGGGAAGCAGGGGCCGGACGCCACGATGCAGGAGATGAAACAGCAGGTCCAGGTAGTGATGGACCAGTACCGCTAGACCAAGTGCTAAGTGCTAAGTGCTAAGTGCTAAGCACCCCGAGGTAAGTTATGCCTAGAATGGTGCACCGGAGGTGGAGTGACC
>JACQGX010000184.1 GCA_016199265.1 Chloroflexota bacterium | reverse complement strand
TATCCTGAGCGCAGCCCTGAGCCTGTCGAAGGGGCTCAGGGCAGGCTCCGATGAACGCAGAGAGTCCGGGCACCAGCGTAGGGGCAGCTATGGTACTGCGAGACGAAGACACCGGCGCAGCGGTCGAGGCGGGGAGCGGCGCGAAGCGGCCGGTCGACTACACGATCGGCGTGCTGACGAAAGCGCTCGATCTGCTCGACGTGCTGAGCGAGCACACAGCGCTGTCGCTCACCGAGGCGGGCCGGAAGGCGGGGATCAACAAGGTCACGGCGTTTCGTATCCTGACCAACCTGGAAGAGCGCCGGTACGTCGAGCGCGATGCACCGACCGGCCGGTACCGGCTGGGGCTGCGGCTACTCGAGCTCGGGACGCAGGTGAGCCAACGGCTCGAGTTGCGTGCGGTAGCCCGTCCGGTGCTGGAGCGGCTGCAGGCAGAGACGGGTGAGACGGCGAACCTGGCGGTCGCCGTGCCGGAGGGGACCGCCTACATCGACATCCTCGAAAGTACGCGCGGTCTGCGCATGGCCGCGACAGTCGGCGCGCGGGACGACTACCACTCGACGTCACTGGGCAAGGCGATCGCCGCGGGTTGGTCGCCGGAGAGACTGGACGCGTATCTGCGACACGCCACGCTCACGACAAAGACGCCGCACACGATAACGAACGAGGCGGCGCTGCGGCGCGAGCTCCAAGAGACGAGCAAGCGCGGCTACGCGGTGGACGACGAGGAGAATGAGATCGGCGCCCGGTGTGTAGGCGCGCCGATTTTCGACCACCGAGGCGAGGTGATCGGGGCGATCAGCATCTCAGGACCGGCGAGCCGCGTCACGCGCGAACGGGCGGCCGAGATCGGGGAACAGGTGGTGCGGGCGGCGCGCGAGATCACGGCGCAGTTGGGCGGGCACACGGACGAGTGACGAGTGACGAGTGACGAGTGACGAGTGACGACCGCTGGGCGAGAAAGAGCGTCGCCCGGTAGGGCGGTGAACGAACCGCCCTGGTGGGGTGTCACGGCTCGGAAGGCGCTTCGGGTCGCACGTTGCCACGCCCTCGATCACATAGGCGAAGCCCTGAGCCAGCGCTGCATCGCCGCAAAGAATTGGTTCATCAGCATCTTGGCGGTCGGTACGACGAGACGGCTGGCGACCGAGAGCACTGGGCCGCCAACCTGTGCGTCGCCGACCACCTTGACCTGTGTCGCTGAGCCGCCATCCGGCTCGAGCGAAATGTGTCCGACCCCCTTGACGAAGCCCGTCCGGCCGCTGCCTTCGACGTGCAGGTCGTAGCGGTGCGGGGGATCGAGTTCGGCGACGCGCACACGGCCGTTGTAGGTACCCTTGAACGCCGCGACGCCAACGCTGAGCGTGGCAGCGAACTCGTGCTCTGCCACCGGCTCGAGCGTCTGACAGCCAGGGATGCAGGCGGCCAGCGCCGCCGGGTCTTGCAGCACCGCCCACACCCGCTCCGGCGGCGCGTCGAAACGGTAGCTACCTTCGATTCTCATAACAGATCAGGATGAGAGCCCGCCGTTGGACGAGAGTTGGGCACACCGATCGCGCGAACGGCAGGGGGCCTCGTTCCTGCCCCCCGCCGTTCGCCGTCGCCTCCGGCGCCGCATCACACGCCCAGCGCCCGGCTGAGCGCGCGGCGTGTCAAGATCTGCACCAGGTGCCGGCGGTACTCAGCCGAGGCGTGGAGATCGGGGGTACAGTCGAGCCCCACGGCGGCCTGCGCCGCCGCCTCGCTGAGCGTGTCCGGCGACGCCGGCCGCCCGAGCAGGACCTGCTCGGCCGCCTCGGCGCGCGCCGGCCGGCCGGCGGCTCCGGTGATGCCGATCCCGATCGAGGCGACCTTGCCGTCCTGCTGTTCGGCGGCGACGGCAACGCCGACGACTGCAAAGCCGGACGCCCGGTTGCGCGCCTTTTCGTACGCCCCCGCGCGACCCGGCCGTGGGATACGGATCTCGGCCAACACCTCGTCCGGCGCGAGCGCCGTCGTGAGCACGTCGACGAAAAAGTCCCGCGCCGGAATGGTGCGTTCGCCATTGGGGCCGATGACCTTCAAGCCGGCGTCGAGGGCGAGGATGGCCGCCGGCCAGTCGCTCGCCGGGTCGGCATGGGCGAGGCTCCCGCCAATGGTACCCCGATGGCGCACCTGCACGTCGCCGATGTGCGGCGCCACCTCGGCGAGCAACGGACAGCGTTCCTTGACGGCCGAGGAACGCTCGATCTCCCGGTGCGTCGTCATCGCCCCGATCACCAGCGTGCCGCCGTCGAGACGGATGCCCGAAAGATCCGGCACGCGGCCGATGTCGACGAGCACTTTTGGCTGCGCCAGCCGCAGTCGCATCGCCGGGAGCAGCGAGTGGCCGCCGGCGAGGATCTTGGCCTCGTCGCCGTGCTCCGCGAGGAGTCGAATGGCCTCATCTAACGAGCGAGGCGCGTGATAGCGAAATGGAGCCGGATACATGGTGTTGTCCCCCTTACCTGCTCGCTTGCTCGATCGCCCGCCAGACCTTCTCCGGCTTGAGCGGCATGTCGATGTGTTTGATTCCCAGCGGCGACAGGGCGTCGACGACGGCGTTGACGACGGCCGGACTGGCGGCGATCGTCCCCGCCTCGCCGATGCCTTTGATGCCCAACGGGTTGTGCGGCGATGGCGTGACCGTCCGCGCCAGCTCGAACTTGGGCAGGTCGGCCGCTTTGGGGACGGCGTAGTCCATCATCGTGCCGGTCAGCAACTGGCCGTTCTCGTCGTAGACTGCCTCTTCGAAGAGCGCCTGGGCGATGCCCTGCGCGATCCCGCCGTGAAGCTGCCCGTCGACGAGCATGGGGTTGATCACCGGACCGCAATCGTCGACGGCGACGTACCGCTTGATCGCGACGTCGCCCGTGTCCCGGTCGATCTCGACGACGCAGATATGGCAGCCGAAGGGGAAGACGTTGTTGCTCGGGTCGTAGAAGTGGCCTTCCTCGAGTCCGGGCGTGACACCCTGGGGCATGCTCCAGGCGAGGTAGCTGTGGAGCGCAACGTCGGCGATGGTCTTGCTCGTCTCCGGCGCGCCCTTGACGCGGAACCGGCCGTCGGCCCACTCGACGTCTTCCGGCGCCACTTCCATCATATGCGCGGCGATCTTGAGCGCCTTTTCGCGCACCTTCTGGCAGGCGACGGCAATCGCCGCCCCGCCGACGACGGCGGTGCGCGAGCCATAGGTCCCCATACCGTACTGAATCTGGGCGGTATCGCCGTGCACCACCTCGACGTCGTTGACGTCGACGCCAAGCTCGTCGGCGACAATCTGGGCAAACGCGGTCTCCTCACCCTGACCGTGCGGGCTGGTGCCGGTGAGGACGACGACCTTACCGGTGGGATGGACGCGGACGGTGGCGCTCTCCCATAGGCCGCCTTGGAAGCCCATGGCACCGG
Organism: Chloroflexota bacterium; assembly: GCA_016199265.1. GTDB lineage: Bacteria > Chloroflexota > UBA11872 > UBA12225 > UBA12225 > JACQGX01. The sequence goes on along the minus strand of JACQGX010000184.1, from coordinate 2,177 downwards.
CGGCGGCCGACGGCGCGAGCCCGCAGACTTCGACGTAGGTGGAGAAGCCGATGCCCATCATGCGGCCCTGCCGCCGCGCCTCTTCCTGCTCGCGCCGCAACGCTTGATAGTCGACCAGCTCCAGCGCCTTGTCGAGCGTGCCCTGATAGTTGCCGCTGTCGTAGGTGAGACCACCATTCGCCACGGTGTAGGGGAACTTGTCGGCCGGGATAAAGTTCTTGCGCCGCACCTCGGCCGGGTCGAGCTTCAGTTCGGCGGCGAGCAGGTCGACCATCCGCTCGATCAGGTAGGTCGCTTCAGGCCGGCCGGCGCCCCGATACGCATCGGTCGGGGTTTTGTTGGTGAACACGCCGTAGACGGTGCAGTCGGCATTCGGAATGTCGTAGCAGCCGGACAGGATCAAGCCGAAGAGCCAGGTCGGCACGCCCGGCGCCGCGGTCGACAGGTACGCACCGAGGCTGGCCCACGCCTTGACGCGCAGACCGGTGATCCGGCCGTCGCGGTTGGCTGCCAGCTCGACGTCCTGGATGTGGTCGCGGCCGTGGGTCGTGGCGACGTAGTTTTCCGAGCGTTCTTCGCTCCAGCGCACGGGCCGGCCCAGGTCGCGCGAGGCAATGATAGCGAGCACTTCCCCGGCGTAGAGGGGAATCTTGCTGCCGAAGCCGCCGCCGACGTCTCTGGCGATGACTCGGATCTTGTGTTCGGGGATGCCGAGCACGAGCGAGATCAGTAGCCGGTGAATATGCGGGTTCTGGCTGGTCAGCCAGATCGTCAGGTCTCCCGTCGCCTGGTTGAAGTCGGCGACCGCGCCGCGGGTTTCTATCGCGGTGGGCAGCAGGCGCTGGTTAATGAAGCGCTGCCGAATCACGACGTCGGCGTCGCGAATGGCCGCGTCGGCGTCACCGCCGGCGATGTGCCAGGTAAAGGCCAGGTTGTGCGGCACGTCGTCGTGGAGCTGCGGCGCGCCTTCCTGCACCGCCTGCTCCTGGTCGACGACGGCCGGCAGCGGTTCATAGTCGACCTCGATCAAGTCGAGTGCGTCTTTCGCCTGGTAGCCGTTTTCGGCGACGACCATCGCCACGCCCTCGCCAAAGTAGCGCACCCGGTCGACGGCGAGCGGCGGATAGTTGGGCGTCTTCAAGTCTGAATTGGGAATGAGCCAGGCGCACGGCATCGATGGGGCGACGCTCTGAATGTCCTTTCCGGTGTAGACGGCCAGCACGCCCGGCGCCCGGCGGGCTGACTCGACGTCGATGCGCGTGATACGCGCATGGCCGTACGGGCTGCGCAGAATAGCCATGGTGGCCATATTGAGCAGACGCACGTCGTCGGTATACTGGCCTTTCCCGGTAATGAAGCGTGGGTCCTCGCGGCGTTTGATCGCCGCGCCGAACGCTTTCGTCGGAGTCGCAACAGCCATATGGTTCCCCCTTGCTTGGGGCCGCTCAGGCCCTGATGACGAAGGACGAGCGACGAACGACGAAGAGATGGTCACGCTCCACCTCCCTCGTCGTTGGTCGTTCGTCTTCGTTACTGCGCTACCGTGACACCGCTGCCGATTGGCTGTCCGGGCTCACCCGAACGCGCCTTCTGCACCGCGTACTTGATCGCTTCGACGATATTCTGGTACCCGGTACAACGGCAGATGTTGCCTTCGATGGCCTCTCTGATCTGCGTCTCGCTCGGATCGGGCTCATCGTTGATGAGCTGCGCGGCGGTGATCAAGAGGCCGGGCGTGCAAAACCCGCACTGTAAGCCGTGCTTTTCCCAGAAGCCTTCCTGGACAGGGTGGTACCGGCCGTCGGCTGCGAGCCCCTCGACGGTCGTGACGTCGGCGCTGTCGGCCTGGACGGCGAGCAGCATGCACGATTTGACCGAGCGGCCGTCGAGCAGTACCGTACAGGCACCGCACTGCCCGGTATCGCACCCAATGTGCGTGCCCGTGAGGTTGAGCTTGTCGCGCAGGTAGTGGACGAGCAGCAGCCGCGGCTCCACTTCCTGACTAGTGGCCTTTCCGTTCACACGTATCGAGACGGTTTGCGTTTCCATAGATCCCCCTTACGTCGACAACGGCGCCGTGCGATCATTATCCCACCGGCTGGGACGTGCTAAACCAAAGCCGAGGTGAAACCCGCAGGCAGCCTCACTTTGCACTTTGCACTTTGCACTTGCTTTAG
>JACQGX010000183.1 GCA_016199265.1 Chloroflexota bacterium | reverse complement strand
TGTCTGGACATCCCTCTACCGCGTCGCGCACGTCCATCAGCAGCCTCCGGTGAGAGGCTGCCGTAGCGCGTCCGATTGATCAAGAATCCACCCGATTCAACGATTGTGTCCCTGGTTGCACAAAACTTACGCTAGAAGTCGCACGGCCGCTCCCGCACAGCCGCTCCCGCACGGCCGCTCCCGCACGGCCGCTCCCAAGAGTACTGCCATCTTGTTGGTCTTCCAGCCGGCAGCCTGCCGGCACCCCAACGAACCAGCGCCTGTCTGGCGGATAGGGCGTACCCAAGACTACCGGTAAGGAAGGGAGTTGTGGTGTTGTCGTGAAGCTCTACATGCTGTGGGATATGGAGGGCGTGAGCGGGCTGTTCACACGCGCCCAGCGACGAGTTCGAGACGCTGGCAGCGAGTGTGTAACTGCCGTGCAGAGGGAACAACCTACCTGAACGGACTCCACCTGGTACGACCGGCCGGACTACTGGCGGCAGGCCGCCGCGATGTACTGGCGCCACGCGCAGCACCTGCAGGCACGCTGCGGAGCCATCGGATCAGCCCGCAGGCGTTCTCGTCGGTCACGAGAAGGCCGCGGCGGCGGTTCCTGGGGCGGCCGCGGTGCCCGGACGGTACTATCGTGTTGATGCGAGCGACGCCCCGGGTGGAAGGTCGAACGTCGGCTACAGCGATTGCGCCGAATGCACGTTACATGGCCGAAAGCTCCGCCGGCTCTGCACACGGTAAGCCGGCGCATCACATGGAAACGCTGGCCAAGGGTCTGCGTGTGCTGGAGCTCTTTTCCGTTCAGGAGAGCGAGTTGAGTCTGACTCAGGTAGCGCAGCGGCTGGGGATGACCAAGAGCACCGCGCAGCGGTTTCTCTATACCCTCCGCGACCTCGGATATCTCGTGCAACACACTCAGACCAAGCGGTACCGCCTCGGTAACAGGTACCGTAATCTGGTACTTGGTCCGACAGGAGGAGCTGTGATGACATCTCGGACCGATAGAGCCTTCACCCGGCGCGGCGTGATGACGAGTCTGGTCTCCGCCTCAATAGCCTCGGCGGGAATGGCGGCATGTGTAGCCGGCGTGGGAAATAGGCAGCAAGCGGAACCGCTCGCCGATGGGTCTCGTGCGTCGGCCACCATCATCTGGGGTACGGCCGGCCGCCCTGATCTCGCCGAGCAGTTCCAGATGGCGGTGGACCGCTACCATGCCAAGCAGTCGAGCGTACGGGTGACCTTGGAAGTGCATCCGGAGCAGTTCAACGCCAAGCTGGATGCGCAGATCGCGGCCGGTACACCGCCGACCGTGATTCGGGCCGGGGACACCACGATCATGGCACGGGCCGCCGGTGGAGCGATCGCTGCGCTGGACGAACTGGCGAAGCGGCACCGAGTCGACCTCAAGCAGTTCTATCCCAGCACTGTCGAGTCGTATCGCTGGCGCGGCAAGGTCTACGGGCTGCCGTGGCTCGCATTGACGGGAATGATCTGGACCAACGTCAACTTCTTTCAAACCAACTCGGTGCCGCTTCCTCGCGATCCCTGGGCGTGGGAGGATCTGCTCAACACCGCCCGCCGTCTGACCACAGGGCAGGCGGGTGAAGCCGGCCGTATCTTTGGCATTGGTTTGGTCGATCGTTGGGAATGGCATCTGTTGCCGCTGGTGCATAGCTGGGGCGGCAAGCTGTTTGACAACGACCTCGACCCAACCAAGATGGTCATCGACGCGCCGGCTGCCGAGGCGCTGCAATGGTACAGCGACCTGTACAACGCGCATCATGTCGCCCCCAAAGCGCCGGACCGTGACGGCCTCAGCGCGGTACGGTTCTTCCAGTCGGGGCGAGCCGCGACGTTCATGAGCGCCGTGCAGGTGCAGGACATGCGAATTCAAGCGAAGTTTTCGTTCGATCTCGTCAAGCTGCCTAGAGGAAAAAAGGGATTCGCTGCCGGCAGCACGACCGCAGGGTTCGCCGTGCTTCAGCAGGCAGAGCACGTCCCGCAAGGCTTCGACTTCATCTCCTTCCTGGCTGGCGAAGAAGGCCAGCGCATCCTGGTGGGAGACCAGATCCCTGCCCATCGCGCCGTCGCCGAGTCCGATGCGTGGCTCAAAGACGTTCCACCACAGAACCGCAAGGCCGCCCTGGAGACGCTCAGCGTGGCGACGCCGGCACCACGCGGCCCGCAATGGGAAGACGTACAAGGTGCACTCGCAAAGACGTTCGCTAGCGTCTGGGACGGCAAGAAGACGGCGCTGCAGGGGCTTCAAGAGGCGAAGCCGGTCGTCGACAGCATCCTCGGGAAGGGGCCGTAGCGCCGGCAGAGCGAGTGTGCTGACGAGGATGGGATAGCAGGTGTGGCCGGTAGCGCATCGCCGCCTTCGGGGGAAGCGACCACGTTGACGTCGTTGACGTCGTTCCCAGGTGCGGACTTCGCGGTCGACTACGAGTCCTCTTTGGCCGCCTACGAGTTAATCGCCCAGATGCCATTGCGGCAGTGGATGGCCGGGCTCCCGCTCGGGAACGGCGACCTGTATGCCGTGGCCTGGCAACCGGGTGGCGCCGGTGGGCTTTCGTGGGGGATCACCAAGGCCGACGTCTGGGACCTGCGTTCCCCGTACCGCGACTACGCCTGGACGCCACACGCCGAGGTGCTGCGTCTGATCGAGCAGGGAGCTTGGGAGACGCTCCGTGCTTTGGGCGCACAGGAGCGGGCGGCCGGCGGCCCACGAGAGAATCCACCCAACTTCAAGCCGTGCGGCGTGCTCGCCCTACGCGTGCCGGAGATCACGGACCACCTTCACCTGGACGTCGATGCGGCCGGCCGCCCGCGGAGTCCCGCCGGCCGTGGCGTACTGCGTAGCTACGAGGCGCGACTCTCTCTCTATCGCGCAGAGCTGACGCTGGACATCGAGAAGCGGTGGATGCGCACTCGGACGACGTCGTTTATCGACGCGACACGAAACGTGCTCGTGGTGCGATTCCGAGAGGTGCCGGTGGCGGGCTACGACTCGCCGCGGGCAAGGCGGACGGAGTACATCTACGACCAGCCGCACGAACGGCAGGTGACGCTCCGCCGGTGGACTGACGCCACATTGGGCGCCCCTGCCTTTGGCCGGGACGACGATTGCTTCTGGGTCGACTACGCCTTTCCGGACGGCGTGCGGTACGTGTTGCTGGCGCGCATTGTGGGCGCTGCTCACCGCGTCGCGCGGGACGATGCGGGCTGGCTGGCCACACTCCACGAACGGGACGCGCCGGAAGTCACGGTGCTGGCAACCGCGGTCACGTCGCATGAGCACGAAGATCCACTGGACGCCGCGCGGCGGCTCGTTATGGCGGCCGAAGCCGCCGGCTTCGACGCGCTGGCGCGTGATCACCAGGCGTGGTGGACTGAGTTCTGGCGACGGTCGTTCGTCTCTCTCAGCGATGAATTCCTTGGCCATCTGTGGCATCACGCCCTCTACGTCCATGCGGCCTGCAACCGCGGCCGGTACCCACCGCCGATTCAGACGCCGTGGTACCTCGACGACTGGCAGCAGCTCCACGGCAACTACCACGGCGACATCAACATCCAGCAGTACACGTGGCCGGTCTTTGCCAGTAACCACCTC
>JACQGX010000023.1 GCA_016199265.1 Chloroflexota bacterium | reverse complement strand
GGTGGAGTTCGCCGTCAAGCACTTCGGCATGATGACCGTGCGCGGTCGCTTCAACGAGGTGACGGCCACGGGCAGCGTGGACCCGGAGAACCCGGCGGCCTCGCACGTCGAGGTCACAATCGACGTGGCGAGCCTCAATACCCACAACGCGCAACGGGACAACGACCTGAGGGGGTCCTACTTCCTCGAGCTCGAGAGGTACCCGACGATCACCTTCCGCAGCACGAAGATCGAACCTCTTGGCGAGGACCGCTTCGCTATGACCGGCGACCTCACGATCAAGGGCGACACGCGGCCGGTCACCCTGCAAGTGCAACGCTACGGCGAGATGAACGACCCCACGATGGGCCACCGCATCGCTTATAGCGCCGAAGGCCGGATCAACCGCAAGGACTTCGGCATGGCGTTCGACATGCTCGCCGACGGGCGGATCATCGTCGGCCACGAGGTCAAGATCATGATCGAGGGCGAGCTCATCGAAACGGTCGAGCAGACGCACCAGCAGCGCGCCGTCAGCGCAGTGAGCGCGTAGCCACAACCCGTGGCTGCGGGTCTGTGCGGAGGTGACGTCTCCGCGGCCCGAGTCCACCGGCTGGCACGGCGGCTGCCTGTGACCGGTATGGACTCTCTCCAGCCCCATCGCTCGAAGCGCAACTTCGCCGAGACGCCCGAGCCACCCGGTGAGGTCCAGCCGACAGCCCAGGCCCACTTCGTGGTCCAGGAACACCACGCCTCGCGCTTGCACTTTGACTTCAGATTAGAGTCCGACGGCGATCAGTGGAGGCAGGTGGCTGAGCAGCTCGGTGTCTATCTCCTGAAGCTGGTGAACCCGCGACCCCGGCTTCGCCGTGGCCTGGCCGTGAGCGGCGAAGTGCCTCGATCGTCAACGGATAGAAGTCGGGATTGCCGTCCGCCGCCCGGTTCAACGCCGTCCAACGAAGTGCCTCGGTTGTCCAGGAAGGCAAGGTCGCGGTTGGGCTCTTCAGCATCACGTTAACGGGTGCAGGCACTACGCGTCGCCTCCGACGCATGCCCGGCACCCGCGCACGGCGCCGCCGTCGGACACAATCAGGCGCCGGAACTGGCCACAGAGCGGGCAGGACCCGATGCCGCCCGCGGCGAGATCGCGCTCGTGCCGATGCGCCTGGAGCCGCCGCTCGAGCTCCCGTCGCCGTCGGGTCTGCGCGCGCGGATCGGCCTGCCGCGCGGACAGCGCGTCGATGAGCGCCGGGCTCGTCGTCGCCGCGACGTCGAGGCCCTCGGCGCACGCGGCGCAGAGCGCGAGCAGCCCGTCGGCCGCCCGCGTCACCGTCTGGACGCGGTGCCTGCGCCCGCCGCAGCGCGGTCGCGCGCGCCGCGTATCGGCAGCACGGCGGCGCCGCTCCTCCGACTCGGCGGCGGCGCGCTGGTCCTCGAGGACGTCGAAGGGCAGCTGGACGACCGTTTCGGGCGTGAGCGAGACGTCGAAGCTGGCGACCTCGACCGGCACGAAGCCGCCGTGGTACCCGTCGTACACCATGGGCACGACGGCGTTCCGTGATGTCGGACCACGCGTGCGGCGCTTCGCTCGTGGCATGGCCCGCAGCAATCTTAAGGCGCACATGACCTGCAACGCCCACGGCGTCTCGGGAGTCGGGCGGCACCAGATGTCGTGGATGCCAGAGCGCAGACACTCGCCTGCTCCCCACGGTCGCAGCGTGCCGGGCGGGTCGGCCGCGTGGAGGTCCCAGCCATCCAGCACCCGCTGGACGGCGAGCTGGTCGCGCCGCAGCACCAGGACATCGGTATCGCCGTGCGGCCGAGTCTGCCGCCCCACGAACAGATCGATCGCCCAGCCGCCGGCGATCCACCACGGGCCGTTGAACGCGCCGAACAGTTGCCCGACATCGCGCGGTACGAGTGGGCGCCACGGACCGTACGGCTCCATCGGGGCCATTGTGGACTGAGACCGGCTCGTGCGCGGGAATGCCTACCGCTAAGGGCGCGCTTAAGAGTCGGCCGGTGTCCTAGCTGCCGAGGAGACTCTGGCGCCTAGCCTTGTATTTCGCACAGGCGCAAGTCAGTGGCCCTCCGATGTGAGCTGGGCGTAGGCCACCTCGGGCACGCCGAGCAGCCGGAGCAGTGTGCGCTGGCGCCCAGACCGGTCTGCCACCCAGCGCTGGCGCACCCCGGCCAGGTCAACCGTCACCAGCGTGATCCCACGCAGCGCCTTGAGCAGATGGTCGCCCGTCGGGCGGGCGGCCACGTGCCCGGCCAGCAGGTTCGGCACCTGGTCCCCGACCGCCAAGGCGCGGCGCGCCGCGCGCTCGATCAGGCTGAAGACCAGCAGGGCGATGCCCAGGAGCGTGATCAGGCCGACGATGCGCCGGTTGCTGGTCACGAACAGGGGACGGATCCGGAGCGGCCCCTTGGCATCGCGGTGGCGGTGGTCGACCTGCCACTGGCCCTTCCACTCGGTCAGCACGGCCACGGCGTCGGCCTCGCTCGCCGTCCGGGTGGTCTCCAGCACGTCGTACCCGTCAAGCGCCTCCACCCGCGCGAGCGCCGCCAGGTCGTCCAGGCACCGCCCCCAACGATCGTCGTTCAGGGCCGCCGGCGGGATCCCCAGTGCCTCCTCCACGGCCCACGACACGAGGTTCTTCAAGGGCCGTGGCGCGGTCAGCCGGTTGGCCACCAGGGCGGCGACCACCTCCCCATTGGTCAGGTGCGCCACCCCCCGCACCGGCGCCAGGGCATCGACCCGTTCTTTCACCTGTAAGCGCTCCAAGTAGTCAACGATGACCGGCAGGGCTCCCAGGCGCTTGACCACCAACGCTCGCACCGTCACGGTATGGTCTCCTTCCGCCCCGCCCTTGCTGTCCCGGGGCACAAGGAGCCATTGTCGCCGGCACAGCGCGCGCGCCGCTGCCCTTCGTCGGATTACCCTTCAGCCATGTGCGAAATACAAGCGTACGCAGTGCGCTTGCTGCACTTGCTGAGCCGTCGCGGGCAGGATCTCACGCCGGCCACCGCGCACGTGATCGCGGTTACCAACGCCGGCATCGAGGCGCTGCGTGCCACGTTCGGCGAAGCACCGGACCCACGCGCCCAACTGATGGCGGCCCTCGGCGAGGCATACCGCCGGCACAACCGCACACCGGAGGGCGGCGAGCAGGCGCTCGACGGCGAGATCCAGGCCGTGCAGGGGCAGATCTGCCGCTCACTGCCGCCGGCGCTGCGCGACCACACGTGACGCTCGATCGCAACGCCTGCCGTGTTGCGGGAGGCATTGGAATGGGCGTGCGAGGCGGCGACGCCGCTGCTGTGTGAGGCCCGCCACGCCGCCGTTCCCGACGTGACGTACGGGCTGGGTCCGGTGTGGTTGGAATCATGGACCGACATGCGTGCCGAGGAGTCGTTCCGATTGCAGGGGGCGCACGTCTCGCGGGAGGCGCGGCTGCGCAGACTGCTCGGGACCTGTCGGGCGATCGAGCGCGACCGGGACGTTCCGGGAACGCTGCGGCGCGCGGCGCGCGACGTCGTGGACATCTTGCAGCGCACTGACGAGCTGCTGGGCATGACGTTCGTGACGCGGCGGGCGATCGGCAGCCAGCGCGTGTGGGTCTGCCTGCCGGCGGACTACGAGCGGTTCTGCACGCTGCCGCCGGGAGAGGAGCACACCGGCAAACGGTTTCGCCTCGCGGAGCCGGAGCACTGGCTGGAAGTGCTAAGCCGGGCAGCCGGCGCCAATTCCGCCCCGGCGGCACAGCACCCAGTGCTCCCGTACTACGATGGGCGGCCGTTCCTGGCCATGACGGCGCAGGGAGACCCCACCGGCCTGGAGCGGGCGTTCGACGACCGATACTTCATGGCCTCATCGGAGCTGAACCTACTCAACACCATTCTGTTCGTGGCGGACTGACTCCACACGCCCACCGCGTTCTGGACATCGTCCCAGAGGGAGTGACGCCCTCCCACCACGGCGGCAGCCCGACGCAGGCGTGCAGTTCCAGACACGTTGTCCACCACAACTACCCTGCCACCGCCGCGCGTGATTGGCCAAACAATGTGCCCAATCGTACGAAAAGGATGCCGCCTCGTCGATCAGACATCATCGCCGGGGGCCGGGGTGGGTCAGCCTGCTTGAGCGGGCTTCGTTGACGTAGCCGGGCGGCGCCCCCTCGCTGCGCTCTCAGGCCCCCGGCGGCCGCGGCCTGTAGACGACGTTACTCGCTTCGGGACACTCCCCCACGAGCGCGCCTCGAAGCCGCCGCCAGTAAGCGCAGTCATCGAGGTACAGCCGGAGGGTCAATCGTAAAGCCCTTGGACTCGAGATAGCGCCGTTCTGCTTCCTGATCGCGCTCCACGACGTCGTGGTGCTGCCGATAGTGGAGAAGCGCTTCCTGGACCTGAGCGAGAGGTAACTCGAACTCCCGGGCCGCTTCCGCCGAGGTCAGGTCCTCGGCGCGCATAGTGTACACCAGGTGCGCCACGGTCATGCTGCGTCCCTTGAGATATGGCTGCCGGCGCCAAGCGTGCGGGCGCCACTCAAGGTGCTCGTACACCTCGTCGCCGGCAGGCTCTGGGATCGCAGCGATTTGTGACCCGGACGTCATGGAGATTCTCCTCCTCACTTGAGTTTGGACAAGTAGGCGACCCAGATGGTGGCGGGGCGGCGCGAGCGGCGCGTCGTGCGGCACCCTTGGGAGCATGAACAACGACGAACCTGCTCTCGAGGCGGCCTGGGCGACGCGGAGTCGCTGCCGCGCCGCGC
>JACQGX010000193.1 GCA_016199265.1 Chloroflexota bacterium | reverse complement strand
GCCGTCGAGTACCCGGACACCTTCGCCGAGCGCCTGATGACCCGCGCGGCCCTCAAGTACTTCGAGCTGGTGATCGGCGACACGATCGCCTTCGACGATTACGTCGCCGCCTGTCACGCTGTAGCGGCCTCACGCCGCTGAATTTACGCCCGCCTCGGCATCCCCGAACGCGCGGCCATCGCTACTTTGCGCTTTGCACTTGGTTTAGGCGCGGGCCAGGATTCGGTCCCCACCGAAGATGTTGCGCGTCCGGAAGGCAACTGGTGCCTCCGCCAACTGCCAGGCACGAAGCCGCCAACCCGGGTACAGGAACCACGGTTCTTCCAGCCGATACTCGGCGCGGGCCGTCCAGGACGGAAAGGGCAGGCCCTGCTGCGCGCACAGCCAGTCCACGGCGGCGGCCAGCAGAGCTGCCCACCGCCGGTGCTGGGCGGGGACGTCGGGAGGCGGCTCACCGACGAGGCGTGATCGCTGCGCTGGTTCCGTCCGGCGCCAGTCGTCGAGGAATTGCCCGAGCGCCAGCCACGGGTCCGTCCCATTGGTGATCAGTCGGAGAGTGTCGGCGGCGGTTTGGGGTTGGTATTCAGGACGCCGTCTCATCAAAGAGGTCCTCAATTCGGTCCATGGCTTGGTGTGCCCGCCTGCGGGCGAAATTCTCTGCCCACCTGTTTTCGCCTCCATGAACATTGTGTACGCCGCAATCCGTCCGCCGTCAATGGTCGCCGCTGTCTTGGTGACTGATGTACTTCAGTCCATCATCGTCCCGTAGGCCAGTGAAGTACAACAGTCCGACACTGAGTGCCGAATGGCCGACGCCGCAATGGTGCAGATGCCGGGGAATTTATCGACGATGATGCGTCAGTCATCACGAATGGTCTGCGGTGCGCCGTACTACAGTAGCCGGGCTACAATAGTGGCAGGAGGACCACGATATGGCGGCAACGATGACCAGTGCACCCGAAGCTGCGGTTGGAGAGATCGAGCCTGCGGTTCGCCCTTATCGCTGGACGCGTGAAGAGTATCGTCGGCTGCTCAACGCCGGTATTCTCCACGAGGATGACCAGGTCGAGCTTATTGAGGGAGAGCTGCTTGAGACAATGCCCCATGACACGCCGCACGCCGTCGCCGTGGTTCTGGCCGAAGATACGCTGCGGGAAACGTTCGGCGCGGGATACCACGCACGGGCGCAGTTGCCGCTGGCGTTCGGCAGCACGTCGGAGCCGGAGCCTGACGTCGCGGTTGTCCGGGGCAGCCCGCGAGACTATCTCACCGAGCATCCCACGACTGCTGTCCTCATGCTCGAGGTCTCCGACACGACGCTGCGCTCCGACCGCACCCGCAAAGGCAGCCTCTACGCCAAGGCAGGAATCCAGGACTACTGGATCGTCAACATCTCCGAGCGCCAACTCGAGGTGTACCGCGATCCCGTGCCGGCGGCCGACGCGCCGTACGGCTTCACCTACCGCGAGCAACGGCGCATCTCTGAGGACGGCGAGATCGCTCCCCTCGCAGCGCCAGGCAAGCCGGTCAAGGTGGCCGACCTGCTGCCCTGAGAAGGACAGTTCAAGGATGAACGAGCACCTTGATCGCCCCTGACGACCTCTTGTCCGCCGCGGCCGCGAACGCGTCGCCGATCCGGTCCAGCGGAAAGTGGTGCGTGATCAGCGGCTCGGCCCGTATCCGTCCGCTCGCGAGCATCTCCAGCGCGATCTCGTACTCCGAGAGGCCGTTCCAGGTCGAGTAGCTGTTGGACCAGGTGATGGTCAGCTCTTTGCGGTAGGCGGTGCGCTCGTCGAGCGACGGCGGCGTCGTGAAGATGCCCATGACGCACACCGTTCCGCCTCGCCGCGCCATCTTCACGGCCTGCTCCAGTGTCGGCGCGTTCCCGCCCACGGTTTCGAAGACCACGTCTGCCCCTTCGCCGCCGGTCAGATCGAGCACCGCCGCTACCGGATCTGCCTGGGAGTTGGCCACGCCGTCGTCGGCCGCCCCCGCCTCGCGCGCGACGGCCAGCGGCTCTGGCCGGGTGCCGGCCATGATCACCCGAGCGGCCCCGCCGGCCCGCGCCACTTGTCCCACGTTCATGCCGATGGCCCCGGTGCCGATCACCGCCACGGTCGCGTAGGGGTGAATCGGCACGCGCCGCACCGCGTGCACGGCGCACCCGTAGCAGTCCAGGATCGCGGCCGCGTCGTCGGATACCGAGTCGGGTAACGGATGGACGTTGCGGGCAATGCACACGTCGTACTCGGAGAAGCCGTGGCTACCCTGGCGCTCGCCGTGCCGCTGCCCGCGCGTCGGGCAGAGGTGCGTGTCCCCCCGCCGGCAGTAGCGACAAGTGCCGCAGCCTACCAGGTGCTCCGGCTCGATCCCCACCCGCTGCCCGATGCGGAGCCCGCCGACGCCCGGCCCGAGCGCCGCGATCGTGCCCATGAGCTCGTGGCCGCTCTGCCGGCCGGCTTCCTGCGAGGCTTGCAGGCGAGCCCGCCGGTAGCCGTGCAGGTCGCTGCCGCAGATGCCGGCCGCGCGCACCCGCACCAATACTTCTTCCGGCCCCGGCTCCGGCTGCGGCAGCTTCTCTACCCGGATATCGGGCCCGCCATAAAACATCGCCGCTTTCATCCGATGACGCTCCTTCGTTCTACTTTGTCATACCCGTCCGATCTTCGCCGACCGAGGACAGGCACGCCTCGACTGCTCGCCCGTCCGGCGCGGTGTCGTCAGGCCACGGCCTCCCGAAACCACGGCGCCAGCAGATCGTCCAGGCGACAGTAGCGCGCGTACACCGCGTCGTACCATGATGCCCGTTGCGGGTCCGGCTCGTACGTGGCGCCTGGGCGCACCATCCGCTCTTGCGCCGCGTCTATGGTGAGCAGCCCGGCGGCGGCACCGCCCAGAATCGCGGCGCCCAACACCGCCGTCTCGACGACCGCCGGCACGCGCAGCGGTACGCGCGTGACGTCTGCCAAGATCTGCATCCAGAGCGCGCCGCGCGCCGCGCCGCCGCACGCCACCGCCGCCGGCGGCGGCGCCCCACGCGAGCGGGCGTCGATCAGCCGCCGGATCTGGAACGCCGTTCCCTCGATCACCGCCCGTACCACGTGCGCGCGCCCGTGCCGAAGGGTCAGCCCCACGAGCGCGCCTCGCGCCAGCGGATCGGCAACCGGGCCGCGCTCTCCCATCAGGTGCGGCAGGAACAGCAGCCCTTCCGCCCCCGGCGGCACCTGTTCGGCCGGCCGTGTCAACGCCTCGTACGACGCCGCCACCCCACCGGCCGGGCCCACTGCGGAAGGAGGCCGCTCCGCTGCGCTCGGGCTAAGCTCGACGAAAGACCCATCCCTTCGCCTCGGTTGTTCGTCCTCTAGTAGATCGCGCAGCCAGCGCAGCGCGGCGCCCGTCGTCGACGTGGCGCCAAAGCCGCGCACCGCAGTTGCCCCGGTGTCGGATGCGGCGCCGGTGGCCGCGCCGGTGTTCGAGCCGCCCGGCCGAGTGGCCGGCGCGTCGGCGGCGATAGAAATCCACGCGGCCGTCCCGAGGTAGATGCACGCCTCGCCCGGCGAAAGACGGCCGGCACCCAGCCGCGTACAGAACGTATCCGAGCTCCCGGTTGCCACGGGTGTACCCGGCGCCAATCCGGTCGCGGCGGCCGCCTCCGGCGTCACGACACCTGCCCGCGCGGCCGGCGGCCGCACTGCCGGCAGCAGCGCGCGGGGCACGCGGCACAGGTCTACCAGGTCCCACGCCCATTCCCCTTGCTGCCGGTCGAACAGCCCCGTGCCGCCGGCGTCGCCCGGATCGGTCCCCGCCGTGCCGCTCAGCCGGAAGCGGATGTAATCCTTGGGTAGAAGCAGCGCCCGCGCGCGTGCCAGCGCTCCCGGCTGCTCCTCGGCGAGCCAACGCAGCTTCGGCGCGGTGACCGACGTCCCGAGCTCGCGTGCCGGCCGCACCCCGGCGATCTCGGCGTCGCGCCGGATGCCATCACACTGCGGTGCGCAGCGCTGGTCCATCCACAGCATCGCCGGGACCACCGGCTTGCCGGCGCCGTCGAGCAGCACCGGCGCATGCATCAGCCCGGAGAGCCCGATTCCCGCGATTCGATCCGGCGCCACCACCCCAACACGGAGCGTCTCCCGCACCACACGCACGACACCTCGCCACCAGTCCTCTGGGTCCACTTCTGCCCAGAGCGGCTGTGGGTAGCGCACCGGCATCTCCACCGACGCCGACGCAACCTCGTGACCGTCCGAGTCGAACACCGCTGCGCGGCAGGTGGTCGTCCCAAGGTCGATGCCTAGCAGATAGGTGGGGGGCACTGGAGGCTCCTCAAACGCGTCCGGTTGCTCGATAGTTATGGTTCAGTCGGTCTCACCGCAGAGTCGCAGAGTCCGCAGAGTGACGCAGAGCGACAGCAAGTTGTTCACGTCTCGCTCAGCGCGTCTCGGCGCTCTCTGCGTCTCTGCGGTAAACGCTAACGCCCGATAGTGCACCGCTTCACCGCTACGCGGCCGGCAGCACCATCGACTTCAGTCCGCCGCGACCAGCCGCCATCTCAAAGGCATCCCGTACCGCGTCCAGGTTGAAGCGGTGGCTGATCAGCCGCTTCACGTCCACGATCCGGTGCTGGATCAGCTTGAGCGCCGTACTGAACTGGTGGGGCGTGAAGTCGTGGCTGCCCGTGACCAGGAGCTGGCGGTAGTGCACCAGATTCGGATCGAACGGCAGCTCCACCGGCGGATACGTGCCGGCAAAGAAGTTCACGCGCCCGTTGATCGCCCCCATTTCCAGCCCTTGGCGGGCAGCTTCCCCTGCTCCCACGGCGACAATGACCGCGTCGGCGCCGCGCCCCTCCGTGAGCTCCTTGACGCGCGCCACGGGATCGGTCAAGGAGGCGTCGATCACGTCGTGCGCGCCAAGCGACCTGGCCGCCTGCAGCCGCGCCGCCAGCGGGTCGCTGACGATCGTACGCGCGCCGCGCCGCAGCGCCAACTGCAGGTGCATCAGGCCGATCGGCCCGGCGCCGACGACGACCACGTCGTTGCCCAACGCCATCGGCGTCATTTCGTTGCCGTTGATGACGCAGGCCAGCGGCTCGCAGAACGCCGCTTCCTCGAAGCTCACGTGATTCGGGAGGCGGCGCAGTTGCGAGATGGGCGCCACGCCGTACTGCGCGAAGCCGCCGCGCACGGCCCGGCGCAGGTGCTCGCAATAGTTGAACACCCCGCGCCGGCACTGATAGCAGCGCCCGCAGACGTAGCGCCAGTCTGCTACCACTCGATCACCCTCTTTGATCGCAGGCTCCGGGTCACCGTCCGCCGGAGGACGCACCTCTACTACCACTCCCGCCCACTCGTGCCCCGGCGTGCGCGGCAGGCCGCTGCCGCCGCCCGAACGTGTGCCCAGGTAGCTGCGGATGTCGCTCGGGCAGACGCCGCAGGCGTCGATGCGGATCAGCGCTTCGCCCGGCCCTGGGCGGGGATCCTCGACCTGCTCGACCCGTAGATCGCGCACCCCGTACAGCCGCGCCGCTTTCATTCCGGGTGACCTCCCTTTTCTAGCTGGTGAACCGCCCCGCGCCGGTCGCGTGACAGGCCCGTGCCGGTGCTTGACACCAGGCGGGGAGGATGATAGGATGGCGGCGCTTCCCGCCGCAAGTCCGCAAATCGGTGGAGACTTTCTACAGATGACTTCGGCTCCCGCGGCTATCGCCGCGCCGCCTGCCGGCGCCGACACGGGCACCGGCTCGGGTCCTCGCGCCACTCCGCCGCCGCGTCACGAAGTGGCTGCCGGCGTGCTCGCACGGTTGGGCAGCCTGGTGCCCAGCCTGCGTGAATCGGAGCGCAAGATTGCCGAGTACGTCCTGGCGCATGCCGGCGAGGTCGTCTACCTCTCCATCACCGAGCTCGCCGACCGCACAGGGACGTCGGAAGCGACGGTGATCCGTTTCGCGCGCCGGTTGGACTACACGGGCTATGCGGCCCTCAAGATTGCCCTAGCCCTCGAGGTGCGTGCGGCGGCGGCAACGCTGCCGACGGAGTTGGCCGGCAGCAATGATGCGGCGAGCGTCAAGCAGGGTGTCATCCGGCTCAGCATCGAGAGCCTCCGTGACACCGCCCAGTTGCTCGACGATCGCGCGCTGGAGCAAGCCATCGCGGCGCTTGCCGCCGCGCGACGGATCGACATCTACGGCGTCGGCAGCTCGGCGGTCATCGCCGGCCGCGCGTACGCAACGTTCATGCAGGTTGGCCTTTCCGCCTACGCCATCACCGACTCACACCTCCAGGTCATGTCCGCGACGCAGCTTCGTGCCGGTGACGTCGCGCTTGCCATTTCCAAGTCGGGGAGCTCGCGTGATACCGTCGAGGCCCTCCAGCATGCGCGCGACGCGGGCGCCACCTGCATCTGCATCACCCGCTTTGCGCGCTCGCCCATCGCACAGGTGGCGCACGTCACGCTCCTGGCGGCGTCGCGCCCTGCTACCGTTGGCGGACTACCTATGTTCGGCGACATCGCCCAGTTCGCGATCGTCGAGATGCTGGTCGCCGGCGTCGCCGCGCGCAATGAGTCCAGCGTCGGCGCGCTGGCGCGCGGCCGGCAGGCTATCAGCGCGAAGCGGTTCTAGGTCAAGGCAGTGCGGAATTTAGAGCGGCGGTCAAGGCTCAGACGAAGGACGATAGACGAAAGACGAAGGCGCTTCAGTGGTCCGTTCTTCGTCGTGCGCCGGCATGACGTGACCGGCGCTTCCAGAGAGGACCAACGGCTATGGCGGCAACGGTGGAAGCAGCGCGGAGCAGGCGGCTCCGGTTTGGCATCGTCGGGATGACCAGCGACCACGTCTGGGGTATGGGCGACGGCTTGGCTGCGCTCCCGGAGGTGGAGTTGGTGGCCGGGGCGGAATCGTATGCGGAGTTGCGCGAGCGAGCGACTCACCAGTGGGGGCTCCAACGCACCTACGCCGATTTTGAGAAGATGCTCGACGCCGAGGAGCTCGATGCCATCCTGGTTTGCGGCGACAACGCTTCCAAGGCGGACGTGGCCGAGGGGGCGGCGCGGCGCAAGGTGCACGTCTATCAAGACAAGCCGATGGCAGCGACGCTGGCGCAGGCGAATCGCATTCTGCGCGCTGCCGAGGAGAGCGGCATCACGCTCATGGTGGCGTACCACTCGGCGTTCAGCCCGATCTACGACGCGGTGAAGCGCCTGCTCGACGCCGGCGCCATCGGCCGGGTGTACCTGGCCCGCGGCGTCACCGGGCACGGCGGGCCGGTGGAATACGGCTGCTCGCCGTACTTCTGCGAGTGGCTGTTCGACAAGCGGCGCAACGGCGGCGGCACGTTCGTCGACGAGGCGTGTTACCTCGTCAACGCCTTCGTCGACTATCTGGGGGCGGTGACAGAGGTGAGCGCCTTTACCGCTCAGATCGGCCACCGCGATTACCTGTCTCCCGACGTCGAGGACAACTCGGTGGCCATTCTGCGCTTTGCCGGCGGCGCGCTGGGTGTGATCGACGCCAAGTGGGGCCAGGTAGGACCCGCCCCCGCCAGGACGTCCTACCACGGCACGCAGGGAACGGTAATCAATGGGGCGACGACGGACGTCTACAGCACCGCCGATCCGGCACCTCCCGCCGGCTGGGAGCCGGTAGAGGTGCCGGCGCGCGGCGGCGGGCGTACCCCGGCCAACCTCAAAGGCTGGCGAGCGCCGTCCGGACGCGACGCCGGCGCCGGACGTGGTGGCCGCGAGCAGCGGTACTTCGTCGACTGCCTGCTGGCAGGGCGGCCGGTTGAGGGAGCCGGCAGTCCACGCGTCGCCCGCGTCGTGCAGGAAGTGATCGAGGCGGTCTACCGCTCCGCCGGCAGCGGCCGGGCGGTCCGGCTGCCGCTGGAGTGAACGGTAGCGCGCAGAACGTAGTGGTGAGGCGCGGAAACACTCGGAAAGTGAGAGGACGCCAATGGAAAAGGTTCGGGCCGGCGTCGTGGGCTGTGGCGTCATCGCCAACAACACGTACCTGCCGGGTATCGCCGACAAGCCGGAGAAGATGGAGCTGGTGGCGGTCTGCGACGTGCAGCGGCCGCTCGCCGAGCGGGCGGGCGAGAAGTTCGGCGCGCGCGAGGTGTACGCCGACTACGAGCAGATGCTCGCGCGGGCGCCGATCGACGCGGTGGTGGTGCTGACCAACATCCAGTCGCACGCGCCCAACGTGCTCGCCGCCCTCCAGGCAGGCAAGCACGTCTACACCGAAAAGACGATGGCGACCACGTTGGAGGACGCCAACCGCTGTATCGCGGAAGCCGAGCGGCGCAACCTGCTCCTGGCGTGCGCGCCGCCGGTGATGCTCTCGGCCGTCAACCAGAAGGTGAAGGATCTGATCGCCCGCGGCGCGATCGGGCATGTCAACTTCGTCCGCGCGCGCCACTCCCACGCTGGCCCGGCCGCCTCCCGGAACTGGGCGGCCGATCCCACCTGGTTCTACAAGCCGGGTGCCGGCCCGATCCTCGATCTCGGCGTCTACGCCTTCCACGAGCTGACCGGCATCCTCGGCCCGGTCAAGCGCGTCACCTCCTTTGCCGGCATCGCCATGCCGGAGCGCCCGATCCGTTCGGGACCGGCGAAGGGGATGACGATCGCGGTCGAGGTCGAGGACAACTCACTCACGCTGCTCGACTTCGGCAACTCGACGTTCGCCGTCGTCGACAGCACGTATTGCGTCCAGGCAGCCAAAGGCCCGCGCACCGAGTACTACGGCAGCGAGGGAACGATCAACGTCAACGAGCGCCGCGGCCCGCAGCCACCGATCGAGCTGTACCGCGCCGACGAGCGCCTGGACGTGCGCGGCTGGCTCCCCATCGAGATGGGCGGCGCTGCCTCGTGGTCGCTCGCCAGCGGTGTCGAGCACCTGGCGGACTGCATCCGCGAGGGCAAGCGCCCCATCATCTCCGCCGAACACGCCCGCCATTGCCTGGAGGTGATGCTCGCGTCGATGGAAGCGGCGCGCACCGGGGCGACGCAGGAGATGAGCACGAGCTTCTAGCTGCCGGCGAGCGCGCAGGGGCAGACTGACCGGGGATTGGACCGACAGGAGACGAGAGGGAGATTGCTGCTCGAAGTAGGCTGAGCCCCTGCGTAACAAGACAGTTGATGTTACGGCGCCCGGCAGGGTCCTACCAATCGGGACGCCGCCCATGGGTGTGTACGCACAGGAGGGAATACGCGATGACACCATCACCGTCAACCCGTCCCATACTGCCGCCATCGCCGGCACCGCGGGGGCCAGCCGCCGCCACCCGACGCGCGTTTGCGGTCCGCGTCGCCGCTGTTGGCGGTGCTGCCGGCCTCGGCGTCCCGTTCGCTGCTTGTGGCCCTGCCGGCGGCGCCGCCCCAACGCTGTCCGAGCAGAGGGGGAAGATCGTCTTCTACACGCGGGGCGGCGAGGTGGAGACGCGCGGGCAGCAAGAGATCCTTATCCCCACCTTCAAGAAGGTGGCGCCGAACGTCGAGGTGGTGCACGAGATCTTCGCCGCTCAGCCGGGCGACAGCTACACCACCAAGCTCTACACGATGTATTCGGCCGGCACGCCGCCCGACGTCTTCGGCTTCGGCCAGAACTACATGGGGTTCTGGGCTCGGGGCATGCTGATGGACCTGACGCCGCTCATCACGCGGGACAAGTACGACCTGAACCAGTTCCTGACCGGCCTGCCGGATAAGTTCAAAGTCAAGGGCAAGTACTACGGCATCCCGCAGCTCACCACCTTCGGCACGTTGCTCTTCTACAACAAGAAACTGTTCGACGATGCCGGCGTCAAATACCCGCCGGTGGACTGGGACGACCGGTCGTGGACGTACGAGAAGATGGTGGACATCGCCCGGCGGCTGACGAAGAACCCGGGCACGCCGGAGGCGATCTACGGGCTCAATTACAGTCCCCAGCGGCCGACGATGTACGCCTGGAATTTTGGCGGCGATGCGTACCTGCCGGAGCACTGGACGAACGGCATCGCGCCGCGCACCCAACTCGACAGCGAGGCGAGCCTCCGCGGCCACGAGTTCGCCCAGGACGTGCGCTGGAAGCACCACGTGGCGCCGCGCACCGGCACTGACCCCACCACCGGCATCAACTTCATCGGCGGCCGCTACGCCATGGACGTCAACGGCGGCTGGAACTTCTGGGGCTACACGGTGATCAAGGACTTCAAGTGGGCGGCGGCGGCGATTCCGCACCAGGCAAACAACAAGAACGTGGCCTACAACGACTTCTGGGAGATGTCCAGCCAGACGAAGGAGAAGGAGGCCACCTGGGCGTTCATCAAGCATCTCGCCTCGCCGGAGGTGCAGAAGCCGTACAGCGAGCTGACCGGCACCCCACCGACAACCAAGGCCGCGATCGACATCTGGTACAAGCGCTACGAGGGCATCATGACCCGCGCCGACCTGGAGAAG
This sequence comes from Chloroflexota bacterium, assembly GCA_016199265.1. Classification (GTDB taxonomy): domain Bacteria; phylum Chloroflexota; class UBA11872; order UBA12225; family UBA12225; genus JACQGX01. Next base: position 4,733 of record JACQGX010000193.1, on the reverse strand, counting down.
TGCGTCCAGAGCGCGATCGATCCCAAGCGCTCCCAGGAGAGCGCCGACCACCTCTTTATCGACTGGTCGCAACTGAGCAGCTACCACGGGACCGAGGTCGGCACCCCACTGGATCGCAGGGAGGGCTCGGCCAAGGAGATCATCGCCAGAGCGAAGCCGGGTTACGACGCGATCGCCAAGGAGATCCACGACCGGTACCAGGGCAAGACGCCCACGTGAGTAGGCAGTGGGCAGTAGGCAGTAGGCAGTAGAGAGACCCCACTCCCCTCAGCGGGCGTGGCACTTCCTACTGCGTACTGCCTACTGCCTACTGAACAAGGAGGCACGGCTATGGCAGTGAACGTTGGGGTTGTCGGCTACGGGGACATCGCGCTCAAGAACTATCTGCCGGGGACCAAGGCGCTGGCGGGGACGGTTGACATCGTCCAGGGCCAGAAGCCGATCCTCTCCGCCGAGCACGCGCGCCACGTGGTCGAGATCATGGAAAAGGCGGTCGTCGCCTCGGAAACCGGCCAGGCACAGACGCTCACCACCACGTTCTGAACCAAGTGCAAAGTGAAAAATGCAAAATGCAAAGTGAGGAGGTGGACGAATGAAGGTCTCGTTGCGCGTCGGCTTCCGGCGCGACGATCCGGTGAGCCCCCTCGACGGCGTGCTGCGCGAGTGCCGCGAGATGGGCTACGACGGCATCGAGCTGATGCTCAACACCAACTACCCCTTTGGCTCCACCGGGCGGCGCGGCGGTCGCGGTCCGTGGTCGTCGGAGAGCGTCACGCCGGAGCTGCGCGAGCGGCTGCGGGAGAGCGCCCTGCGCCACGGCGTGGAGATCGCCACCCTCTCCGCCGATTGGGCGTGGGGCTATGCCCAGTTCAATCCGCGCCTCTCGCAGTGGGAGCGCGGCGTCGAACTGCTACGCGCGGACGTTGATCTGGCCGCGGACCTGGGCGCCAAGGCGATGTTGATTCACGTCGGCGAGAGCCAGGGCACCTGGGAGGAGGTCAAGCGCATCGTCGCCCGCACGGTGGAGGAGGGTGCGCGCCGCGCCGTGCGGATCGGCTTCGAGGCCGGCATCTTCGCTCGCACCGGCCTGGGTGGCCTGGAGTCGCTGATCAAGCTGGTGGACGAGCTGGACACGCCCTGGTTCGGTGTCTACGAGCACTGCTACTGGCCGCGCGGCGACCTCCAGCCACACGAAGAGATCCGCATGGTCGGCCATCGTATGGTGGCGCTGCACTCCAGCCAGCTTAACGTGCAGGTCGACTACCAACGCATGTTCGAGGCGCTCAAAGAGGTGGGCTACGACTGGTACTGGGTCTTCGAGGTCGGCTGGGAGCAGGCCCAGCAGAGCATCCAGGGTTGGCGGCACCTGATCGGCAAGTACGGCTGAGGAACCGACGACCGACGACCGAGGACTCGAACGGGTGTGGCTAGCGCAGACCGCAAGAGGGACATTCGCCAGAGAGGGGTGGGACGGGCGGTGATTCTCTCTGGGGGAAATGGGACAGCTTCCCTGGAGCGTGGGACAGTTGCAGGCCGCACCATAGAAGAAGGAGATGCTGATCTGCGATCGTCGGTCGCCGGTGGTCCATCGTAGGTCATCGGTCGGTGGTCGTCTCGTTAGGGGAGGAACAACATGGCACGCAAGGTCAAAGTCGGCCTGGTCGGGCTCGGCAGCCTGGCTCAGCGCGGCATCCTGCCGCACACGTTCCAGGACGACGCCCGCGAGAAGATCGAGGCCGTCGCCGTCTGCGACGTGGTCCCCGGCCGCGCCGAGGCCGTGGCCGAGAAGTGGAACTGGCACGAGGCCTACACCGACTACGAGGCGATGCTGGCCCACGCCGACATCGAGGCGGTGCTCATCGCCACGCCCATTCCGCTGCACTACCGCCAGGCGATGGCGGCGCTGCAGGCCGGCAAGCACGTTTACGTCCAGAAGTCGATGACCACCACGCTGGCCGAGGCGAACGACGTGGTCAACCTGGCCAGAAGCAAGGGCCTGAAGCTGTGCGCCTCGCCGGGCGAGATGCTCCGGCCGCCCTGGCCGCAGATCAAGGAACTCGTCCAGCAGGGGCTGCTCGGCCGCGTGTACTGGGCCTTGGCCGGCATGCAGTCCGGCGGCCACGAGCACGAGTCGTTCCGGCGCGAGGACGACGTGCTCTCCAACGTCGATCCCACCTGGTACTACAAGCTCGGCGGCGGCCCCGTCTACGACATGACCGTCTACTGCCTGCACGAGCTGACCGGCATCCTCGGGCCGGTCAAGCGGGTCACGGCCATGTCGGGGATCGGGCTCCCCGTGCGCGAGTGGAAGGGCAAGGTCATCGACGTGGAGATGGACGACAACACGTTGATGCTCCTGGACTTTGGCAATTCCACCTTCGGCTACGCCTTTGGCGCCAACTGCCGCGGCGGGCCACTCCCCAGGCTGGCCATCTTCGGCAGCGACGGGTCGGTGCATACCGGCCGGGGCCAGCGGCCGCCGGGGGGCAGTGCGGTGGGGACCGGGGCAAGTAGTGCAGCCGCGAGCCAGGCGGGGCAATCCGCCACCAGCCGCGGCTACCGCTCCACCGTCACCGTCACCAGCCGGCACGTCGAGGGCGGCGAACAGGAGCTCGAGCTGCCGGAGATGCCGTACCGGGTAGGGCCGCACCGGGAGATCAGCGAAGCCCACGGCTACGCCGACGTGATGCACCTCATCGACTGCATCCTGGAGGACAAGGACCCGATTCCCAGTGGCGAGCACGCCCGCCACGTGGTGGAGATCATCGAGAAGGCGTACCAATCAGCGCGCGAGGGCCGGATGCTGGAGCTGGTCACGACGCTGTAAGACGCGCGCGAGGGCGCGCGGTGTGCCGCTTCGTCACGGCCGGATCACCGTCCCATCGCGCCGCCGCACCGGCGGCCAGGCGCCGTTGAGCGGGTGCTCGGGGAAGGGGTATTTGGCGGCGAGCGCCTCATCGACGTCGATGCCGAGGCCCGGCTTGCCGTTCGACCAGTAGTAGCCGTCGCGAATCTCGGGGCAGCCGGGGAAGACTGCGCGCGTGCGCTCGCCGAAGACGTGCTGCTCCTGGATGCCGAAGTTGTAGCAGGCGAGGTCGAGGTGTAAATTTGCCGCGTGGCCGACCGGTGAGACGTCGCCCGGCCCGTGCCAGGCGGTGCGCACGCCGAAGAACTCACAGAACGCGGCGAGCTTCCGTGCCGGCGTCAACCCGCCGATGTCCGAGATGTGGACGCGCATGAAGTCGATCAGCCGGTCGCGCACCAGCGGCAGGTACTCGTTGACGTTGACGAACAGCTCGCCCATGGCGATCGGCGTGCTCGTCTGCTGGCGCATGATGCGGAAGTAGCCGACGTCCTCGGGCGCGAGGGCGTCCTCGAGGAAGAACAAGTGGTACGGCTCGACGTCCTTGGCGAGCTGGATCGCCTGGATCGGCGGGATGCGCTCGTGGACGTCGTGCAGTAATTCGATTTCCTCGCCGAAGGCGCCGCGCAGCCGCTCGAACATCCTGGGTACCATCCGGCAGTACGGTGTCGGCTCCCACGGGGCACGAGCGCGGGCGATCTGGGCACCGCGCGAGCCTGGCTGCTCCCGATGTTCGGCGGCACGGCCGCCGGGACGGCCGCCGGTGGGGGCGATCCGGCTGCCGTAGGTCGAGTAGCCGGCTACCGCCATCTGGCAGCGGATGTAGCGGTAACCTTGTTCCACGTACTTGCGGACGTTGTCTTCGAGCTCCTGGTTGTCGCCGCCCGAGGCGTGGGCGTACAGCGAGGCGGCCCGGCGGCACTTGCCGCCGAAGAGCTCGTACACCGGCATACCGGCGCGCTTGCCTTTGATGTCCCACAGCGCCTCGTCGACGCCGCTCATCGCGTTGTTCAGCACCGGGCCGCTGCGCCAGTACGAGCTGACGAAGGCCGCCTGCCAGATATCCTCGACGTCGTTCGGATCGCGGCCGATGAGGAACGGCTTGAGGTACTCTTCGATCGCGGTGACGACGGCGAGCGGCCGCTGCGTAAACGTGGCGCAGCCGAGGCCGTAGAGACCGGGCTCGCTCGTCTCGACCTTGACGACGACCAGCCGGATACCGTCGGGCGCAGTGCAGATTGCCTTGACGTTGGTGATGCGGATGGCCGGCATGCTGGGGGTCGGGTCCCACGGCTGGGGCACGACCGGCTCGGGGAGTGGCTGTTGCGGTGTCATACTGTCTCTTCCTTCGGACACGCATCGTAGCATGCGGTAGCATGGTGGCGATGATGAACACTCGCATCGACCGACCCAACATCCTGTTCTTTCTGCCCGACCAGCATCGGTTTGACTTCCTCGGCACCAATCCGGCGCTGCCACTGCGCACGCCGAACCTCGATCGGGCAGCGGCGCAGGGGGTGCGGTTCACGCAGGCGTTCTGCCCCTCACCTCTGTGCGCGCCGTCGCGCGCGTGTCTGGCGTCGGGACGGGACTACGAGCGGTGTGGTGTGCCGAACAACCAGTTCGACTACCCGCTCTCGCAGCCGACGTACTACCAGGCCCTGCGCGACGCCGGGTACCGCGTGGCGGGGGTGGGTAAATTTGACCTACACAAGGCGACGCTCGACTGGGGACTAAGTGGCGACGCTTGCCTGCCCGAGTGGGGGTTTACCGAGGGAATCGACAACGAGGGCAAGATGGACGCCGTGCGGAGCGGTGCGCTCGAGCCGAAAGGGCCGTACATGGCGCACCTGCACGCGCGTGGCTTGGC
>JACQGX010000189.1 GCA_016199265.1 Chloroflexota bacterium | reverse complement strand
GACTTCGCCGTCTTCGTCCGCGGCCTCGATCCCTCGGCCATCGCCGAAGTCACGCTGATGGGCATCAACGTGCCGGTGCGCATTGGCAGCGTGATGGTGATGCCCGGCGACGTCGTCCTCGGCACGCGTGAAGGCGTCATCTTCATCCCGCCGCACCTGGCGCAGGAGGTCGTCGAGCGCTCCGAAGATATCCGCCTGCGCGACGAGTTCGGCCATCAGCGGCTGCGCGAAGGCAAGTACGCCCCCGGCGAAATCGACCGCGCTTGGCCAGAAGCCATCCAAGCCGACTTTGACGCCTGGCGCGAGGCGAGAGGAGGGGAACGACACTAATGCGTATCGCCATCGTCGGCGCCGGCCGTCGCGGTATCGCCCACGGGCGCGCGGCAGTTCGCTATTCCGGCGCACAGGTCGTCGCCGTCTGCGATCCCGACAGCGCCCGCGCCGAGCAGCTCGCCGCCGAGCTCGGCGCCCAGCCCTACCGCGATCACCGGCAGGCGCTCGACGCCGAACGCCTCGACGTCATGTACCTCACCTCACCACCGCCAACGCACACCGAGCAGGCGCTCGATGGGCTCGCGGCCGGCTGCGCGCTCATGATCGAAAAGCCGGTCGCGCTCGATATGGCCGGCGTTGCGCGCATCGGCCGCGCCGCCGAGGAAGCCGGCAAGCTCGTCCTCGTCTGCCAGCAGCACCGCTATACGCCGGCTGCCGATCGCGCGCGGGAATTGCTTGCCGGCCGGCGTGTTGGACTGGTGCACTCGTATCTCTACAGACAAAAGCCGGACATCCGCGGCAACTGGCGCCGTTCGTGGGGCGGCGGGCACATCGTCGAGAACCAAATCCACCCCATCGACCTGTGCCGCTACCTCCTCGGCGAGGTCACGACCGTTTTCGCCCAGTACGCCGACCACGTGCTCGCCGGCACCGAAGACTGGGACAACTGGGATTCGTACAGCGTCACGCTGCGCTTCGCCAACGGCGCGGTCGGCAGCATCGGCACCACCTACGCCGCCTTTCCGCGCATCCCACAGAGCTCAGCCCTCGACGTCGTGGCCGACGGCGTCGTGCTGCGCTACCACTGGGGCCGCCTCGAAGCCTTCTACCCCGACGGCCGCACCGAGTCGGTCACCGTACGCCAGGAGCCGACCGTCGCCATCGGCCACGAGTTCCTGCGCGCCGTCGAAACCGGCAACCGCTCCCGCCTCCGCCAAGACTACGCCGATGCCAACCGCTCCCTCGAAGTCTGCCTCGCCGCCAACGAGTCGGCGGAAACCGGGAAGGTGATTCACTTATAGCGCAGCAGTCACTCGCCATCCCAACTCGGGTACTGCGGCGGCGCCTTGCCATGTGTCTCGACGATGCGTGGAAACTCACGCTTGCCGATCTTGGCCGGCGCCGGCGAGACGCTTTGTACTTCCAGTTCGTGCCGCAGTTCGTCGCCGAAGTCGAAGATATAGAGGAACTTCTGCCCCGGCTGCAGCTCCAGGTTGGCCAGCGTCACTTCGTCGCCGGTCGGCGGCTCTGCTTCGTCGTAGGGGCGGACGATCTCGGTCAGCCGATCCCATCGCTGGCCGCTCATGAAGAACGCGTACAGGTGGTCGTCATCCCACCCAAACGCCCCCCGAATCGCGTGGTGCAGATCGTGGAAGGTCTGGTTATCCAGGATCTCGATCGCACGCCACGTGCTCTTCCTCCACTGCAGCGCGATCTTGATCCGGTAGAGGTGCTGCGCCGGGCGAGCGGCATAGGGGAATGCCTGCCGGCTGGCGGCCGCCGTCTCATGGACTTGCCGGCGTATCAAGCGTTGCAGCTTCGGATCGCCGTACGCTTCCATTTCTAGGCGCGGCGCAAACACACGCCGCATCGCCGGCGTCATCTCTGGGCGGTACGTGATCATCCCGCCGTGCCCAACGCAGAACGGTCCGGGTACGCCGAACAGCACCTCCAAGAGGTCATCCGGCGGCGGATCGCCGTGGTAGACGCCACGAGCGAGTAGCCGTCGGGCCAGGAGGCTGGCCCACAGGCCACGGGTGCGGTGCAGGACGGATGCTGCCGCCTCGCGCAACTGCGCGTTGCGTGCCGCCTGCGCTGCTTCTTGCTCGGGCGCCGCGTACTCCGCCGCTGCTGTGTACTGGCGGGCCTCCGCGTCGATGCAGCGGATAATGAGCGCGCTCGCACCACGCCGGCGGTGCGGCTTCCACCACTCCCAGAACGGTTCCGGCAGGTGCACGAGATACTGATTCGACGAAAGACCGGCAGCATAGAGCGCCGGCGCTGGCTTTGCCGTGACCGCCGGGCCCCCATCGAGCGAAAGAGTCACCGGCGGGCCGGGCAGGAGTTCACTGTCGTGCGCTGCGCCGAACAGGGTCACCACTTCGGCGCCGACCTCGACCACCTGGTGTACGGCCCTCTGGTCGATGCGCAGCCAGCGGGCGATGTCGGCCAGCTCCTCCTCTGCCTCCTCGTCTTCCTCGTCTTCCTGCAGTGCTTCGAGAGCCGCGGCGAACGCCTCGCGTCCCTTTTCGATCGAGACGCGCACCGCCGCGCCTCGGGCGAAGGTGGGCACGTACACGTACCGGCCATCGCCGGTGGCCCCACAGAGCGCGTCATTTTGTAGCGCGTTGCGCACAGTGTTCGTGGGACTTCGAGTTGGCGGCGTCTCGCCCATCTCGGCGAGACGGGCTAGGATCTCGTCAACCGTGAGCGGCCCATGCTCGCGCAGCACACCCCGAATTAGCTCCTGGTTCTTGCTCGCCATAGTGTTTCCCACCTTTCGTTGCTACTGAGGCGTCCAGAACTGGAGGTTGCGAAATGCCGAAAGGTCCCTGTAGTTGAGCGTCCAGACCGGAATACCGAATCGCACGCCCGTCACTGCGACCAGCGCGTCTTCAAGCGTACCCGGCCACGCTGGCATTGCCCCGAGTATGCTCGCAACTTCGTCGAGTTCCGCCGGCCCAGGGTAGACGATCTCCAGGCTCTGGCGCATCCGCGCCAGAGCGCTCCGGGCCGATGCCGCATTGGCCTCATGCAACAACCACTTGTACACCTCGAAGACAATTGGCAAAGGAGTAATCAACCGCGTTCGCGCTTGCGCAAGCTGCTGAAATCCGCTGACAGCCGTCTGGTGATCAGGATCGTTGCCGTGCAGCAGGGCGATTACCGGACCAGCGTCTAGCGCGAGCCGGGCAGGCCGCTCAGAATGCCTAACAGAAGTCGTACCTGAACGCTGATGCCGCCGGCTTTCTCCTGGACTATCTGCGTTCATCAGAGCTTGCCCTTGAGCGCAGCGAAGGGTTCATCGGCGGTTTCTGTTCTTCGTTCTTAGCCTCCGCGGTGATCGCGCTGGACATGGCGGTCCTCGGCCCGTTCTCGTGCAATCGTCGAGGCGTTCGGCACTAGCCCGGCGAGATCGAGAATGGCGCTCGGATCTGGAGGCATGACTTCCTTTGCCAGCGCCTCCTGTACCAGCGTCGAAAACGTCAGGCTCGGATGCTCCCGCAGATATGCCTCCACCCGCTCGGCAAGATCGTCAGGAAGATAGATCGTACGCTTCACATCACTCGTATCCTACCTTATCACACATCGAAAGCGGACACGTGCTCCTTCATCTGGTGCCCTTTTGCTCGGCTCTTGCCCGAGCAGCTACAGCCCCCAGCGCTCGTCGATTGGGCGCTGGTACTCGCAGGCGCGGCCGGCGACGACGTCCTCCACGCGCACGACCTGACCCGTCGTCGACGATTCGTAGATCGCCAGCGCGATCGCCTTGGCGCGTAGGCCCTCTTCACCGTCGATCTCCGGCGGCCGGCCATCACGTATCGCCGTCAGGAAATCGTACGTCTCGAGCGCGAAGCCGTCTTCGATCCCGTGCGGGAACATCCGCTGGCGGCCGTTCTCGCCGAGCGCCTCCAGGTACTCGCGGTAGTACTCCGCCAGCGGGCGCGACGTACCGTCGCGCAGCACCACCTGCGAATTGATGCGGGGGCCGTGGAAGGCGTCGTTCGGCTCGACGATGGCGCCTTCGCGACCGTAGTACGCCACGGCGGCGAACGAGTGGCCGGGCAGCCCGCGGCTGACCGACCAGCTCCCCACCGCGCCGCCGGCAAAGTTGATCGTTGCCATGAACGTATCCTCCATCGTCACCGGCACGAGCTCGTCGCCCCGCCGCGCCCGGCGATCGAGGAGCTGTAACACGCGCCCGTAGCACGATTCGGCGTCGCCGTACAGGTAGCGGATGGTGTCACAGAAATGCGCGCCGCTGTCCATTACCGGACCGCCGCCGCTCAAGGTGCGGTCGTGCCGCCAGACCCACGGCGCTTCCTGCCCTGTCGTCGCGCCGGCGAACGGGCCGCCCATTCCTTGGGTCTGCACGCGCTGCGCGTAGAGCGCGACCGGCTCGCCCAGCAACCCGCGCTCGTGGAACAGCCAGTGGGCGGTACGCGGTCCCGGCATGCGCCGGATGTTCTCCGCGGTTGCCAGGATCTTCCCGTTGCGCCTCGCGGCGTCGATCAGTTGGCGCGTCGCTCGGACGGTGACGCCGATCGGCTTTTCCACCTGCACGTGGACGCCGGCATTCAAGCACTGCACGCCCGCCACGTGGTGCAGGAAGTGGGGCGTGCAGATGTCGGCCGCGTCGATGCGTTCGCCCTCGAGCATCTCCCCGATATCGGTGAAGACACGCGGCGCGGCCGGCTGCCATGCGGGCGCCGAAGCGGCCGCCTCTTCCGCCCGTGCGCGGTCGGCGTCGCACACCGCTACCAGCTCAAACAACTCTGGTTCGGCGGCTTTGATCGCGGCGTACCCCTCACGGTGCCGCTTTGAGATCCCACCACACCCAATCAGCGCCAGGCGAATGGTCATCTTTCATTTCTCCTTCCATGCGTCGCGTAAGACTGCCAGTATAGCCGAGCGTGGATTCAGACGAAAGACGAAGGACGACCGTAGGACGCGGTAGGTTCGGTCGGGTCCAGGCAAGAGTTCCGGGGACCGCCACTGGCTG
>JACQGX010000188.1 GCA_016199265.1 Chloroflexota bacterium | reverse complement strand
GGACACGCGGTGCTCCTTGCGCTGAGATGTCACGACTCACAGCGTGGGGGCACCGCATGCCTTATTGTCAAGTTCCCTTCAAACTAGCACCATTGGTTAGTACCCACCAACGTTCACGAACCGGCGCCAAAGAGCGGGACATTGGCCGAGCGAAATGCCTCGGTTACCGCGCGCACGTGCCCTTCGACGACCGTAGGAAAGCGGTTCACCTGCTCGTCCATCTGTGCCGAGAGGACGGCCAGAACGTCGCGTGCCTGCTGCGGTGGCCCGTAGTCGGCACCATCCACCATGTCGAACAGCGCGTTCAGCTTCTCATGCAGCCCGCTCGGGTGGAGTTGCGCCTGGCGCATGTTCACGTCAATCAGGTGGGGCTTCATCGCCGCCAGCTCACCTTTTAGCTCGAGCATGGCCGTCCGCAGCGATTCGGTGCCGTCCCGTCCTGCCGTCCACCGTTCCCAGGCGTCGATCTGGCTCTGCAGCAGGCCGATCCGATTCACAAGATCGTTCGTCGCCGCGAGCCGCTCCAGAATCACCTGTTGTAGATCGAACTGTGCCTGGAGGTCCTCCACGCTCGTGGAAATCCGAGGATCCGGCAGGATCTCGAATGGCTGCACGCAAGAGGCCCCATCGGCTGTGAGACACACTTGATAGGCGCCGGGAAGCGCCATCGGACCATCGTCACGGTGCCATGCCTCCAGGTCCGTGCCGGCAACGCGGACGACGCCCGGATAGCGCATGTTCCACACAAAGCGATTGACGCCGGCACGTGCCGTTACCTCCCCTCCCTGCACATCCGACGCCGTTTTGCTGGAAAACGCCCTGATACTTTGCCCCTCGGCATCCAATACGTCTAACCGCAGTTCACCCGGAGGCTCTTCCGGAAGGAAGTACTGGAACACCACGCCCGTCGGAGGATTCGCGCCCGCGTCAAGCAGTTGTCGGGAGACCGTGCCGTCAGGTTTCTTGACGCCCGTATAGGCATAGAGGCTCGTGTCCGCGCGACCGTAGCCGACCATCCCCACCGGGGGCTGGGACCGATTGACATGGCCACCAGCACGCAGGCGAACGGTTGGTCGTGGCTGGAAGAGGTGCACCCGCGCCGCAGCCGGTGCGCCGGCGAGCTGGTGCACCGGGGTCAGGTCGTCGAGGACCCAGAATGAGCGGCCGTGGGTGGCCACTACCATCTCGACGCCCTTGATGACGAGATCGTGCACCGGCACCACCGGCAGATTACCGCCGAAGCGCTGCCAGTGCTCACCGCGATCGAACGACACGTAGATCCCCGTCTCCGTCCCGGCGTAGAGCAAGCCAGGGTGGTTCGGATCTTCGCGAACGACCCGCGTGAACTCGTCTTCAGGAATGCCGCGCGTGATAAGCCGCCACGAGCTACCGTAGTCGCCGGTCTTCAATACATATGGCCGCGTGTCGTCGTGCTTGTACCGGGTCGCCGCGATGTATGCCGTCGCGGGGTCATGAGGTGACACCTCGATGATGCTGATCAAGGCCCATTCCGGGAGGAGATCGGCGCTGGGTGTGACATTCTGCCACGTCCGGCCGCCATCCCTGGAGAGGTGGACGAGCCCATCATCCGAACCGGCCCAGAAGACCCTCGGCTCGTGCGGGGATTCGACGAGAGCGAAGATGGTGCAGTACACCTCGGCGCCGGTGTTGTCGCGCGTCACCAGCCCACCGGACGAACCGAGCTTCGAGGCGTCGTTGCGGGTCAGGTCGTCGCTCAGGACTTCCCAACTGGCACCTAGATCCCTGGACAGGAAGACGCGGTTGCCGGCTACGTACAGCGCATCTGGATCGTGCTGCGAGAACAGGATGGGGAACGTCCAGTTGAGGCGATACTTCAGGTCAATCGCGCCCACACCCCAGCCGAAGAGCTCCGGCCAGACGGTGATGTCACGGCGCTGGCGGGTACGGTGGTCGTAGCAGCTCATCACGTCGTTGGTCACTCGCCGGCCCGCCGGGCCGGACGCGACGACGATGTTCGGATTGTCGGGCTTGATCGCGATGTAGCCGCTCTCACCGCCACCCGGCGCGTACCAGTCCCGCTCGTGGATCGCCCCATGCAGCGAGATACTCGGGATGCTGATGGCGGAATTATCCTGCTGTGAGCCGTAGACGCGGTACGGAAACTGATTGTCGGTCGTGACGTGATAGAGCTGCGCGGTTGGCTGGTTGTAAATCGACGACCAGCTGGCCCCACCGTTGAACGTCACGCAGGCCCCACCGTCGTTGCCCTCGATCATGCGCCGCGGGTTCTGTGGATGGATCCACAGGTCATGGTTGTCGCCGTGGGGGGTGGGAATCTCTGAGAACGTTGCACCCCCGTCGATCGATTTCCAGACCCGGTAATTGAGCACCCAGCACGTGTCCGGATCCCGCGTGTCGGCATAGACGTGGATGTAGTACCACGGACGTGTGCGCAGATACGACTCCTCGTTGACCCGCAGCCACGTGTCGCCGCCATCGTCCGACCGGAACAGCGCCCCATCCGCTGCTTCTACCAGCGCCCAAACCCGGTCGGGCTGCGCGGGCGAGACGGCGACACCAATCTTCCCGAGCTCACCCATCGGGAGGCCGGGGCGGCGCGTCAGGTCCGTCCACGTGTCGCCGCCATCGGTCGACTTCCACAGGCCGCACTCCGGGCCGCCACTGACGAGTGTGTGCGGATAGCGTTGCGCCTGCCAGATGGCGGCGTACAGGATGCGCGGGTTCTTGGGATCCATCGCCAGGTCGTGTGATCCGGCGCGCGCGCTCTTGTAGAGCACACGCTGCCACGTCGTACCGCCGTCCTTCGACCGGAAGACACCGCGCTCTTCGTTTGGCCCCCAGGCGTGCCCCAGGGCCGCGACGTACACGAGATCGGGGTTGTCTGGATGGATGCGGATGGCGCCGATGTGTCGGGTGTGCCGCAGCCCCACGTTCTGCCACATCTTCCCGCCATCGGTCGACTTGTAGACGCCATCGCCGTGCGAGACGTCATTGCGGATGCAGCTTTCGCCCGTGCCTGCGTAGATGACGTTGGGATCGGATTCAGAGACGGCGATGGCGCCGATCGCAGCGGTCGCGAAGAATCCGTCCGAGATGTTTTGCCAGTACGTGCCACCATCGGTGGTCTTCCAGATGCCCCCGGCACAGGCGCCGAAGTAGAAGGTCATCGGATCAGACGTGTCGCCGGCAACGGCGACGACCCGGCCACCACGATGAGGACCGATGCAGCGCCATTCCGGGCTTGCCATGACGCTGTCTTTCAGCGATGCCGGCTGCCTCGCTACCTCCACCACGGGACTCTCCTTCGCTCTCAGTGCCCGGCCGCGGCCATGGCTCAGGTCAGAACCGGGCCAGCGAGTAGGGCGCAGGGTCGACGTGCAGCGTCGTGCCGGAGAGGAGCTCCGCGATCAGCTTGCCCGTCGCGGGCGCCATCGATAGCCCGAGCATGTTGTGCCCCGCCGCAATGTAGACGTTCCGCATGGCGGGGCTGCGGTCGATGATCGGTTTGCCATCGTAGGTCATGGGCCGCCAGCCAAACCACTCCTCGTCCACGGCATCACCGTACGGCTCGCGCAGGTAGCGGCTCGCGCCAGCTTTGAGCAGGTCGAGACGCCGCCGGTTCATCGTCGCATCGTAGCCAGCAAACTCCATGATGGAACCAAGGCGATAGCCCGACTGCATCGGGGTCACCACTACCCTGCGTTCCGGGAAGAGGAGTGGAATGGCCGGACACTGCGCCGGCCGGGGCATCGTGATGGAGTAGCCCTTGCCGGGCTGGATCGGAATGCGGCCGCCGAGCGGCCGGCGAAATTGTGGCGTCCACGCGCCGGTGGCGACGACGACCGCGTCGGCCACCAGTTCGCCGGCAGAGGTCTGCACCGCACGCGCAGCGTCGCCTTCGCGAGCGAAGCCATGCACGGCGCAATGCTCGCGAATCGTCACGCCTCGTGCCTCCACTACCCGTCGCCAGGACGACAGAAGCTTGTCCGGGCGCAGATGGGCATCGGTCGCGTAGTGCCACCCGCCGGCCAGCCCCGGCTTGAGGGCGGGCTCCAGGTCGATCAGCGCATCACGGTCGTAGCGAGTGGCGGGCAAGTTGAACGACGTACGCAGCAGCGCATCGGTGTGCGCATACGCCGCCATCTCGTGGTCACTCTCGAAGACAAACAGCAGACCACGAGTCTCCCACTCACAGTCGAGCGACTCGCGGTGTACCAACTCGCCGTACAGTTGCCTGGACGATTCGAGCAGCGCCTGGCAGGCACGGCCGGCTTCGGTCATGGCCGCCGGGTTACAGCGCCGGGCGAACTGCAGCAGCCAGCCCCAGAGTCCAGGATCAAAACGCAACGCTATGGAGAGAGGTGAGTCCCTGCGGAAGACGGTCGTGAGCGTCTTCCAGGCGACGCCGGGTTCCGCAAGTGGCAGGACGTGACTGGGACAGACCAGCCCACAGTTGGCATGCGAGCATCCCATCCCGATCTCGTCGCGCTCGACGAGCGTGACGGACCAGCCGGAATGGGCCAGGTAGTAGGCGCAGGCGATGCCGATGACCCCACCTCCGACGATAACCACACGCCCCGATGATTGACTCATCGGCGAATCCCGGTTCGAAACGGGTCCCGATCGTCGAGGAGCAGAGTCCCCTCGGCGGTGATGAAGGCCGTACCGGTGATGAACGGGATGAGGCGATCACCGCGCACGGCGACTCGGCCATCGAAGATGCTCCCGACAATGCTTTCCTGGCGCCAGACCTCGCCTTCGCGCACCTTCCCGTCGGCGTACAGGCAGGCGAGCTTCGCGCTGGTGCCCGTGCCACACGGCGAGCGATCGTAGGCTTTGCCGGGACACACCACAAAATTCCGGCTCTGGGCGGTAGGGTTGCGCGGCGGACCAAACAGCTCAATGTGATCGATGGCCTGGCCGTTCGCGCCGCTGATCGCTTGCCGATTCAGCGCCTGTCGAATCCGCCAGGTGAAGTCGGTAAGATGCTCGACATTCGCCAACTCCAACTCCTGGCCGTGGTCGGAAACGAGAAAGAACCAGTTGCCTCCCCAGGCCACGTCGCCGGTCATCGGTCCGAACCCTTCGACGTCGACCGTGACGGCGGTGGTGTAGCGGTAGCTGGGGACGTTCTCTACCGTGACCATGTTCTGGCCGTTGAAGTCGACGGTGACAATGCCGACGGGTGTCTCCAGCCGATGGATCCCTGCGCCGATGCGACCAAGGTGAGCCAGGGTGACCGCCACGCCGATCGTACCATGCCCGCACATGCCGAGATAGCCGACATTGTTGAAAAAGATGACACCCGCGACGCACGAGGGATCGACCGGTTCACAGAGCAACGCGCCGACGATCACGTCCGAGCCGCGTGGCTCATTCACGACGGCGGAGCGCAGTTCGTCGTGCGCGTCTCGGAAGACGGCCAACCGTTCGGCCATGGTACCGCGCCCAAGATTGGGGCCGCCGTCGACGATGACGCGAGTCGGCTCACCACCCGTATGAGAGTCGACAACGTGGATGCGTCTGGGAGAGGTCATAGCCAACGTACCGTCGTCAGAGAACGGCGCTGCCAATCGATTTCATGGCGGCTCCTGGGCGTCGTGCCATACTTACCTCTACTTACCGCGGCGTATCGGTGCCAGTGGCTCGGGCCGGCTACGCCGCTACCGGAATCTTCGGACGCGTTTCGATCGCGCGGCGGATAATCCCCAGCACTTCCTCGCGCTCTCTCCCTGCCAGCGGCAGGCGCGGGGCGCGCACCATCTCTGAGCCGAGGCCACATTCGCGAAGGGCCAGCTTGATGTACTGGACGAGCTTGATCCGGGTATCCAGGTGCAACAAGGGTGTGAACCAGCGGTAGACGTCGCGCGCCTCCTCCCAACGGCCAGCGGTCGCGAGGTTCCACAAGAGCCGGCTCTCGTGCGGGAAGGCGTTAACCAGTCCGGCGACCCAGCCGGTTGCGCCGAGTAGCACACTCTCGACGACGAGATCGTCGACGCCGGAGAACAGCACGTAGCGGTCGCCACAGAGGTTCTTGACGTCGGTAATGCGGCGCACGTTATCCGAGGATTCCTTGATCACCGCCAGTGTCGGCGTGTCGGCCAGTTCTACGAACATCTCCGGAGTGATGTCGACGCCGTACGCCAGCGGGTTGTTGTAGACCATGATCGGCAGGTCGGTGGCGCCGGCGACCGCACGAAAGTGGGTCATCGTCTCGCGCGAATCAGCCTTGTAGACCATGGCCGGCAACACCATCAGGCCGTCGACCCCGGCGTGTTGGGCGTCGGCAGCATAGCGACACGCCCGCGCGGTGGTGTACTCCGCGACGCCGGTCAGCACCGGCACCCGTCCGGCGACGCGCTCGACCGTCGCTTTGAGCACCTCCAACTTCTCCTGCTGCTCGAGCGAGCAGTTCTCGCCGACGGTGCCCAACATGATCATGCCGTCGATACCCGCCTCGAGCAGCACGTCGAGATGTCCGAGTGTCGCCGGGAGATCGAGCGATTGGTCGTCATGGAAGTGCGTCGTCGCCGCCGGGAAGATGCCGTGCCAGTTGACATTCATGGCGAGCTCATCCTTTGCGCCTGTTGCGTTTGTTCCCTACTGCGATTGCCGTCGAGTCATACCGCCGCCGTCATTGTGGCACGCCGCCAGGCGGTCCTGGCCACCGCTGCCCTATCGCGCACCGGCGCTCGCGGTCACGACTTCGCGTCCGGCGGTGGGCTCGTGTCGCGCCCCATCGGCAGGTGCTATCGCCGGTACGCGCGTCGTACCGGCTTCGATGGTGGTCATCAACTCCATCAGGTCGACCGAGTAGTCCAGGTTTGGCTCGGGAACCGTCCCTGTCTTCACGCAGTCCACGAAAGAGCGGTGCTCGTGCCAGAAGCCGTAGGCATAGACGAAGTCATCCGAGCCGGCAACCGTGGCCGGATCGAGCACCTCCACCTCCGACGTATCGCTGCGTAGGATGCGGGCGGTCGGCGGCCAGACTTTGCCCGGTACGCCCTCGATGTGGGCGGCGATACCCTGGCCATGGATCTCGAACCGTTCCACGCGGTTCCCCGAGGCATAGCTCGAGGAGATGGTGCCGGTCGCGCCGCCGGCAAAGTCGATCAGAGCCGCGGCACGGTTTACCCACGGGTCGTCGAAGTCTGTCCTGGCCAGCGCCCAGACGGCCGCCACGGGGCCTCCCAGCCAACGAACGGTGTCAATGGCGTGTACCACGTCGGCGATCAGCCAGCTCGACGCCCCCCACCCCGGCTTCCGGTGCAGTTGTGGCTTGTGGTACTCGCCCGTAATCAGCGTGATCGGGCCCTGCGCCTCGACCCTCTGGCGAGCCAGTCGAATGGCCGGGCAGAAGCGCCGGTTGTAGCCGGTCATGCTCAGGGAGCCACTGCGCCGGGCGGCCTCGGCCATGCGGCGCACGGCGGCCAGATTGTCGGCGGGCGGCTTCTCGGTGAACACGTGCTTCCCCGACAAGAGGCAGTCGATCACGATGCGTTCCAGCGGCACGGGTGGCAAGATGGCGTACACCACGTCGATGTCTTGACGATCGACGATGGCACGATAGTCATCGTAGCGATCCTTGATGCCGTACTGATCGGCCGTCTCCTCTCGCCGCGTGGCGTCCAGATCGCAGATCGCCACCACCTCCACGTCCTCGAGGGCCGCCACGGCCGGATAGTGGGCCTTGTTGGCCATCATGCCGGCGCCAATGAACGCCGCGCGAAGCTTTGTCACGTCTTTCCTCCGTTACGGCAGCGCGTACTTGTACTCCTGGGCACGCTCGACGATGGCCTCGCGGATGCGCGGCGAGGCGTCGGCGGCACCTAGATAGCCGACCGAGGGACTGCGCTGGGCCACCCAGGCCGCATCCGCCGGACCGCGGATACGGCCGCCATGCGTCAGGATGAAGATCTCGGGGTTGACGGCGTGCGCCGCCTCGGCGATCGCCGTGACGATCGCCGGCGTCTCCTCCAGCGACGGCATCTCCCCACCCACGCCAAGGTGGCAAACAATGCCGTCGACGCCGGCTTCGGCCATCGCCCGCCCCTGGTCGGGATCGAAGAGGTAGGCCAGGGTGAAGAAGCCATGGTCATGCGCCTGGCGCATGAACTCCACTTCCCGGCCAAAGCCCATCCCGCTGTTCTCCAACACACGCCGGTAGTTGCCGTCCACCATCCCCACACTCACCCAGTTGTTGATGCCGGAGAAGCCGGCGGCGTCGATCTGCTGGAGCCAGATGTCTGTCCGTCGTGTGGGGTCGGTGCACGCCAACCCCAGCAGCACCGGCGTGTCCTTGACGACCGGCAGGATCTCCCGTGTGCCGACCTCGAAGGCCAGCGCGTTACCGTCGCCAAATGGCGCCAACCCGATACCGGCGGAATAGCCCATCTGATTCCACCGGGCCAGGGCATAGGTGACGATCAGGTCGGCGCCTCCCTCTTCGGAATAGCGCGCCCCGAGACCGCTGGCGCACCGCGCACAGAAGATGGCGCGCTTCGTCTCGACCTCCCGCCGTAACCGCTGCACGATCTCCGCTCGCTGGTAGAGCATCTTCCTCACCTCCGTGATTAGACCGACCTTACTCCAACGACCTCAGCCGGCGCCAGGCAGTTACGCCGGCAACTCCGTGCGGCGCAGCACGTACAGGTCCTGCCGAACGACGCGATCGGCTTCTTCCGCGATGTGCCGGTAGTCATCCCGCACCTGGATAAAGCGCCCACCCAACTGGTCGCCCGCCGGCGATGCGAGGAACACGCACAGCTTGCCGGCCTCCGCAGGGGGCACATCGCGCCCCTGGGCAAATGACTGCGCGATCCCCGGCAGCCACTTCTGGCCTTCCGGGCTGTCCAGCTGAAACTGCGTCATCTCGGTGCGCACCAACCCTGGGCTGATGGCATAGACGTTGACCCCGTACTCCTTGATCTCGCGGTGCAGCGTCTCGCTGAACCGCACCAGTGCCGCCTTCGATGTCCCGTAGCCACTGGCGTTGCTGAAGGCGGCGAGCGAGCCGCCTCCCCCAAGCACGATGATCTTGCCGGAGCGCTGTGCGATCATCTGCTTGGCCGCTGCCCGGCAGCAGAGGTAGGAGCCGAAGAGGTTCACGGTCACGTCCTGCCACCAATTGCCGGGATCCGACTCCCAGACCGGTGCGATAGAAAAGAAGCGCCCGGCGTTGTTGACCAGCAGGTCGAGTTTGCCGTGATTGGCCACGGTCTCCGTGATCAGGGCGTCGACTTGATCAAGCTGCGTGACGTCGGTGATGCAGATGCTCGCCGATCCTCCGGCGGCCGTAATCAGGCGTGCCGTCTCCGCCAGATGTTCCGCGCGGCGCCCGACGACGACGACGTGGGCCCCCGCCTGCCCCATCTCCTGGCAGATGCCCCGTCCGATGCCCAGGCCCCCACCGGTCACGATTGCCACTTGTCCGTCGATGATACCCATGCTATACTCCCTCCACTGTGGATTGTGTACAGAACTCAGCACATCGCCCACACAACACAGCTCATTCTAACGGCCGGACGGTAGATTGGCAAGGGGCAGCGCGGGAGGGCCGCGCTGGCCAGACCCAGAGAGCGGGAATTGGAGACAACCTGTGGCAGTCGCCGTGGCGGGGTTCCTGAGTTGCGCCGGCAGGTACGAGGTCGACGAAGCGACGAACTGTGTCATTCACTGCATTGAGATCCATCTCGCGCCGAACGCCGTCGGCACTCGCCTCAAGCGGCGGTTCGAAGTGACGAAGCATATCCTGACCTTCTTCACCGCAGCCGATGCAGCGAACGGCCGGCCGGAGGGGCACGGCTGACGTGGGAACGCACGGATTGACCGCGGCCGGCCGGGAACCGGGCCGTGGGCCGCACCAGATGAGGGAGGTAGTCGAACTGGAAGAGTGAGTGCAGACCAACTGACCAGCAGACCAGCAGCGCAAAGGATTTGTCGTCTACGCCGGATGACGCGGCCGATGGGCTGGCGCGGCCGTGGCCGCGGCGCCGGATTTCGTGATTTGCTCATGATGCTCCCGACTTGGGAGCGATCCACAAGGAGGGTGCAATGGCGGGAGTCGCATTTGGCAATGTGCAGCGCACGGTGAGCCGGCGCGGCATGATGGTCGCCGCGGGTGCAGCCGCCGCGGGACTAACGGCGTGCGCCGTCGGCCAGAAGGGAGGGGAAAGTACCGGTGGTGACTTGCTCAACCGGACGCGCAAGCCGGAGACGCTGACCTACTCCTCCTGGGAGACCGGCACCGGCTGGGAGGCGATCAAGAAGCCGCTCGAAGCCTTCACGCAGGAGTTCCCTCACATCAAGGTGGAAGCGGACAATCTTGGCGGCGAGGACTACATCGTGAAGCTGCAGGTGCGCATCGCCGCCGGCACCGGGCCCGACGTCTACAAGATGGGTTCGTCCGATTACATCCTCTTCTACGCGCTTAACGCGTTGCTCGATCTCACCGGCCTCATTGGGCGCGATCCGGAAGTCGGCAAGAAGGGCTACTTCATCGAGCCGCTGGAGACGGAGCGGGAGACGATCAAGGGCAAGCGCTACGCGATCGGCACGGCCTGGCAGATCCATCATCTCTTCTACAACCGCAGCGTCCTGCAGCGGGCCGGCGTTCCCTTCCCGTCGAATGACCCAAAGAAGGCCTGGACGTGGGCGCAGATGCGGGAGTACGCCCGCAAGCTGACCACAGATCAGAGTGGCCGGCCTACTTCCGACCCGCAGGCCATTCACCGATGGGGCCTCTACTGGGGCACGGTCATCAACACCCCCATCTTCTCCAACGGCGGCGAGTTCATCAGTAAGAGCACGCGACTCTTCACGTTGGATCAACCGGCGGAGTACGAGGTGGTGCAACAGGTCGCCGATCTTGTGCTCAAGCAGCACGTTTCCCCCACGGCGGCCGAACTGAAGGATGCCGGCTTCACACCGGCCAAGGCGCTGGCCGACGGGCGGCTGGCGTTGCTGCTCGAGGGTAACTGGGTGACCCAGCAGACGGCGCAGTTCAATCCACCCGCACCACAGTGGATGGGCACCGCGGTGCCGCCGATGTTCAAACAACCCGCGACATGGACCGGGTCCTCGCTGCAGGGCATTTGGAGCGGCACGAAAAAGCCGGACTATGCGTGGCTCATGCTCCGCACCATCATGGCCGAGAAGTACCAGCTGGAGACGGTGCGCACCGGCCAGTACGGGCCACTCCATGGTTCGGCCATCACGCCGGAGGGAATGAAGCGCTGGCTCAATCCCAACGTGTACCCGGACGGCTACGAGTTGCTCTACCGGGAGTTTCAGCCCAAGTACGGGCACCTTGTCTTGCATGCCGTGCCCGGTTACAGCAAGGGATGGCCAGTGGTGAACAGCGCCCTTGCGGATGTGTGGGCAGGGAAGCGGCCTGCACGTGATGCGTTGCTCGAGGCCGTGCCGCGGGCCAATCAGATCCTCAAGGACGAGGAGAAGCGCATGGGATTTACTGGCTAACTCACAAAAGGACGGGAGAGTGAAGATGGCAGGAAGCGGCAGTGGCGAGCCACTGCGGGTGGCGGTGATCGGCTGCGGCGCGATCAGCCGGTCCTATCTGCGCGCCATGGACGCGCTACCGGAAATCAGGCTGGTAGCCACGGTGGACGTCGATCCATCTCGGGCAGAGGCCCAGGCGGCAGCGCATGGGGCGGAGCGCTGGTCAGCCGACGTGGATGGCGTCTTGGCCGCCGCCGATATCGAGGCCGCGCTCGTGCTCGTCCCCACCGGCCTGCACGCCGATCTCTGTATTCGGGCGCTCCATGCCGGCAAGCACGTGCTGGTCACCAAGCCGATGGCTAACTCTCTGGCCGAGGCCGACGCCATGATCGCGGCCGCGGATACCGCAGGGCGTGTCCTGATGGTGGGCCAGATGCGCCGCTTCTCGCCTGTGTACCGGCGGGCCAAGGAACTCGTCCAGGCGGGCCGCGTCGGCCGTCCACTCCAGTTCCTCGACTGGTTGCTCGAGCCCCCTCGCAAGCCACCCAGCTTTAAGCCTTGGTACGCCAGCGCCGACGCGGCCGGCGGAGGGCTGATCCTGTCCTCGGTGTGGGGACCACACGCCATCGACGCCGCCCTGTGGCTCTTCGACAGCCCCGCCGTCGACGCCTACTGCGCCGCGCAGCACAACGATCCCCGCTTTGAGGGCGAGAGCGCGTACTTCCTGACGCTGCGCACGGCCAGCGCGGGTGTGGCGTCCATCGTGAACACCTTCGACACCACGATCAACCTCACCTCTACCGTCCTGCTAGGTAGCGAAGGCACGCTGACCATGGCCGAGGGCCGCGGCTTGGCCCTCAACGGTGAGGTGGAGGATCTAGCGTCATCACCGGCCGGCGGCGCCATGGGCGTCCTTCGAGAGTTCCGGCGGGCCATTGCCGCCGGTACGGAACCGTCCTGCTCGGGCAGGGGCGTGCGTCGCGCCGTCGCGGCGATGGACGCCGCCAAGCGGTCGATCAAGAGCGGCCGCGTCGAGCCCGTAGCCGCTTGACCGACGGCACTTGGCCACCGGACACCAGGTGGAGCTGACTACTACTGACCGGAGAACATGGATGATCGAAGCAAGCGCCATAAACAACGAAATCAGCTACGACTTCGACGACGCCGTACGGGTCACGGCCGATCTCGGCGTCCGCTGGATCGACATCGCCCGCGTGGGCGAGCCCTGGGTGACCGGTCTCAGCGACGGCGAGATTGCCACGCTGCGCCAGACGGTGCGGGCCGCCGGCTTGCGCGTCGGCTCCATCGATGGCCCGGCCGGCCGCCATACCTTGCTGGGCCCTGCGGCCAAGCAAGAAGAGGATCGTGATCTGCGCCGGTCGCTGGAACTGGCCCGGACCTTCGAGGCGCCGTACGTGCGCATCTTCTCGCCGGAGGTGTCCGAACCGATCAAGTCGCTGCCACGAGTGGACCTGGAGGCCCGGTTGAGCGAGATCGTGGACGTGTTGCGACCCTGGGCAGAAGAGGCCGCGGCCGCCGGTGTGACTCTCACGGTAGAGACGGAAGGGGTCACCTACACCGGCACGTGCGCCGAGATGCGCCGGGTGATCGACGCCGTTGGCCATCCCTCGCTGGCCATGCTGTGGGACGTGACAAACTCGTGGCGGCTCGAGGGCGCGCATCCTGCCGGCTACAACCACGTCCGGGGCCTGGTACGCCGCCTCCATTTGAAAGGGGCCCGGCTGGCGCCCGACAACCCCGACCGTGTGCTGGAGACCGTACCCCTGGCGGACGGCAACCTCCCCTACAGGCAGTTGCTCTCCGATCTGCTGGCCGACGGTTTCTCCGGCTGTGCGGCGGTGCAGACCCATCTCTACAGCCGTGACCCGGATAAATGGACCAAACTGCGCGCGGCGACCATTGCCGGCCTGCGCCACCTGCAAGCCCTGCTGCAGGAACTGCCGGCGCCGACAACCGTAGTGGCACGCTAGCGGCGGAGCGCCAAGGATGCACGCGAGGATGCGCAGATGAAACTGGCAGGATCAAACTACGGGACGCCCACCTTCCATTGGATGCGGTGCTGGCTCATTGCACATCAGTGGGATACCTGGGCGCCGAACTCGCAGTGCAGCCGGGCCACACCACGGCGATCGATCGGTTGCAGGGCGCGGCCCGCCAGGAGGTGTTGGCTTCCTTCCGCCGCCATGACCTGGATTGTTCCTTGGTCTGCTACTACGGTTCTACTGGGGCACGGTCATCAACACCCCCATCTTCTCCAACGGCGGCGAGTTCATCAGCAAGAGCACGCGACTCTTCACGTTGGATCAACCGGCGGAGTACGAGGTGGTGCAAGCTGTACTAGGAGGGATGTAACCATGTCAGAAGACGGTGGGAGCGAGCCGTTGCGGGTTGCCGCGATCGGCTGTGGCGCGATCAGTCGATCCTATCTGCGTGCCATCGACGTGCTGCCCGAGATCAAGCTGGTGGCGACAGTTGACACCGATCCCTCACGCGCGCAGGCTCAGGCGGCCGCGCATGGGGCGGAGCGCTGGTCAGTCGACGTCCCCGGCACCCTGGCCGCCGGCGACGTCGACGCCGCGCTGGTCTTCGTGCCGAGTGGCCTGCATGCCGAGGTTGGTGTGCAGGCCTTGCGCGCCGGCAAGCACGTGCTGATCACCAAGCCGATGGTCAACTCCGTGGCCGAAGCCGACGCCATGATCGCCGCCGCCCAGACTGCCGGCCGCACCCTCATGGTCGGCCAGACCCGCCGCTTCTCTGCCGTCTACCGTCGCGCCAAGGAACTGGTCGAGGCCGGGCGTATCGGCCGCCCCCTCCAGTTCCTCGATTGGCTCCTCGAACCACCGCGCCAACCACCAAGCTTCAAACCCTGGTATGCGAGCGCGGCGGCGGCCGGTGGCGGATTGATCCTCTCCTCCGTCTGGGGACCGCACGCCATCGACGCGGCGCTGTGGCTCTTCGACACCCACGCGGTGGTGGCCTACTGCGCCGCCCAGCACAACGATCCCCGCTTCGAAGGCGAGAGCGCCTATCTCCTCACCTTGCGCCTGGCCAACGGGGGCGTGGCCTCCATCGTCAACAGCTTCGACACGACGATCAGTCTCACCTCCACCGTGTTGCTGGGCAGTGAAGGGACGCTGACCATGGCCGAGGGGCAGGGGTTGGTGCTCAACGGGGAGGCGCAAGCCCTGCCCACCAGCCAACCTGGTGGCGGGATGGCCGGTGTGCTGCGGGAGTTCCGGCGGGCGATTGTCACCGGGACGGAGCCCCAGTGCTCCGGCGCCTGGATCCGGCGCTGCGTCGCCGCCATGGATGCCGCCAAGCGCTCCATTCGCAGCGGCCTCGTCGAACCGGT
>JACQGX010000185.1 GCA_016199265.1 Chloroflexota bacterium | reverse complement strand
TGGTGGCGCGCGCTGGCCGGCGGAAACGACGTGCTTGCCCGCCTCTTTTCGGTGCTCCCGGGCACGCTGACCATCCCGCTCGCGTTTGCCATCGCCCGGCGGCTATGGGACCGGAGCACCGCCGAGCGCGCGGCGCTGCTCGTCGCCGTCGCACCGCTGACGCTCTTCTACAGCCGCGAGGCGCGGATGTACGCGCTCGCGGCCTGTCTCGCGATGGCGTTGCTTTGGCTGTTCCTCCGTCAGCTCCAGCGTCCTCGGGGCGCAGCGTGGTGGGTCGCGTACGGCGTGACCGGTGCGGCGGCCGCGTACGTTCACTATCTCGGCGCGCTCGCCGTCTTCGCGCTGCTGGTGGCCGCGATCGTCCTACGCCGCCGTGCGCCGCACGTTACCCCGCCGGTGGTCGCGTCGACTGCCCTGATAACGTTGCTTGTCGTGCCGTGGGCGCTCCGATCCAACGGACTGCATGCGTCCCTACCGGCGCTTTCGCCGGCCCACCTGGGCGCGGTGCCGGCCGCGCTCGTGCAGGCGTGGCAGGACCTTGCCGCCGGTCCCGATTCCACCGGCGTCTTCGCCGCCGCCTCGGGTTTCGGGCTGCTGCTGCTTGTGGCGCTGGGCGCTCCCCGAAACGGCTCGGCTGCCGCCGTGGTCTGGCTGTCGTTGGCAGCCGGACTGTTTGGCTTCGTCTTCGCGCTCTTGCTGGGTAAACCGGTGCAGGCGCGCTACCTACTGCCCATCGCGCCGCTGATCTACCTGTGCGCCGCTGCCGGCCTCGGTCGCCTGCGCAATCCCACCCTTCCGCCGTCCTTCGTCCCTTCGGCAGGCTCAGGGCAGGCTCTTCGTCCTTCGTCTTCCCGTCTCGCCGCCGCCATCGGCGCCGCCGCCCTCCTCGCCGGCCTGCTCCCCTTCTGGATGCAGTACTACAGCGGCTACGCACGGGCCGATTACAGCGCGATTACGCGGCGCATCGCGGCGCTCGAGCGACCCGGCGATACCGTCTTGCTGACCGGCCCCTGGCAGGCGTGGTACTACGACTACTACTACCGGGGAAAGTTGTTCCACACCGTGCTCCCCAAGGACGTGCCCCCGGCGCTTGAGACGGCGCAGGCGCGCCCTACGCTCGACGATCTAACGCAGCGCCACCGCCGCCTCTGGTTTGTACAAGCCGGCCTGCAGCAGGCCGACCCGGCCAACTTCGTCGAGCGCTGGCTGCAGCGCAACGCCTGGCCGGCGTTGCGCGATCCCTACCAGACGGCGGTACTCTCGATGTACGCGCTGCACGCGCCGGCAAACACGCGACCGCTGCGGCCGGCATCGTTTGGGGACGCCGTACGCTTGACCGGCGGCTGGGTCGACGCCGACGAGGTGCCGTCCGGTGAGATCGTGCGCCTCACACTCGAGTTCGAGACCGTCCAGCCAACGCCGGCCAACTACAAGGCCTCGTTGCGCCTGGCCGGCGCCGATGGCCAGCGCCTTTCGACCGACTTCGACCTCGTCGACCGGGCCGGCGACGGCGAAGCGCCGACGTCGCAATGGAAGCCGGGTCAGCCGGTCGCCATCCGGCGCGGTATCTGGGTGCCCCCCGGAACCGGCGTCCAGCCGTACGAGGTTCGCCTCGTCGTCTACGGTCCGGCGACGCTGGCGCCGTTGCCGGCGGACGATGGCAATAGCCTCGCCGAGGCAGCGGCCGCCGAGGCGGTGGTGGGAAAGGTCTCCGTGACGCAGTCGTTGGCCGACTTGCGTCCGGGCGCCGTGGATGCGGGCGAGCGCCTGGAACGGCGTTTCGGCGGAACCGGGGAACCGACGCCGATCAGCCTTGCCGGCATCCGCTGGGTGCAGCAGAATCCATCGCGCGCACCGCTCACGCTCGATCTGTTCTGGCGGGCCGAAGTCAGCTCGGTGGTCGCCTATCAAAGCGTCCTGACCGTCGAGGACGCGCGCGGCCGCCGGTGGATTGACGATGAGCGCCCGCTGTTTGGCGCGACGTTTGACGCGCAGGACTGGTTTTCGCACTGGCGCGAGCACCAAACGCTCGCCGAGCGGCGCAGCCTGGACGTATCATCGCTCCCCCGCGGTCGCTACCGTCTCGTGCTGAGCCTCCAAGAGAGTGGTGGGCGGACGCTGCCCGTCGACGGCACGCCGGGAACCGTCGAGCTGCTGCGGTTCGACATCCCGTACCGCCGCCCGGTCGTCGAAAGAGCCGCCGGTCTGCTGAGCCGTATCTGGCAGCGCTGAAAGCGCCGACAGCGCCAGTGCGGTCGAGGCCAAGACCCACAACAGGCCGAACGTGTGCAGCCAAGCGAGCGCCGGCCAGTCTGCCACCCACTCGGCGACCGATCGGAGATAGTAGTCTGAGTCGACGGCGACAACGGCGAACCCGGCCATAGCGAGCGCTGTCACCAGCCGGCGGCGACCCGGAGTCAGTTCAGTCCAGACACGGGGCTGGGCCAGTGCCGCCGCGCTGACGAGCAGCCAGGTCATGTAGTGGTGCCAGGCCAGGTTCGCCAGCAGTAACGCGCCGCACGTCGCCAATCCGAATCCGAGCACGTCGCGTGCTCGTCTCGCCTCCCCGTAGCCGCCCCATGGGCCCGACGTTTCCGGCGTGCCCGACGAGCCCGGCCGTGTCCCGTCCGATTCGGGTGGGCGCACGAGCCGCACGAGCAGCAGAATCCCAAGCGCGCTCGCCGTCCAGTTGAGCGCCGACGCCAGCGGCAAAGGTGGCAACGTGTCGGTGAGGTAGAGCGCGTGCGACGTCATGAAGAGCCGCGCGTGGACACCGGCCAGGCTGACGTTGCCGTATCGTGCGGTGCCGCGCAGGAGCTCCGGGAGCTTCTGCGTCACGTAGTACCACCACACGTCCCAGCCGGCGACGGCGAGTGACACGGCGACCGCGGCGCCGGCACCGACGCAGAAGGCCGCGAGCACGCGGAAGCGTCGCGACCGCAGCAGATACAGCAAGTGCCACAGCGATACCGGCTTGACCAGGAACGCCAGCAGCAGCGCGAAACCGCTCGCCAGCGGCCGGTCTGCCAGTAGCGCCCGCAACGTCAACACGAGCAACAGCAGTATGATCCCGTTCGGTTGCCCCAGGATGGCGGAGTCCCGCCACGGGGTGAACGCGCCAAGTAGTCCGGCCAGAAGGGCACATCGCAGCAGGCGCGGCGCGCCCGGCAGGGCGACCTCACGCAGGAGCCACCACACGGCAAGCGCGGCACACGCCAGATTTACGGCGTAGAAGACGTGTGGCAGCCATCGGGACGGAACCAGTCCTGCCGGCGCGTAGAGCACCGCGAGACTCACCGGCGGCAGGTTGATGGCGTTTTCCCAGATCGGCTCACTCAGATCGTAGGGTGATTCACCTCGGACGAGCAACTGTGCCGCCACCACCGGGTTGGTGAACTCGCTCTGGGTGCTCTTGAGCTGCTTGAATACGTCCGAGTTGGCAAAGACGGCGAGGCCCAGCGCCAGCAGCACGGCCGTGGTCGTGCCGTCGAAGACGCCGCGCCCGCGACGTGGGTCTGCCGGGTCGGACTCTTCCGCAGTCACACCAGACCGGTCGAGCGTTTCAGCGCTGCCGGCGAGCAGCCACCACGCCACGACCAGCGCCTCGAGAGCGACCCACCACCAAACGAGGTAGCTCGCCAGTACCGAGCGCGTCGTGGTGGCATTGAGCAAGAGGTGGGCAATGTCCGGAAAGCGCGCTGCTTGGACCACCACCGGATAGAGCGCCAGCGCCGGTAGGAACGGGAGCGACGCCCACCGCGCCGCTGCCGGCCGAACCTGCGCGCGACGCCGGATGAGGGCATACGTCGACGTCCAGACGGCGCCGCATGCGACGAGCGTGCCCGCTGCAGCGGCGGCCCGAAACACCAGGTCGATCGGTTTGCCCAGAACGCTGGGCACCGCGGTGGATGCCGCGAACGCCAGCGCCAGCGCACCGGCAAGCGCGAGCACCGACTCGGCGGTCATCATCTCGGCGCGGCGCGCGTGACGCAGCGCCGTTTTCGCAACTGTCAAGCGCATGAGAGAGGATCGTTATCGTGGCTATCGGCAGGCCATCACGTCGCTCTGGGGATGGACCGTGACGTCGAGCTCTAGAGGCGCGACTCCAGACGGCGTCATCTGATCGAACCAGATGAGCGATTCCGCCACCATCGAGACGAACAACCGGTAGCTGCCCGGGTCGCGCGGCGTCTGGAGCTCGCCGGTGAAGCGGTAGCTCGTGCCGGGTCTGGTATCTCGCCCGAGAAAGATGCGGCCGTCGAGCTCCGGGATACTCGAGCTCCCGCCCGACTCGTCGATCTTACTCCAGCGGTAACCGAGCCGGACCTGTCCATCCCACAGCGTCCGTCCCGTGTTCTGCGCGACGACGTCGAGCGCCACCGGCTCGCCGGCGAAGACGGCGCGCTTTACGTTGAGCGGATAGAGGCGCGCCGCCAGCCCACCCGGCGCCGCTGGGAGCGTCAGAACAGGATCGGCTTGCCCTACGCGAACCGGCCACGAGGCCCACGACTCGCCGTCGACCTCGGCGCTGAGCGTGTACTCTCCCGGACGGGCCGGCGTGAAGGTGTGCACCGTGAGCGCCGCCGACTCGCCGGCGCGCAGGAACGACGGGAACACCACCCGGCGCGCCAGCGTCAGGCGCGTTGCCGTCGTCGTTCGTGCGTCGAGGCGGTCGAGGAGGAAGTGGGGCAGCCAGCGGCGGAGCCGTGCGCGCGGCAGCACATCCTGGCTGGCGTCACGGACACGCCAAGAGAGCGTCAGCGTGCGGAACGGCGCCCCTGCTGGCTGCGACTGGAGCCACACCTGTTCTGGCTGCTTCGCGCTCACTCGCAGGAGCGCCATCATGCCGGCTTCCGCCGGCACACTGGTGTGGAGCCACTGGCCGTCGAGCGCGGCGAAGCCACTCTGTACCGGCCCACTCGGCGGACCCAGATCCGCCACTAGCGTCGAACCGTCGTCGTAGAGCACGGTCGATCCGGGGCTGCCTACGAGGGCGCACGCCCAGCGTTCGCGCAGGCGCGAGTCCATGGACGGACGCTCGAGGGCGACGTGGCGGAGACCGTCTGTCCGGAGGACGTCGACCAATGCCGGTACATCACCTGGGCCGGCCTCGTCGATCAGGCGCTGGATGTCCCAGTAGGTCGAAGGATAGAGTGCCGACGAGCCGTTGACAATGTGGCGCGGCCCGGTGGTGACGGCCCAGTACATCCGTCTCGTATCTGGCCAGGCCGGATCGGACGGCGCCTCCACCGGCGCGAAGACGAGCGGCCGGCGGGGCGACCGTTTCAGCAGATCGATCACGGGCGGAGACGTCGCTAGCGTGTCGATGGCGTACACCTCGATCGGCGCGTGCAGCGGTTCGAGCACAAGCAGCGCCAGCGCGCCGGTCACCAGCCATCGTTGCCGGCGCGGGCGTTGCGCCGTTCCGGTGCGGAGGGCGACGATGCCAAGCGCCGAGAGAATCGCCAGCCCGATCGCCACGAGGTAGACGAAGCGTGAGACCGCGCGCAGCGACCGGATCGGCGGGAAGACCGTGTACACCCACGTATACGGCAGCGCAATCCCCGTCGGCCGGTCGTGCCACCACAGGTCGGGTCCCAGCGAAGCGACGAAACCGGCGAGCACGGCGAAGCCCGCCGTCGCGGCGACCAGCTGCACCAGCTTCCGCTGCCCGTGGCCGCGGATCGCCCAGAGCAGTCCGACAACGCCGAGCACCACCGGCACGATTCCAGGGAACATCCTGGCCGGCAGATGCCCCTCGGCCGGCCGCGCGAACTGCTCGCCGAGCCATCGCTCGTACCACAGACTGCCGGGCGGTGGCACCAGATAGTCCAGCGGCTCGGCCGCGTAACGTTGCGCCAGCCACACCGGCCGCGCGTCGCTCCATCGCCGCGCAACGCCCAGGTAGCCGAGCGGCACCGGCAGAAACGGCAGCGACACCAGCACGACGACGGCGGCGGCGCGCAGCATCCGCCACGAGAGCAGCGGCCAGGGGAGCGTGCGGCTCGCGATTGCACCTAGGCCCAGAATCAACAGCACGGCGCCGGCCATGAAGCCGATGTAGATGTGCGTACACAGCAGCAGCCAGAGCGCTGCCGTAGTGACCCCCAGCTTCCACGTCGCCGGACGGCGCAGGAAGCTGAGAAACGCCCACAGCATCAGCGGAAAGTTCCACGAAATGGCGAATTCGGGCATGACGTACAGCCCTACTTGTGGCAGGGCGAACGACCACAGCACCCCGCCGGCGAGAGACGCCACGTGATCCGCCGTCGCGACCAGCAGTGCGCGATACGCCAGCCACGACGTGAGCGCCATGCCGGTGATGAACGCCAGGTTGAACGCCAGCACCGGGTTGCCGGTGAGTGTCGCCACCGGGACGTAGACGGGGAGTCCGCCGAAGACGAGCTGGTTGAAGAAGCCGACTCCGTCTACACCGTAGAAGATGAACCCGTCGAAGAAGCGACGCGGTGCGTGCAGCAGCGCCCAGCGCTCCCATTCGAGCGTCGTCACCAACAGCACCTGGTCGCCCAGGCCGTAGGGCATGTGCGTCGCCAGACGGGTGACCAACGGATACGTGTGGACGAGCGCGAGCAACGTGAAACAGCCGGCGACGCCGAGCGACCGCCACAAGGCCTGCGCACGTACACCGCCCAAACCAAGTGCAAAGTGAAAAATGCAAAATGCAAGATGAGGCAGCCTGCGGGTTTCGCCTTGGCGTTGGTTTAGGTGGGCAACGGAAGGCAACGGCAACCGCTTGGAGGAGAGCGCCAATTCCATGGGAGAAGGCCTGCGTCAGCCGATCGCCGCATGCGGCTGGTCCGGTGTCGGTTCGGTGGCGTCCGTCCGGTCTTTCGGGCGCGCGTCACGAAGGCGGTCGAAGAGCGACACGTAGGCGGAGATCTGCTTTTCCAGCGTGAATTCCTGCTCCAGTCGCGCGCGGCCGGCCTCGCCGATGCGGCGCGCCAGCCCTGGGTCGAGCAGAAGCTCGGCCAGGCGCTCGCCGAATTGCTCGGGTTGCCACGGGTCGGCGATGAAGCCGGTGACGCCGTCGACCACGATTTCGGGCGTTGCGCCGTAACACGTCCCTACGACCGGCTTTCGGCACGCCATCGCGCGGAGCGTCATGAGGTTAAACGGATCGGGGTAGACCGAGGGCGTGGCGCACACGTCGGCGGCGGCGAATGCCTCGACGAGCTCGGTCTGCGACAGCCAGCCAATTGGGTGCAGCGCGTCGGTATCGAGCCCCACCTCGGCGGCGAGCCGCCGCGCATGTGCGAAGTACGCTTGCCGGTCGCCCAGGATGGCGAGCTGGCAGTCGAGCCGGCGGCGCGCGTGTACCATCGCCCGCAGGAGCTGGTCGCCGCCCTTTGCGCCGGAGATGCGGCCGCCGAAGAGGACGAGCGGGCGCCGATCCAGGTTGTAGCGCGCGCGAAACCCGTTATCCTGCCCGGCCGGCGGCGTACACGCCGCCGGATCGATTCCGTTGTGGACAACCTCGAGCGGCACGCCGGCAAAGCCATTGGCCGCGAGCGCGGTGCGCTGTGCGCGGCTGATGCAGGCGATCGCCGAAACGTTCCGCTGCACAAGCCGATGGACGATCATGTTGCGTGCCGGCACCCGCCGGATGTGCCGGCAGTGCCGGCACGCCGCCGGCGTCGCCCGGTAGCCAACGTCGCCGGACGCGCAAAGAAACTTCGTCAGGCAGAACAGCAGATAATCGTGCGCCGTGAGCAGCAGCGGCGGTCCGCCCTGGCGGCGGACGCCGGACGCGCCAACCACGCCGAGCGAAGCAAACGAGAGTCGCTCATGAACGTTGTGTGCGTGGACGGCGTCCGGCCGAAAGGCACGTGCAATCCGGCCCATTTGCAGCACGGACAGCGGGTGGAGCAGACTGAGGTGCAGCCGCAAGGCGCTCGGTACCGGCGTCCACAGACGGCGCACCGTCAGCCCGCCGTGCCGCTCGTGCCCGGCGTCCTGCCGGCGGGCAACGCCGGTGACGACCAGTACCTCGTGCCCGAGTGCCGCAAGGCGCTCCGACACCAACGCCGCCACCTCCCCCGCGCCGCCCAGGTTGGCCGGCGGATACGTATCCGAGAGGACGAGCAGCCTCATGATGCACCACGTTCCGGTAGCTGGAGCGATGTGCGACAACGGTCCGTAGGGGCGTATGGAGATACGCCCAACGGCCGCGGTCGGGCGTATCTCCATACGCCCCCACGGACATACCCCTTCCGTCGAGTCTGTCCCCTTCCCATAGCCCCTACCTGCCGTATGAATCCAGGCACCGTTCGGCGACGGCGCGCCACGTGAAATGGCGCTCGACGTGCTCGCGCCCGGCCTCGCCCATACGGCGCGCGGTAGCCGGGTCGTCGAGCAGGTGCTCGACGGCGGCGCCGAGCGCGGCGCTGTCGCCCGGCGGCACGAGCAGGCCGGTCACACCGTCGACCACCAGCTCGGGCATACCGCCGATGTTGCTGCACACCACCGGCGTCTCACACGCCATGGCCTCGAGCAGCACGAGCCCGAGGATCTCGCTCTTGGGGTAGCGCTTCCCGTAGAGATCGACATCGACCGACGGCAGCACGCTCACACCGGCCGTACTGTACTCGTCGAGCAGCGCCTGGCCATACAGCGGCCCGAGGAAGCAGACGTTCTTGCCCTGGGCAACGTCACGCAGGTGGCGAAAGTACGCCTCGTGGTAGGGTGCGCCGGCCAGGCGCACTTCGGTATCCGCACGCACGCCCTCGATCAGATGGTGGATGCCCTTGTACGGAATCAACCGGCCGGCGTAGAGCACGCGCCGGCGGCGCTCGACGGGTTGCGGGCAAAAGCGCGCCGGATCGACGCCGCCGTGGATGATGGTGGACTTGTGCGCGAACGGCGCGAACGCGCGCGCGTTGTGGTGGCTCACCAGCAGGAGCCCGGTCGCCCGTTCGAGCGTCCTCAGCCGCCGGTTAAAGTGGCGGTCACCGCCGGCGTGGTCGGTCAGAAAGACGCGCTTGCCCAGCGCCTTGGCGTAGAGCACGCACTGATCCGCCAGAAAGGTGTGGAGCTGGTGGCAGTGGACGACGTCGGCGCGGGCAATCTCCCACAGCAGCGCCGGCGACACCGGGCCAAGTCGCTTGG
This sequence comes from Chloroflexota bacterium, assembly GCA_016199265.1. GTDB lineage: Bacteria > Chloroflexota > UBA11872 > UBA12225 > UBA12225 > JACQGX01. Next base: position 6,326 of record JACQGX010000185.1, on the reverse strand, counting down.
TGCCGACGTACGTCCAGGGGCGATGCACCTGCACCGGCAGCGCGCCCTCCCGCATCACCCGCGGGCTGCCGAACGTGACCAGGCGCGTCTCGACCAGCTCCGCCATCGCGCGGGCCAGCTCGAGCGGGTAGCGTTCGCCGCCGCCGACGACGCCGTCGACCCCGAACGCCATCGGCGAGACGTGGAGGACCTTCATGGCTTTCTTCGCCAGAACCAGGGTGTTGCCAGGATGCCGAAGTACACCACGTCGCCGAGCGCGAAAGCGCCCAGTTGGTACCCCACCGCGCCGGCCGCGCCCCACCGCTGCACCATCAGCGCGCCCACTGGCATCGCCACTGCCATCAGCGGCAGCTTGGCGATAGCATTGGTCGCGACGCGGTCCATAATTAGGAAGATCGACCCGAGTGAGACGGTGAATCCTTGCTTAGCCGTGAGCGCGCCGAAAAGGACGACGAGTAGCAGCGACGGCAGGTACTCGGGCCCGTAGATCCAGCGGTAGAGCGGGAGGAGCGTAATGAAGCCGGCGGCCGCGACGGTCGAGACGGCACCCCACAGGAGTGACGACTGCCAGAACAGGCGTTGGGTTGCCGCGACGCCGCGCCGGCTGAGCTCCTGGGAGAGCCGCACCGAGAGCGCCTTCGACACCGCGCCGTGGAACGCCGCCAGGAGGGTGAACACCTTGGCGGCGATGCCGAAGTACGCCGCCTCCTCCGGCCCGGCCCAGCGGCCGAGGAAGAGCAGCGGCGTCTGGCCGAAGAACTGCGCCACGTTTTTGTCGACCACCGCCAGCATGCTGAAGCGGAAATAGCGCCTGACGGGAACCCGCCACGCGGCCGCCGCCAGCGTCCCCAGGTCCGGAAAGCCGTGCTGCCGGACGGCCACCCGGCGGTACTGATAGAAGGCGTGCGCGGCCGAAAGCAGCCCGCCGAACACCATTCCCCACAGCAGTCCCGCCAGCCCCCACCCGGCGAGCGCCGCCGCCAGTCCCAGCGCGCGGCCGAGCACCGCGTCGACGTTTTCCACCAGCGCCAGATCGCGCATGCGCCGGACGGACTGCAGCGCCGTCGTCGAAAAGGTGTACGCTACCGCCGCTACACCACCGAACGCGACGATGCGCATCAGCTCGCCCAGGTCCGGCCGGTGCATGAAGGCGCCTACCCAGGGACCGGCGGCCAGCGCAAACGCGAGTACCGCCGCGGCGACGATGGCCGACATCTTGAGGTTGTAGCCACAGGCGAGCGCAATCTCTTCGCGGTCGTCCGCCGCGGCGGCTTTGGCCAGCGGCACCACTAGGAACTGCCCGAGCCCCAGGCTGCCCAGCAGGTTGACCGTCGTGTACAGCGAGAGAATCAGCAGGAACTCGCCGTACCCGGTGAGACCGAGCATACGCGCCGCGGCGACGCTGAAAACGAAGCCATAGCCCTTTTGCAGCGTGTTACTCGCCTGCAGGAAGGCGACGTCGCGCGCGAGCTTGCGGCGCACCAGCGCGTCGAACAGCGCCCGCGGCGGCCAGAGTGGCACGCCCCGCCACGGCGAGCGTGAGGGCACGCCAACCGCGGAAGCCTTGGCAGCCGACGACATCCTACCTTCGCCCCCTCACCCCTGGCCCCTCTCCCACAATGGGAGAGGGGAACGAGGGCGGTGCTCCCCCTCTCCCCGTCGAGCACGGTACTCCCCCTCTCCCCTTGTGGGAGAGGGGGCCGGGGGGTGAGGGGGCGATCCCAACTACCTGCCGGTACTGCGCCATCAGCAGGCCCGCCGCGTCGTCCCACGGCCGTACGCGCCGCCGGCCGGCATCGCCCATCAGCGCTGCCAGCGCCGGATCGCCAAGCAGACGCAGCGCGGCCGCCGCCGCTGCGGACGCATCGCCGTTCGGCACCAGGAATCCGTTCTCGCCGTCGGCGACGGCATCCTCCGCCCCCGATCCCCGCGAGCCGACGATCGGCCGGCCGCAGGCGTTCGCCTCCCAGTACACCAGGCCAAACCCTTCGAACTGCAGGTCGTCGCTCACCGGCAACAGCCAGAACGCGGCGCACTGCCGGTAGAGGCGGACGAGCTCGTCGTCGCTCACCCGGCCAAGGAGCTTCACCGAGTGCTCCAGCCCGAGCTCTGCGATGCGCTGCTGCAACTGACGCAGGAACGCGCGATCGTCGGTGCCGCCGGCGATCCAGTACTCGACGTCGGGTCGCGCCGCACGTACCCGCGCGAACGCCTCGAGCGAGACGTGATAGCCTTTGCGCCGCTTGATTGGTCCGACAGAAAGCAAGTACGGCCGGTCCGGCGCCTCGGGGTGTGCCTCAACCGGCACGTCTCCGGCGGCGCATGGGCCACCGATGCCCGCCCCGCCCGCCTTGCCTTCTCGCCCACTCGCCCTCTCGCCCGCCGCGCTGAAGCGCTCGACGTCCACGCCTTCGGGGATCACCTGCGTTTTGGGTCCGCGGAACGGCGCCGGCAAGAGCGAGCGGGTGAACTCACTCACCGGCAGGAGGCGATCGGCGCGCCGGTACGCCAGCTCGTACCACGGGCGCTCGCGCCAGCGGGTGAACGGGCGCACGGCATACGTGCCGTGGAGCGTGACGAACAGCGGTTTCCGGCCGGCGACCAGCGCCGCCGGGATGGCGTACGGCTCGGTGAGGCAATGCACCACGTCGCAGCCGGCCAGCGCCCGCCGGATGCGCAGCGCGTTCGCGGCGACGAGCCGCGTGATCCGCCGCGTCTCCGTGACAAAGGACGTGACGCTGCCGTGCTCCGGCAGTAACCGCAGATCGTCCGCGACGCACAGCTCTACCGGCGACAGCAGCCGGAACGGGAGCCCCTGGCGCTGCAACGCGCGGATCAGGCCAATGGCGTAGCGCCCCCAACCATAGGTCGGGGCGAGCGTGTCGGTGATCAGGAGCACCCGCATCGCGTAACACCCGAGTGTACCCGGTCGGTCATCGCATCGGGCTCACGAGGCTCAAACGGTCTGGCGCGCACTCTGGCGCCGGTCCCGGCGTGTCCACGCAGCGCCGATCAACCACACGCCCAGGCACGATGACGCCAGCGCGGTGATACGCAGCGCCACATGCCAGTGCGGCGGCGTATAGCTGAACACGACGGTATGCCGGCCGGCCGGCACCGGCACCGCGCGAAACGCGACGTTTGCCGTCGAGATCGGCGCCGGCGCGTCGGTGACGGTAGCCGTCCAGCCGGGCGCCGCCGCATCCAGCAGGACAAGCAACGCATCGGTATCGGCCTCGGTCTCGATCTCGAGACGATGCCCTTCATCGTGCACGATCCGCGCGGCGTAGGCGCCGAGGCTGCTGCTTCCCGGTTGGCGCTGCGCTTCCCGAGTCGCCCGAGCCGACTCGCTCGCGGCATCCCCCATAGAAATGGGATCCGTGATCACTGCCGGTACCTGGCCATCGACCCGTGGCCGTCGCATGAGCTCGCGTAGCGCCTCTTCGGCGCTCTCGACCACGACCCACTCGGGCGAGACGAACGCACGCGGTGCAGGATGCCCGGCGCGGAACACGTTAACCGCCGGCAAACTGCCTGACGCGGGAATCTGTCCCGGCAGATAGTGGATCGCTGCCGGCCAGGTCAACGGCTGCAGGCGCTCGGTGGTTAGCAGCGTGCCGATGCCGCTGGCCAATACGATCGGCCAGCGCTCGCCGATCATGCGCCGCCGCTCTTGAATGCCCGCGCGGCTGAGGTCGAGGTCGCCGGTCGCGACCGCCCGCTCGCTGCCGAGCGCCGACGCCAGCAGCGCCTGCTCGCGCGTCGCGAGATTCTCGTAGCCGTCGGCGCTCGGTACGCCGAGCACGAGACCAAAGTTCGGCGCCAGCAAGCGTTTGAGCAACTGGTACGACGCGACGTTGGCGTCGCGCCCCGCACCTTCCATCCGTACGCGCATTTCGAAGTCGGCCGCGAGCGGCAGCCAGCTCCACGTTCGCCCATTCGATGGGTCTTGCGTCGCCGGTGCCGGCCGCTCGGCAACTACCGCCGCCGGTATCGCCGGCAGGCGGGTTTGCCCGTACGAGAGTACGACCAGGCCGGACAGCGCCACCGTGCTCGCGGCCGCGCCGGGCCGCGTTCGTCCGCTTGTCCACCACCACAGGGCGGTACCCAGCGCGCTCATGGGGATCAGCAGGCCGGGATCGCGAAGATCGGTCGCGTGCAGCGCCTGCCGCCACGCCCGGTTGACGGCGGCGACGTAGTGCTCCGCCGGATAGTCTTTCGAGCGAACGCCGGCAAGCGCTCGAACGTACGCGACGCGCAGCGCCTGTGCCTCGACGACGCGCAACGATGTATTTGTCGCCACAAACGAGAAGACGACGAAGCCGAGCGCGGCGACGGCCCACCGGATGCGCGCGCGGCTACCTGCACGACCGCCGATCCGGCTCGGCGCGTCCGGCGCGTCCGGCGCGTGCGCCAGTGTACGGTCGAGGCCGCGCGCGGCGAGCAGCGCCACCGCCAGGACCGTCCAGAGCAGAAAGCGTGACGGCTCGCGGAAGTACGCCAGCAGCGGCGTCTTGAGTACGAGCCAATAGAGCGGCGTGTAGCTGCCGAGCGCCAGGACCGTGCCCGCGACGCCGAGGGCGATCAGCAAGCCCACCCGCGAGCGCTCCCGCCACGCTGCCGCCAGCGCAAAGCTCAGCGGCAGCGCCCCGACGTACGCCGCCCACTGCGGATCGACAACGCGCGGGATGGTAAGTGATGGGAACGTCAGTCCGGCGGCGAGCGCCAGGGGGTTGACCGATCCGATCGCGCTCGCGTCGAATGTTAGGCCACCGCCCCGGGTCGACGCGGTGAGCAGCGGCAGCGTCGGCAGGAACCGCACCGCCGATGCGCCGGCGGCCAGGAACGCCGGCAACGCGAGCGTCAGCAGGCGCCGCCACTGAATTCGCCGCCAGGCGAGCCAGGCCGCGTAGGCTCCCGGCGGAAACGCAGCGATGAGCACCATCTGCGGATGTCCGCCGAGCAGCAGCAACGCCAGCGCGACGCCGACAGCGGGCGCGGCGAGTCGCGCGCCGGCAAAGTGGCGGTCGACGGCCCACAGCAGCGCCGGCAGGGCGGCGTACGCCGGCGCTTGGTTGAGCAGCGGTGCGCCGACGACGACGAAAAGCGAATGACCGAACGTCAGGCCGGCCAGCAGCGCCGCCGCCCGCGCCGCGCCCCACTGCCGGGCCAGGGCGTACGTCGTGAGGCCGGCGAGCGCGACATACGCCGCCACCGCGACGTAGTACCCCGCGTGCCCGCCGAAGAACGCCAGCGGCAGCCAGTTCAGCGGCGAGAACCAGCCGTACTCGGTGAACGCCAGCGGAAACCCGCCGAGCAGGTTCGGGTTCCACAGCGGCACGGTGCCCCGCCGCAACCCAGCGGCCAGCCAGGCGTGCGCCGGCCGGTACGCGAGGAAGACGTCGGCGTTGGCCAGCTCGTCGCCGAGAATGAACCGGCCGTAGACGAGGAATGGCAACGCCAGGAGGAACAGCGGACCGGCTACGGTCCTGAGCCGGCTCAGCGATAGCGCGCGAGACGCATGAATCGCATTCACGCTAGACAACGTAGGTCACGCCGAGTGAGAAGCCGGCGGCGCCGGGCCGCATCTCGAGCCGGCGACCGCCGGGCCGCCGCCGGCGCACGTCGTGAGACGCGTGAACCGCCAAGTCCCTTGCCTCTGCCGGCACCAGATACGCAACACGCGAGATTCTGCTCCCATCGGTCTGACCAGAACCGGCGCGCTCGATCAGCTCGTCGACGCGCAGGCCACCTGCGGTCGCTCGGTACTCACGCCTCACGCGGATCGCTCGCGCCCACGCCGCAGTCTCGCCGTCCGGCCCAGCCACGGTCGATTCTATCCGTGCCCAATCATCTCCATGTTCGACACCGGCGTCGAGCGCCCAATGGCTCGTTGCCGGCGTGCGCACTGATTCAACGAGTGGGCGCACGTATCCGCGCCACAGGCGCGCTGCCGCCGCGCCGGGCCGTCGCGCCGCGAGCAGCAATCGCGCGACGAAGAGCCACTGCCGCCCCTCACGACCAGGCGGATTGTCGCGCACCGCGCGGGCGAGCGCGCGCCTGCGGAGGGGGCACGCGGGGTACACCGTAAAGTTTCCTTCGACCACCGCCGCTTCGCGCTCGATCCGCAGCCGGTTCCCGCTCCCGTCGGGTGACCCAACGTACGCCAAGGCGCCGCCGACAGCGCCTCCAAACAGCGTATTCCGGGGCCGCTTGCGCGTCCTGATCAGCGCCACCACTGCCGGTGCATCGAACCGCAGCACGCCGGCATCGGCGAAGTGCCGTGCGGTGGCGGAGATCCCCTCACCCCCCGGCCCCCTCTCCCA
>JACQGX010000176.1 GCA_016199265.1 Chloroflexota bacterium | reverse complement strand
GGGCGAGACGGCGGGCTGAACCAGGCCATCACGGACATGCTCGACGGCAAGGTCACCGCCAGGGAGGCCCTAGCCGTCGTCCAGCCGAAGATCCAAGCCTTGCTCGACGAATACCGGGCCCGCCAGGGCGGCAAGTAGCTTCACCGCGGCCGCTATCGCCCACTCGCATCGCCCATCGCCGCGTACCAATCGCCGGCAGCAAACGCCGGCGGCTGGTACGCGCTCGCGGCAAACGGGGGCTTCGGGGGGGACACGCGCCCGAGATCAGGGTTCTTCCTGGTGCACCGGTGTCCCCCTCGCTCTACTGCCCGGGCAATTCAGGCGTAGCGGTACTCCACCCCCACACGCAGCAGCGTGAGGTAGTTGGCCACGGCGTTCGGCGGCAGCTCAGGCGTGTACGGCGAGGCGGTGGGGCAGAGGATGAAGCCGCCACCCGGCGCGCCCGTCTCAACCGTCCAGCGCACCGTCGCCTCGAACTCAGCCGGCTCCATCGTGTAGACGTCGCCGATCTGCACGTTGCCCTCAATGCACACGCGTCCGCGGAGCATCTCCTTGGCTACCGCCAGCGGTGTGTCGCCCAGCGGCGGCTCCTCCAACGGGTGCAGTACGTCGACGCCGATGCCGGCAAAGTCTGGCAGCATCTGCCGCACTGAGCCGTGGCAGTGTACGTGGAGCAGCGCACCGTGCGCGTGTAGGAGCGCTGCCGTACGCGCCTCCGGCTCGACGTAGAGCGCCCGGAAAAAGCGGGGCGACATCACCGGCGGGCCGGCGTACTCGGCGCCGACGTCGCCGAACAGCGGACCGACGCCCCGCTCGAGTAGGTAGCGGACAAGGTCCTCAATTCGCGCTTGGAAGGTCCATAGCAGCTCGAGCACCTGATCCGGCGCGTCCATCATCGCCAGGGCAAAGCCCTCGGTCCCCAACAGCGCCTGCACCACGCCTACCGCTACCGGTAGGGAGATGAGCACCAGCCCGCGTTCGCCCACAGCCTCCTGCAGGGCAAAGAATCCGTCGACGTTCGGGCGGAGCGGTGCGTAGGGAACGTCACGTATCCACGCCAATTGATCGAGCGACTGGACGTAGAAGCGCGTGGTCATGCCCGGCAGGCCGCGGCGGCTAACGTGATGCACCGAGGTGAGGTCGCCGCGTGGGGTGTGCAGCATGGCGACCCGCAGGTCCCACGCGTCGGTACCCGGCTCGGTTCGCACTTCTGGCGCACCCATCGGGTGCGCGGTGAGCAGCAGCGGTGTGGACGGCGACCAATTGGCGACCGGATCGCCCAGTTCCCGGACTGCTTCGATGACGGGCGCGTAGCTCGGATGGCGCGTGGTCACCCACGCATCGTCCAGGACGCGGACACCGCGGACCTGCACCGGTAACCGGTCGGTCGGCTGGCGCTGAATTGCAGCCAGCAGCCTCGCTCTTGGAGTCATGGCCGCTCCGCCCCTATCGACGTAATCCCAACAACGCGTGTCGTTGTATGGGGCAGAGTGGTACCGGCCCGAGGACGGCACATCAGGGAAAACCCTGATTTCGCTTCGACGTCGAGCCGCTATGCTGCGAAGTACGCAGTCAGAGGTTCATGCGGGCCGAGTCCGCGCCGTGCGCGGAAAGCATGGCGACCGAAAGTCGCAGGATCGAAGGGGATTGGAGGCCAAACACATGGGCGACCAGATGAACGACGCCATGCGATTTCGACTGGCGCTGGCGCATCGAGAGCCGGACCGGGTACCGATACACGACTCGCCCTGGCCCACCACCGTAGCCCGGTGGCGGGAGGAGGGTCTGCCGCCGGCTACCTCACCCGCGGCGTACTTCGGCTACAGTATGGTGGGCGTGACGGCCGATCTCAGCCCTCGCGTTCCGTCGGCGATTGTGCGTGACGAAGGCGAGTACCGGATCACCCGTACCAGCTACGGGCAACTGCGCCGCCAGAAGCGCGACCTGACGAGCACTCCGGAGATCGAAGACTGGCCGGTTAGAAACCGAAACGACTGGGAGGCGATCCGGCCACGCCTCGATCCCACCGCCGATCGCATCGACTGGCCGCACGTGCGCGCGACGTATGCCGCCGCTCGACGCGCCGGCAAATTCGTGACCTTCCACGCGCACATCGGCTACGCGCAGTTTCTAGAGTACGTCCGGAACGACGAGCTCTTGATGCTGCTGGTCACCGATCCGGGCTGGGTACACGATATGTTCGCCACCCACGCCCGGCTGGTTATTGGGCTCTCCCAGTTGGTGTGGGAGGGCGGCATCCGGTACGACGCGGCGTTTCTTGCCTGCGACCTCGGCTACCGGAACGCGACGCTCTTCTCACCCGACACGTACCGTGCGCTCCAGTTTCCCCACGACCGCGACGTCTTCGACGCGTTTCACGCGCGAGGCGTACCGGTAATCCTGCATTCTGATGGGTGCGTGAAGGCGCTGATCCCCCACTTCCTCGATGCCGGCTTCGACTGCCTGCAGCCGTTGGAGGCCAAAGCGGGCATGGACCTCGTGGCGCTGAAGCGGGAGTACGGCAGCCGGCTGGCGTACATGGGCGGCATCGACGCCCGCGCCATGGCCCACCCTGATCCGGCGGTCATCGAGGCCGAGATCCGCACCAAATTCGAAGCGGCAATGCCGGGCGGCGGGTACATCTACCATTCCGATCATTCCGTGCCCCACAACGTGTCGTTCGCACAGTACCGCCGCACCATGGAACTCGTGCGGCGCTATGGCACGTATCGAGCTTGAACTGGCCGGCCGCCCGGACAAGGTCGAGCACCTGCTCACGGTCGTGACGCAGGTCGAGCGCGAGCGGCTCTGGCCGGTGATCGAGAACTCCCCTGCCCGCATGATCCTCCACGGCGTGCACTTCAGCTCACAAATGGCGCCCCCGCCACTGTTCCGTCGGTCCAGTTCAAGTGGGCCGAGCGGGCAGCCCGTCAGACTCGCGTATACCCCGATTGCTTCCGGCCAAGCGGGACCGCTGCCGCCCGACACGATGGGCAGTACCGCGTGATCAGACTACCCGTCGTACGATACCGTCGGCCTGGAGTAGCCGCGCTACGTCGACGCCAGCAGGCCGTAGAGCGGCACGCCAGGCGCGAGCGGCACCGTTTTCACATTCGTGAAGCCGGCGCCCGTCAGTTGCTCGCACAGCTCGCCCAGGTCGGGCAGTGGCGCACAGCCAGGAGTCGAGCGCAGAACCAGGTCGAACGCAGCGCCGTCGACGTTGCGGTTACGCATGAGCGAGACGAGCGCAAGAGAGCCGCCGGGGGCAAGCTGCCGCCGCAGCGATGCAAGCAACGGGAGCCGCTCGGCGGTATCGAAGTAGTAGATGTTGTTGTACAGCGTGATCAGGTCGAATGGACCGCCAAAACTTCCCGGCAGGTGGCGGGCATCGGCGACAAGAATCGCGAACCGTTGCGCGATTCTCCACGCCGCCAGATTGGCGCGGGCCTGCGCGGCCACAGAGGAGTCGAGGTCGATCCCGACGCCGGTGACTTCCGGGTCTGCTGCCGCCGCGCGACGCAGGTACACGCCCGACCCGCAGCCGATCTCGAGCAAGCGCACCGCGCCACCGGACGGCCCACCGTCTCGACTACGTCGGCCGGCTCGCACCGCAGCGACAGCCCTTTCGGCAAACGAGCCGACGAGCGGTTCGAGCACGCGTGATGACCGTGCGATGACGCCTCCCAGCACACGCAGGTAGTCAACCAACGACGTCCCCTGCAGTCCGGCAGGGAGCCAGCGGAAGACGGCGCTGTGGTAGGCGACCCACTCGTGTACGAGGGCGGCAAGCGCATCGCCTGCCTCTCCCCCGAGCGCCCGCGCACGCCTGCCTCGCAGGCGGTACCGCCCACGCTCGACCGCCACTTCGCCGAGCGCGACCCCTAGATCCAACAGCGACTGGAGTAAATCCGTCCGCGCGACGTGGAGCCGCTGCGTCAGGTCAACCGCGGTGGTTGGGGTACGCAGCGCGTCCAGCAATCCGCACCCGGCGGCCGCATCCAGGAACTGTAGGCGGTAGAAAGCGTGTGCGTCGCGCTGCAGCCATAGGACCGCGCGCAGACGTGAGTCGCCGAGGAGCGCCAGGGACTTCAAGGACACCATGCGATTCACGATCTGTGGAATACGGTGGTCAAACACCATGTGACGCGTTTACCTTGGCGCCTCACTCCCCAGCGGCTGTGGGCGGTTGACGAACTGGAGCAGATTGCCGTCGGGATCGGCAACAAAGGCCAGCCTCCGGCCCTTGCCGCGGTAGGTCGAAGCGTACCAGAAGGCGTACTCGGCGACCTGGGAGGACATCTGCTTCAACAACGGCCCGTTGATCTCGCCGGCACTGGCGCGGCGCTTCCTCCTGACGCGCTGCCGGCGCATCATCGACGTGCTGCACCAGCATGGCTGCGACATTCCCACGCCTGCACCCTACGAAGAGCGCTTGCACGGCGGCCTGCCGCGCCGCCTGGAGCCGACCGCTGCACTTTTGGCAGCAGCGCCGCAAGAGACGCAAACGTAGTAGCCAAATGGGTGACGCCCAGTTGGCGATAGGATCGCCCAGTTCGCGAACCGCGCGCCTTGGTGGGACCTCGCCCCCACGGCCGGCGCACTCAACAACACACGCCGTCGCCGACCCCGCGATCCGGCGAGACCACGATGCGGGTGCCGGCCAAAGTTCCGGGGACCGCCACTGGCTGTAAGGGCGTATGGAGATACGCCCGTCTGCGGCCGTTGGGCGTATGGCGATACGCTCCTACAGGACATCTCCGCCTCCGGAACCTTGGCCGGCACCCCCACGACCACGATGCGGCGGCCTAGCGGGCCAGCGCCCAGCGTGGTACCGTGCCCCGGAAGCTTGTGAAGGGGAGGAACATGTCCCCGCAGGCCACGCCCTGGACTGGTGCGGCTCCGACGACGACGGCGATGCCCCCTTGGGTCAACGACGAGAGGGGGGCCGGCACAACGGCAGCGGCGGTGGCGTTCCCCTCGGCGTCCGCCCGCATCTCGGTCAGCCGGTGGATGCGTTCCCCGATGGTCCGGCACGTGCCGGTGTGGATCGCGCTCTGGTAGGTCTGCTCGGGCACGCTGCCGACGAGCTGCACGGTCACGTCGATCTGCTCCTCCCGTTCGAGCAACCTGGCCCAGCCCGTCACCAACTGGCCGCCCAACGGCGCCAGCGGCACGGTGACCACGGTCGGCCCGCCCGCCCCCGGCCCGGTCGGTGGCGCCAGCCTCGAGCGGGCCAGCAGCGCAAGCAGGGCGAACAGGACGACGACGGTCGCCGCGGCGGCGATGGCGCGCCACCTTCCGATAATCACAGTCATGGATACCACCACATTGGCAGAATACGTTTGGCGCTTGCTGCTCCTCGGGCAGCAACTACACGATGCCTCGGCACCTCGCGACGCGCAGCGCTGCGCCACCCTCCGCGCCACGACGCGGCGGGTGCCGGGCGGGATCGATGCGGCGAACTCGCCGATGCCGCGTTAACCGCCGATCGTCGCAGTGACTGGCGTGGCAGTAGCCGGGGTGGTCGGCGGCGTAATGGCTGGCGGTACCGGTGTCGTGATCGCCTGGGTGCTCGGCGGCTCAATGGCGGGTGTGGCCGGCGGCGTAATGGCCGGTGTGGCCGGCGGCACTATCGCGGGCGCCGCCATGGGCGTGCTGGTGGGTGCCGGTGTGCGTGTGGCCGTGACCACCGGCGTGCTCGTCGGCGTACCCGCCGGCGTGGGAGTGGGGGTACTGGGTGGGGCGAGCGTTGGGGCAATCACGATATCGATCGGCTGTCTCAGGAAGGGGTCCGTCACGGTGGCGACGATCGCGTCGTCAGATGGACTGTTCGGATCCCCCGTGTCGATGACCGTCAGGCGGTCCCCCCGCTCATGGCCGACGAACAGGCGAGTCCCGTCCGCAGTCGCCCAGATGCCGTGTGGCTCGCCTCGCCACTCCGGCCCGACGAGCTCATGCACGATGGCGTGGGTGGCGCGGTCCACGATCACGATCTTGCCTTGGGGATCGGGGTCCGCCGCGCTCGGCGCGGGTCCCCCAATAGTAATGTAGGCGAGGTTCCCGACGAAGTAGACATGGTTCGCGCGTGGGCCAACGGGCAGGCTCTGAACCACGAAGCCGAGGTCACCGGTACGCAGGATAGAGAGGCTTCCCGCCGCCTTGTGCACCAAGTACAGTTCCTGATCGTCGGGACTCACCAGGCCGAAAGGCGTGAACGGGGCGGGCACCGTCTGGCTCGCCACGACCTGCCGGCGCTCGGCGTCGATCTTATCGACGCGGTTCTGCTTCCCGGCGGCGACGAAGGCGAACCGCCCATCGGAGGTAAAGGACACCATCGAGGGGCCGCGCACGGTATCGATGGTGGCGACCTTGGGCATGCGATCCGTCGACCGCACCTGCGGGTTGAACAGCGCTGCCGGGTCGAGCTTCAGCACTTCGATGTGGCTCTCCCCGCGGATGGCCACCCAGGCTTCTTGGCCGTTCGGCCGCACCGTGGCGAGGTGCGGCTCCCGCCCGACCGGGGTGTAACCCAGGATAGCGTTGGTGCAGCCCACGACGGGACACGGGATCGTGAAGCGCGCATCGATGGCCACGATCGTCCCCGAGATCCGATTCGTCACCAGGAGCACTGCTCCATCGGGGGTCAGCCAGAGCCCGTGGGGACTGAGGTGTCCGTCGTAGAAGGGTGCGTGGTGTTGCGGCGAGGTCACGTCGGCGTTGCAGGGGCCGGCGGGCTGCGGCGTGTCGGGGATCGGGGGGTCGGACCCAAGGCAAACCGTCGCCATGACGGCGTTGGTCCGGCTGTCGATGGCCGACACCGTGCCGCTCGCCTCGTTAGCGATGAAAACCCGCCCAGCGGCGGGATCGGCCGGCGATGCCGGAGAGGGCGCGACGGCCCTCGCGCTGGCCTTTGCGCCGGCCGGCGCCGCCTCGAGCGCCGGCCGTGTCAGTTGGCCGAATGTCGGTTGGCCGGACGAGCCCGCGATAGCGCCGGACGAGCCGGCGAGAAGAGCAAGAGCGACGACTACGACGATGACCGCCGCCGGACTGCGCATCGCGGGCAGCTTGAGCATGCTGAGCATGGCCTGCATCCTCCTATATTCGCTTCCAGCGTCCACGGGAAGATTGGTGGCTCTTCCGCGTTTGTCATGTTGACCTAAGATGGCGCGTACAGCACGAATAGCTCGCGATAGCAAACGGTTCGCCCCAAGCAATATTCGTGCCGGTCACACGAGAATGCCCCCTCCGGAACCAGCTCAGAGGGGGCATTCTCGTATGGACGCAGGCATCAGTCCGGTACGACAACCGCTTTGATGAATCGTCGGTGCGGGCGGCCGCCGTCTCGAACGCCTGCTGCAGCTCCGAAAGGGGGAAGCGGTGGGTGACTAACCGATCGAGTTCGATCGCGCGGTGGGAGGCCAGCGCCAGGCCCCGCCGCGCGGGTGCAAGCAACAGCTCCGGCGGCGTGGATGTCCTGTAGGGGCGTATCGACAAACGCCCGACCGCCGCCCCCTGGGCGTATGTCAATACGCCCCTACGGCCAGTGGTGGTCCTCGGCAGTGCTCCCTGCACCTCACCGGCGTACACACGCGGGACGGCGGCCGCGCGCCACATGAGGCCGGTCTTCGTTGCACAAGCGAGGCAGCAGGAGCACAACCGTGCGGCCGCACCGGCGGCCGCACGGTGAGGCCTGGAAGCATTTCGGAGGCTGGAAACGTGGGCACGATCGTGGGTTTCACCCGGGCGGCGCTTGGTCAAGCAGCACCGGCCCGTCCTGACACGCCGGTCGCACCGGCGCCGCCTGATTCCACCGTAGGCGAGGTTCCGGCGGCGGGCGACGCAAACACTCTCGGCGTAACGCTCTGGCCGGCGCTCGACGGCGACCGTAATGCAGGGTCAGTGCGGCGACGCTCGCGGTTCGTGCTGCCGGGAGGCGGCCGCTGGCCGTGGTGGGGCTGGGCGCTGTACGCCGTCGTGCTCGGCCCTTTCCTGCTCGCCGCGCTGACGGTAGCCGCGCTGCTGCGACTCGTATTGCCGTTCCGCGTGCAGGTGTGGGGCTTCCGCCGCCGCCGTGTGGCCGCGCAGTTTGTTGCCTGGGTGGTGGTGGTGGGTGGCGGTACCGCCGCCGTCGGATTCGCCATCGTCGCGCCGCCGGTCGCGTGGCGCTCGCCCGCAGACGCTGTGCCCACGGCCGCCCCGACCGCCAACCCGACTGCGCTTCCCACCGCTGTCCCCACGACGGCGCCAACCGCGATCCCGACCGTGGCGGCGACTCAAGTGCCGGCGGCCGCACCGGCTCCCGCTGCGCTGGTGGACGAACCGGTGCCGGCCGCGGTGCCCACCGCGCAACCCGAGTCGACCAGGCCGCCGGCGCCGGCGGCCGTCGGACGCGTCGCGGTCGCCAATACCGGCGGCGCGGGAGTGGCACTGCGCCGCACCGCGCGCTGGGACGATCGCATTCCGGGCGTTGCCTGGACCGATCGCACCGTGCTCACGGTGCTCGAAGACGGCGTCGTCGGCGACGACGGCGCCGGCGGCCGCGCGCCCTGGCTGCGCGTGCGCGATCCCAACGGACGCGAAGGCTTCGTGCCCGGCCGCTACGTCGTCGCGGCACCGTAGCGCACGTCCTCCGTGCTCACCCGCAAGCACAAATTGCGGGCCCCAATCGCTCCGCATCCCCGTACTGGAACGGCGCCGCTACCTACTACCGCGGCATGTGCCGGGCGCTGCACGCGCGCGGCCATCAGATTCGCTTTGTCGAGCAGGATATCTACGAGCGGCAGCAGCGCCGCGATCTCGTCAACGATCCGGACTACTGCGAAGTACGCGTCGTACGCGGCTGGGTAGAGCTCGAACGTGAGCTTCGCGCTGCGCGCGCGTGCGCCTGCGTCATCGTCAAGTGCAATGACACCGGCGCATTTGACCGCCAAATGGAGGAATGGCTCGTCGGGGACGTGTTGGGTGGAGAAGAGGTCCGCGCGGCCGGGGGGCCGCCGCCCGCCGCCGGGCGCCGGCATCACGTACCATCTCTTGCTTCTCCGCGCCACATCGCGCGGCTGCAGGGTGCAGGCAGAACTTCGGGCGGCTCTCCCGCTCACCCTGAGCGTGTCGAAGGGCGGGCCGCACGCGCCCTTCGACACGCTCAGGGTGAGCGGAGCAGAAACCGGAACAATTGCCTGCACCCGCGGCCGCAGCCGCCGCATCTTTGACGTACATGGCGCGTTGGATTCGCTGCGAGGAAGAGTACATTGAAGGTCATCATTACCGGCGGCGCCGGATTTATCGGCAGTAACGCCGCCGCGCGCTACTTGGATAGAGGCGATCACGTCGTCGTCATCGACAACCTCTCCCGCCGAGGTACCGAGCAGAATCTGCTCTGGCTGCAGGGCCAGGCGAAACGTGCGGGGCAGAAGCAGCACAGCGACGCCGGCGGCGCCGGGTCGCGTCATGGCGTACTCACGGCCAGCAAACTCGACCTGCGTGACGCCGCCGCGGTGGCGGCGGCGTTCGCCGAGCATGCCGATGCCGAGGTGGTACTGCACCTGGGGGGCCAGGTGGCCGTGACCACGTCGGTGGCGAACCCGCGCGACGATTTCGAAAGCAACGCGGTCGGCACGTTCAACGTGCTCGAGGCGGCGCGCACGCTGCCGCGCCTCCGGGCCTTGCTCTTTGCCTCCACCAACAAGGTGTACGGCGGTATGGAGGATGTCGGCGTCGTCGAGCGCGGCGGCCGCTACGCCTACGCCTCGCTGCCGAACGGCGTGCCCGAGACGCAGCCACTCGACTTCCACTCGCCCTACGGGTGCTCCAAAGGCGCGGCCGACCAGTACACGCTCGACTACGCGCGCATCTACGGGCTGCCGACGGTCACGTTCCGCCAGTCGTCGATCTATGGACCGCGCCAACTGGGCATTGAGGACCAGGCCTGGGTGGCGTGGTTCTGCATCGCCGCCGTGACGGGGAAGCCAATCACCATCTACGGCGACGGCAAGCAGGTGCGGGACGTGCTGTACGTCACCGATCTGCTCGACGCCTACGACCGCGCAGTCGAGCGCATCGACCGGGTGAGGGGGAGCGCCTTCAACATCGGCGGCGGACCCGAACACACCCTGGCGATCGTCGACGTCGTGCACTACCTCGAACGACGCCTGCAGCGTCCCCTTGCGCCGCGCTTCGCCGCCTGGCGCCCGGGCGACCAGCGGGTGTTCGTCGCTGACATCGCCAAGGCGCGGCGCGAGCTCGACTGGACGCCGCGCGTCGGCACCGAGCAGGGCATCGACCACCTGCTCACGTGGGTCCAGGCGAATCGGGCCCTGTTCGGCGCCTAAACCAAGTGCCAAGTGCCAAGTGCAGAGTGCAAAGTGAAGATCCCTGCGGGTACCATCGTGGCTTTGGCTTGGCTACAGGCCGCGCTCGCGCCGCGCGCGTTGCGCCTCCGTCGGCCCGGACACCCGGACGTGCACGCGACGTGCGCGCTGTGGTGCTTGCCCAAGTAGCTACAGGCCGCGCTCGCGCAGCTCGCGCTGCGCCTGCTCGAAGCGGTCCTCGACCTTCCCTTCCTGGTTGAGTACCCACTCGATGAGCTCGGCCGCGCCTTGCTGGAAGGTGACGCGCGGCTCGTAGCCGAGCCGGCGGCGCGCCTTTGCGAGGTCGGGGACGCAGTCGCGCGTATCGCCCGGCCGAAACTGGCCCAGTACGGCCGGCGCGATCCCCGCCTTGTCCGCCTCCATCTGCCGCACCAGCGTCCAGGCGACGTCGAGGATGCTCACGGGATTGCCCGTGCCGACGTTGATCGCCTGGTAGTCGGCCTCCGGATGCTCGAGCGCCAGCACGTTGGCGCGGGCGATATCGCTGGCATGGACGAAGTCGCGCAACTGGAGACCGTCCTCGTACACCGGCGGTGGATTGCCGGCCAGGATGCGCGAGCAAAAGATCGCGGCCACACCGGTGTACGGGTTGGAGAGCGCCTGGCGCTGCCCGTACACCTGCCAGTACCGCAGCGCCACCGCCGGAATGCCGTACGCCTGCCCGACGGCCAAAAACATCTCCTCGTGGTCGCGCTTGCCGATGGCGTAAATGGAGAGCGGCTGCAGCGGCTTGTCCTCCGCCGTCGGCGTCGCCTCGACCACACGTCCGCAGCCTTCCACGGGGCAGCGCATCTGCCAGTCGCCGCGCTGCAGTTGCTCCTTGGGCCGCAGCTTGGGATACACCGTGCCGTGCTCGGCGCAGCGGTACGCGCCTTCGCCGTAGATCGACATGCTGCTGGCGACCACCATCTTCTTGAGGCGGTCCCGCACCGCAGGCGTGTTCACCACCGCGTCGAGCACCGTCGCGCCGCCGAGGCTGTTGATCTCGGTGTAGCGCCGAATCTCGTACATGCTCTGCGGCACGCCGACCGCCGCCGCCTTGTGGAACAGGTAGTCGACGCCCTCGAGCGCTTTCGTCACGGCGCCGCGGTCGCGCACGTCACCCACGACGAACTCGACGTCGTTCGCCAGGTGCGCCAGGTACTCCGGCAGTTGCCCGCCGTGCGCGCGCGCACGCAACCCGCCGTGAACCTGCGGCTCGAGCGAATCGAAGATCCGTACCTCGTAGCCCCGCTCCAGCAGCGCCTCGACGATATACGACCCAATAAACCCGGCGCCCCCGGTGACGAGGGCCTTCCCTTTTGCTCTTGTCACAGGAGTGTATTCTACGTGCTTCGCGGATGCGCGCGCCGTCGATCGTCGGCTCAGGCCACGGCACGGTGCGTACCGACGTGATCAGTTATCTCAAGCCGTAGCGTTTGCGGCCGCGACCTCCGGCAGTGGTTCAATAAACTCGAGCCGGTTGTTCCATGGATCGACGATGTAGATCCGGTGGCAGCCGACGTAGCTGTAGTTGAGCTTTGTCTCGATGCCGTGCTGCGCCAGGCGCTCCCTGAACGCCGGCAGGTTCCTGATTCGGATGGCGGCGTGCGGCCGGACGTGCGCTCTGTAGTCAGGCACGAGAGCCACGTGCAGCTCGGCGTTGCCGCACTGGTACCACCACAGATTGCCGCTACCCGCGCTTTCGAGCGGCGAGGCGACCGGCTCGAACCCCAGCACGTCCTCGTAGAACCGCTTGGCCGCTTCCTTCTGGTCAGGCGGCACACCGACCAGCACGTGGTGTACACCGAGAAAATCGGGCCGTCCCTCGTCTCTGGCTACCATGGCAGCATGATCCTTACCCTCGCTCGTTCTCGCGTTCTTGCGTGCTCGCGTTCTCGCGCTCTGATTGTGCCAAGCGATTGGGCCGTATCATTCCCCGCAGCCTCACTCGGGGGGAAGGGGACGGCCTCGCCAAATGCATCGGAATCCCCTATTATTTAGGCAATGCCTATACAAGCCGCAGCCGTAATGGCCCCGCTCGAGGAGAGCAAGGAGCGCGCGACTGCCGCTTGCACCGCGCAAAACGCAGCGCCCGCAGCACCAGGTGGGCCAGGGCTACCGACAGAGGACTGCCCGACAGACGGCGAGATCTCCGGCGGGGCGGAGCGCACGAAGCAGCCGCGCAGTATGCTCGACGACGTCGTCGACCGGATCGTCGCGCTCTATCGCAGCGCCGGCCGCGCGTTGCGCGCCGCCGATCCGGTCGACTGGGCTGCTGGACTCACAATGCCCCAGCTCCGCGTGCTGTTCTTTCTGGGACGTGCCGGGCCGGCATCGGTCGGCGAAGTCGCGGCCGGTGTGTCGGTCGCACAGCCAAGTGCCACCGAGACGCTCGATCGTCTAGTGCGCGCCGGGTTGGTCGAGCGCACCGTCGATGCGTGCGACCGGCGCGTGGCGCGCAACGCGCTCACCGCCGCGGGGCAGGACGTGATCGACCGGCCGTGGGAGATGCGTCGCGCGGTGCTGGCGAGCGCGCTGCGCCGCGCCTCGCCCCGGGAGCGGCTGGCAATTGCGCGAGGGCTGGAATTGCTCAACGCGGCGCTGCAGCGGCTGGAGGGACCGCCGCAGGACGTCGAGCAGGAAGAGCAGCCGAAAACCGGCAAGACACACGGCGAGACCAAAGGCGAGGAGAAGGGAAGCGGCAATCCATGAAGGTCCTGTGGCGTCTCTTACAGTTCGTGCGACCGTACTGGTGGGGCTCGTCCATCACGGTCGTCTTGATCCTGATCCTGACGTTTTTTCGGCTCGGGCCCGCCTGGTTCACCAAGCTGATCATCGACCAGGCCATCCCCGAGCACGACTTCTGGCTGGCAATGCTTTTCGTCGGCGCGATGATCGGCGTCGCCGGCCTGACCAACGCCCTCACCGCCGCCGAGATGTATCTCGAGCAGTGGGTGGGGCAGCGCGTCATCTACGACCTGCGCGCCGTCCTGTACGACCATCTGCAGAGTCAGAGCATGAGCTTTTACGATGTCAACCAGACCGGCCAGCTCATGTCCCGTGTGACCAACGACGTCAACCAGGTGCAATTCTTCTTGACGCAGGGCCTGGCGCGACTCGTCCATACCGCCGTCACGATCGCCATCTTTCTCGGCGTGATGTTCTTTCTCGATCCGGTACTGACGGCTGTTTCGCTGCTGGTGACGCCGCTCGTCGTCTACTTCCAGAAGCAGTTTGCCGCGGTCATGCCCATGTACCGCCGTGCGATGCAGCGGTCGGCCGACCTGAACGTCGTCATCCAGGAGAACGTGACCGGCATCAAGCTGGTCAAGGCGTTCAACCGCGAGCCGTTCGAGGCCACGCGCTTCAACGACGTGAACTGGGACATCCGCGAGAGCCGAATGAAGGCCAACATGGCCATGGCGGTCGCCAGCCCCGGGATCGATTTTGCGACTTACGTGTCGGCGATCATCATCATCGTGTTCGGCGGCTGGCGCGTGATGGAAGGCGTGCTGACGATCGGCTCACTCGCCGCATTTTATTCGTATGTGCTCACCATGTGGGCGCCGGTGCGCTGGGTTTCGTTCATCAACCAGATGGCCCAGCAGGCCGTCGCCTCGGGCGAGCGCGTGTTCGAGATCTTGGACACGCCGCTCGACGTGGCCGAAACGCCGGACGCCATCGTGCTGCCACGGCTGCAAGGGCGGGTCGAATTCGAGAACGTCTCGTTCGCCTACGGCAAGAACCCGCCGCTGCTGCGAGACATCAACCTGACGATCGAGCCCGGAAATACCGCGGCGCTCGTCGGCCCGTCGGGATCGGGTAAGACGACGCTGATCAATCTGATTCCCCGCTTTTACGACGTCACGGCGGGCAAAGTCTTGATCGACGGCCACGACGTGCGCGACGTGGCGCTCGAGGGCCTGCGCAGCCAGATCGGGATGGTGATGCAGGAGACGTTCCTCTTCAACATGCCCATCCACGAGAACATCTCCTACGGAAAGTCGGATGCTACCCAGGAGCAGATCGAAGCCGCGGCGCGGGCGGCACACGCCCACGAGTTCATCCGCGAGCTGCCGGAAGGCTACGACACACTAGTCGGCGAACGTGGGGCGCGACTCTCGGGCGGGCAACGCCAGCGCATCGCCATCGCCCGGGCCATCCTGGTCGACCCTCGGATCTTGATCCTGGACGAGGCGACCTCCTCGGTCGACAACCGCACCGATTTCCTCATTCGCCAGGCGCTCGACCGCTTGATGGAAGGCAGAACCAGTATCGTGATCGCCCACCGCCTCTCCACCGTGCGGCGCGCACACCAAATCCTCGTCATGGAAGAAGGATGCATTACCGCGCAGGGTACCCACGAAGAGCTGCTGCACACCAGTCCCCTCTACCAGCACCTCTACGAGATCCAGTTCGCGCTCCAGGCCGAGGGTTCCCCCTCATCCCCCGACCCCTTCTCCCACGCAGAGGAGAAGGGGAGAGCCGTTCCCCTCTCCCTTGATGGGAGAGGGGCCAGGGGTGAGGG
>JACQGX010000175.1 GCA_016199265.1 Chloroflexota bacterium | reverse complement strand
GCTTTGGTTCCTTTTCAACTGAAGGCAATGCCTTCTATGCCGCCCAGATGAATGTCGCTTTGTGAAGTTCTTTGTGCCTTCGCGTCTTTGTGGTTCAAGATGGTTCTCGGCGCTCTCTGCGTCTCTGCGGTGAACGGTAACCTTCGTTCTTCGTTCTCACGCCTCCCGCAGCACGTACCCCGTCCCTCGTAGGGTGTGGATCAGCCGAGGTTCCCCCTCCGACTCGAGCTTCTGGCGCAACTGCTTGACGTACACCTCGAGCACGTTGGTGTTGCCCCCAAAGTCGTAACCCCATACGCGGTCCATGAGCACGTCTTTCGGCAACACCCGCCGTGGGTTTTCGAGGAACTGCCGGAGCAGGTCGTATTCGGTGCTGGTCAGGTCGATCTCGCGCTCGCCGCGCCGCGCCCGTCGTGTCCCGAGATCGAGCGCCAGGCCGGCAAAGTGCAACACCGGCGGCCGGTCGGCATCGCGCCGGCGCAGCAACGCCCGCACGCGTGCGACCAACACCTCAAAGGTGAAGGGCTTGACGACGTAGTCGTCGGCCCCTTGCTCGAGACCGTGTACCTGGTCGGCCGGGGCATCCTTTGCCGTGAGGAGGAGCACCGGAAGCTGGGCGTCGGCTGCCCGAAGCCGGCGCAACACTTCCAAGCCGTCGAGACCCGGCATCATCACGTCGAGAATCACGGCATCAGGCGGTCGTTCTCGCGCGATCGCCAGCCCGTCGGCGCCGTTGCCGGCAGTGTCGACGGCGAAGCCCTCGTACGCCAGTCCGCGCTTGAGCACGCTGGTCACCGCCGGATCGTCGTCAATCGCCAGGATACGCTGCATCAAAGCAAGTGTCACGTCTCCGACACACGCACGCATCGGGGATTTCACCGATTCCTCCTTTATCGGTGGCCCCTCCCGCTCATCCTGAGCCTGTCGTGGGACGGTCGCAGGTCGTCACTCGTCCGATAACCGTTCCGCCGGTCTCACCGCAGAGACGCCGAGTACGCAGCGTGACGCAGAGCGAAAGCCGGTTGTTCACGTCGCTCTCGGCGTGTCTCGGCGCTCTCTGCGTCTCTGCGGTGAACGCTAACGTCGTCCGCCATCTTCGTCTCAGCCGCCACTGTCTAAACCAAAGCCACGGTGGAACCCGCAGGCATCCTCGCTTTGCACTTTGCACTTTGCACTTTGCCTTTGCACTTGGTCTATGCGCCACGGTGGCAGGCCATCGCGCGTGCCCGCCTGATCTGCCGCAGCAGGTAGACGGCGCCGGCTGCGTTCATGCCGATGCCCAGCCAGAGGAGGGGTGTTTTGTAGGCGGTAAGGAACACCGCTGCGCCAGAGAGGCCCAGAATGGGCAGGATGTCGGTCAGGTGGTGCGCGCAGCACGCCAGCATCGCCGTCAGGCTCGTGCCGGTACTCGCCGCTACCCCCGTGGCAGCGCCCTGTGCGTGGCGCGCGTGGAGCTCGCGCAAGTAAACGAACAGCCCCATCTGCGTGCCGAACCCGGCCATGATCGCGCCGACGAACCAGCGGTCCTCGGCGAGTTGTTCCCACGCGTGCCGGCTGCCCTGGGCAAGCGTGATCATACCCAGATAGAAGACCAGCAGGCCGGCCGCGGCGAGTATCGCGGCCGCGAGCGGCCGCCACTGCGGGTGCAGCGCCGGAAGCATGGCCGGCGCATGGGGGCGGCTGCTCACAGCGTCCATCGAAATCTCCTTTCGGCGACGCCCGTGACGTCGCGGATGACGAGCTCGATCGCCCGCGTAGTTGGGCTAATGAGCGGAGTGCCGTTGCCCAGCGAAGCGGGGAACGTCAGTTGCCCCTCGCGGTGGTGGCCGCCCTTCGGTGCCTGCCAGGCGCTCGGCCTCACCTCGCGTCCGTCGTCGGTACGCAGGGCGGCCAATTGCTTGAGGTCGTACCCGTCCAAGTCGACCGAGTGCGTGTCCATCGCCACGGTGAACACGGGGCCGGCGCTCGGCCCCGGCCACGTCACCTTCACGGTAACCTGGCCGCCTTCGCTCGTCTGCGTCGCCGCGGCCCGCCCGACGTTCGAGGCCGCGGCGCCACCCATGGTATCCCTGGCTGTCGCCGGCGGTCCGGAGCTTGTGTCTGTTTGCCCCGCCGTCGTGGCGGGAGCGTTGCCGGCGATACCCGCCGTGCCGCAGCCCGCCAGCGCAGACGCGGTGATCGCCACCGCTGTGCCGAGCGCCATCTGGCGGCGCCGCACCCGCCGTCCGCCGGCGAAGCCGGCGAAGTTCCGTCCGTTTCGCATACGCCAAACGGTAGCCGTGTTGCCTGAATGCCCGGTGAGTCGTAGCTGAGGGTTCGCTGAGAACGTGCGTCCGGCTGGCCGCTCGAGGCAGACAGGGCCGAGGCACAGCGCTGAGTGCCGTCTCCAGCGCGATCGCTTGGCTCCAAGAGTCTTGCCTCCCGGCCGGTTTCAGGGTTTCCCCTGATGCCGGCGCGTTGTCGGTGCGCCACGCTGTAACCGTAACCGGCAACCTGGTTGCCCGTCATGAGCGCTGCGGCATGGCCGCAACACCCCGCGCGTGCCAGGCCGTCAAGGGGGTGGGGGCACACGAAGCAATGCGCCTCGGGCGCATCGAACACTCTCAGGAGGGAATGAAGATGGCGATACTCGAAATCGCACGGCCCGCGCAGCGTCCTACGCCACCACGGCCAGGCATGCCGGCGCGGCTCACCGACGACCTACCCAGGACCGGCCGCCGGCCGGCGCGGCCGGTGGTGGCAGTCGACGGCAACGAGGCCGCCGCCTACGTGGCCTACCGGCTCAACGAGGTCATCGCCATTTACCCCATTACCCCGGCGTCGCCCATGGGCGAGTGGGCCGACGAGTGGGCGTCCCAAGGCAAGACGAACATCTGGGGCACCGTGCCGCGCGTCGTAGAGATGCAGAGTGAGGCCGGCGCGGCCGGTACCGTACACGGCGCGCTGCAGACCGGGTCGCTGGCGACGACGTTCACGTCGTCGCAGGGCCTGCTGCTCATGATTCCGAACATGTATAAGATCGCCGGCCAGCTCATCCCGACGGTCTTTCACGTCGCGGCGCGCGCGCTCGCCACTCATGCGCTCTCGATCTTCGGCGACCACTCTGACGTGATGGCTGCCCGCTCCACCGGCTTCGCCATGCTGGCGTCGAGCTCGGTCCAAGAGGCGATGGACCTCGCACTCATTGCTCACGCGGCGGCGCTCGAGTCGCGCGTGCCATTTGTCCACTTCTTCGACGGCTTTCGCACCTCACACGAGGTGATGAAGATCGAGCAGCTCGCCGAGGACGACCTGCGCGCCATGGTCGACGAGGGACTCGTGCGCGCGCACCGTGCGCGCGGCCTCTCGCCGGAGCATCCCGTGCTGCGCGGCTCGGCGCAGAACCCGGATGTCTACTTCCAGGGCCGTGAAGCAGTGAATCCCTACTACCTCGCCTGCCCCGAGATCGTGCAGCAGGCGATGGACCGCTTCGCGCGCCTCACCGGCCGGCAGTACCGCCTGTTCGACTACGCCGGCCCGCCCGATGCGCGGCGCGTCGTCGTCATGATCGGTTCCGGCGCCGAAACGGCCGAAGAAACCGGCGCGTATCTCGACGATCTCTACGGGGAAGGTGTCGGCGTCGTCAAGGTCCGCCTCTTCCGGCCGTTCTCGGTGGAACACTTCGTCACAGCGCTGCCTGCGAACGTCGAGGCCATCGCCGTACTCGACCGCTGCAAGGAGCCGGGCGGCACCGGCGAGCCGCTGTACCAGGAGGTGATTACCGCCTTGAACGAGGCGGTGTCCGATGGCATCGCGCCGTTCACGCTGTTCCCGCGCGTCGTCGGCGGCCGCTACGGGCTCGCCTCCAAAGAGTTCACGCCGGCCATGGCCAAAGCCGTGTTCGACGAGTTGAAGAAGGACCGGCCCAAGAATCACTTCACCGTCGGCATCGTCGACGACGTGACGCACACCAGCCTCGACTACGATCCGTCGTTCTCCATTGAGAGCACCGGCACGGTGCGTGCGCTGTTCTATGGGCTCGGCTCCGACGGCACCGTCGGGGCGAATAAGAACTCGATCAAGATCATCGGCGAAGAGACGGGCAACTACGCGCAAGGGTACTTCGTCTATGACTCGAAGAAATCCGGGTCGATGACTGTGTCGCACCTGCGGTTCGGCCCCAAGTCAATTCGGGCACCCTATCTGATCGGCGAGGCCAACTTCGTCGCCTGCCACCAGTTCGGCTTTCTCGAGCAGATCGACGTGCTCGAATACGCCGCCCAGGGCGCCACGTTCCTCTTGAACAGTCCGTTCGGGCCAGAAGACGTATGGGATCACCTGCCGCGCGTCATCCAAGAACAGATCATCGACCAGCAGATTCGGTTCTATGTCATCGACGGCTACAAGGTCGCGCGCGAGACGGGCATGAGCCGCCGCGTCAACACCGTCATGCAGACGTGCTTCTTTGCGCTGAGTGGTGTCCTGCCCAAGGACGAAGCCATCGCGGCGATCAAGCAGTCGATCCGCAAGTCGTACGG
>JACQGX010000174.1 GCA_016199265.1 Chloroflexota bacterium | reverse complement strand
GCGCGGGAACCGAGGGAGCGTCATACACGAACTTGATGCCGCAGACGCCGCCCATTTACCGAGCGCGTCCGGTGATCTACCCTGCCCGGACGGGCTATGGCCACCTCGGTCGGGTTGTAGCCGTCGGGCCCGACGTCAAGGACTTGCAGCCGGGGCAGCGGGTGCTCACCTTCTCGCGCCATGCGTCGATCGTGCGGGCCAACGCCAAGCGGTTCGCCATGCCGGTGCCGGACGAGGCCGACGGCACGCGCGTCGTCTTCACGCGCATGGCCGGCGTCGCGATCACCGCGCTGCGCGCCAGCTCGGCGAGCGCGGGTGAT
Source organism: Chloroflexota bacterium (assembly GCA_016199265.1). Classification (GTDB taxonomy): domain Bacteria; phylum Chloroflexota; class UBA11872; order UBA12225; family UBA12225; genus JACQGX01. The sequence goes on along the minus strand of JACQGX010000174.1, from coordinate 4,503 downwards.
CAGGTGGCCGTGATCGGCCTCGGCCTGGTCGGCAACCTGGCCGCCCAGCTCCTGCAGCTCGCCGGGTGCGACGTGATCGCGTTCGACGTCGCGCCGCGGCGGCTCGAGCTGGCACGAGCCTGCGGCATCCAGAACGTGCACGACGCGCGCGAGGTCGATCCGATCGAGGTGACGCGTACGTGGGCCGGCGCAACCGACGGCCGGGGCGGCGCACGCATCGTCGTCGAGGCGATCGGGCGGAGCGATCTGGTGGCGCAGGCGGTCGAGATGACCGGCCGGCACGGCGAGGTGGTGTTGCTGGGCAGCCCGCGCGCGCCGTTCACCGGCGATCTGACGCCGATGCTGGCGCGCGTCCACCTGCTGGCGATCAAGATGATCGGCGCGCTCGAGTGGACCTTCCCCATTCCGGAGGATACCGAGCGGGCATGGCACACGATCGCCGGCAACTACCGCCAACTGCTCGGCTGGATCGCGGACGGGCGGCTGATCGTCGATCCACTCCGGACGCACGTCCTGCCGCCCGAGCGGTGCCAGGAAGCCTACTACGGGCTGGCGCACCACAAGGACGAGTACGTCGGCGTCGTGTTCGACTGGACGGGCGAGAACGTGGTCGAGTAGGCTACGCCTTTGAAGGTGGCAGACCATACCCATAGTTCGAAACGTTGCCTCCACTCTGTTCGGTGTTTCGATGGCGCGCTGCGACATGCTGCTACTTGCGTTCGGTGCGATCCACTACAAGCGTACCGCCGCGCGACCACGAGTCGCGAGGGATGTCCTGGAAGACGACGACGGTGCTTTCCCGCGGTGCGCCGATCGTTTCGACGAGCGCGTCGGTGATTGCCTTGGCCGCGGCCCGCTTCTGCTCGGTGGTACGGCCTTCGAGCAACTGGACGGTCACGTGTGGCATTGCTGGCTTCCTTTCGACGGATTGTTCGGCGGTTTGTCGGTTTCCTGACGAATGGACTCGCCAAGAGCGCGCCGGTAGCTTACCATGGTGCGGGGAGGATGAAGGTGGATGGCTGAACCGTTTCAAGGCGTACCAGGGACGAGCCCAAGCTACGCGGCGCAAGGCATGGTGGCCTCCAAGTCACCGGCCGCGGCCGCGGCCGGCCTGCGCGTGCTGATGGACGGCGGCAATGCCTTTGACGCCGCCGTGGCTACCGCGCTGGTCGAGGGGCTGATGCTCCCGTCGGCCTGCGGGCTCGGCGGCGACATGTTCGCCGTGCTCTACGACGCGCGCACCAAGATGGTGCACGGCATCAACGGCAGCGGCACGGTCCCGCGCGCGGTGAGCCGCGAGTACTACATCTCACGCGGGTACGAGAAGATGCCGCTAAGTGGCATTCACTCCGTCTCGATTCCCGGTGCGCCGCACGCGTATTGGACACTGCACCAGCGCTTCGGCTCAAACCCATGGGCCGAGTTGGTCGAACCGGCGATCCGTTGCGCCGCCGAAGGAATTGCCGTCTCCGAGCGCTTCGCCCGCAGCATCGCGGGTGCTCAGCGCAAGCTCACGCAGTGCGATGCCAGTGCGGAGGTGTTCTTCCCGGGCGGCGAGCCGCCGCGCCCGGGCACCCTGTTCCAGCGCCCAGGTTACGCCGAGTCGCTCCGGGTGCTGGCCCGCGCCGGCGCCGATGCGTTCTACCGCGGCGCAGTGGCGGAGGAAATCGTACGTTACGCGCAGTCGCTCGGGAGTCCGTTCGATCTCGAGGACTTCGCGGCGCACACGACCGAGGTGTACGAACCGATCAACACCACGTACCGCGGCGTGCAGGTGTTCGAGACGCGCCCGCCATCGCAGGGGCTCATTGTGCTCGAATGGCTCAACCTGCTCGAGGGCTTTGACCTGGCGGCGAGTGGGTTTGGCACGGTAGACACGCTCCACCTGATGGCCGAGGCGAAGAAGCTGGCGTTCGCCGACCGGCTGCGCTACGCCGGCGACCCACGCTTCGTCGACGTGCCGCTCGACGAGCTGCTGTCGAAGTCGTTCGCCGTTCGGCGGCGGCGCGCGATCGATCCGGCACGCGCAGCGTCGCAGGTAGAAGGCACGCTGCCCGAGACCCTACACGGCGACACGAGTTACTTCTGTGCGGTCGACGGCGAGGGGAATGCGGTGTCGTTGATCCACAGCCTCTCGGCCGGCTGGGGCAGCGGCATCGTGGGCGGCGCAACCGGCATCCTGCTGAACAACCGGGCAGGGCGCGGCTTCACCCTGGAGGAGGGGCATCCCAACGTGATTGCCGGCGGCAAGAAGACGATGCACACGCTCAACTGCTTCCTGCTGATGCGCGACAACACATTCTGGGCCGTCGGCGGCACGCCGGGTGGCGATCAGCAGCCACAGATGAACGTACAGGTGATCACGAACCTACTGGACTTTGGGATGGACGTCCAGCAGGCGGTCGAGGCGCCTCGCTGGTACTCGTTCCCCGGCACCGATCCGGATACCATCGACAACCCCTTTGAGCTCCGGCTCGAATCGCGCTACGGGCCAGACGTGTTCACCGGGCTTGATGCTCGTGGCCATCGCGCCGTCGAGCTCAAGCCGTGGGGCGGACCCGGCGCGTTCCAGTTCATCATGCGTGAACCGAGCGGCGTCCTCGTAGGCGGCTCAGACCCGCGCGCCGGCGGGATCGCGCTGGGCTTCTGACCGTGAAGCGTGAAACGTGAACAACCTTGAGATATCGTGCGGCACGTTTCACGTTGCACGCTTCACGCTTCCTTGCCGTTTCCGCCGAGCGGCACCCGCAGCGCCACCTCTTCCACCAACGGGCGCATCGTGACGACCGGGGCGCCGCGAGGCGTCGTGGCGGTGGCGTTGAGCGCGGTCGAGTAGAAGTGCAGGTACTCCGGTAGGTAGTACGCCCAGTACCAACCTTCGTGTTCGCCCTCGAGCACGCGGAACTCGAGCGGCGCCTTCTTTGCGGCGTAGACGCGGCGCAGCGCCTCGGCGCTCGGGAGCCACGTGTCCTCGTTGCCGATGTCGATCCAGGTGGCAATGCGCTGCGCCGCGTCGGAGTTCGTAGCGAGCGAGAGCGGATCGAAGCGGGCAAACCACTTTGGATCACCGAAGAAGTCGGGTGAGGTCTCGAACGGCCGGATCGTCGGGCTGTGGGCCCCCGCGACGCCGAACACGCCGGCGTAGTTGAGGGAGATCTGCAGTGCGCCGTGCGCGCCCATAGAGAGCCCGCCAATGGCCCGCTTCTCCCGCCGAGCATCGGTACGGAAGGTCGCGTCGACGTGCTTCACCAGGTCGATGGCGACGAAGTCGGCCCACCGCGGACCGCCGTCGGCGTGATTCATCCAGTAGCCCTGCTCGCCCTCGGGCAGGACGACGATCATCGGCTCGATGAGTCCCAGCGCCAGCATCCGCTCGAGGTCCTCAGTCAGCGCGTAGCCGATCCACTCGTCCGGGCCGTACCCCTCCTCACCGCCAACGCCGTGGAGTAGATAGAGCGTGGGATAGGTCCGCTTGGCGGTGGCGTAGTCGGCCGGCAGCCACACGACGTAGCTCGCCTCGCGCTCCAGCGCACGGCTGTAGAAGCGCTGCACCGTCCACTCGGTGAGCGGCTCGGGCCGTGCGCCGTCGAAGATCGCCTCGAGCCGGTCGGCGGTGAACAACCGGTCGCCGGGGATGTACGCCGGCGAGGCCGGTGCGGCCGCGGCATCCGTCGTCCCGGCAAAAGGGCCGAAGATCGGCCGGGAGAGTGTCCCGAGGAATCGCCCGAGCAAGCCGGCCAGGCCGCCGGGCTGTGGCGCAACCGCCGGCGGAGTCAGAGGCAGACTCGACGGTGCAACCGCGCGATCGCCCAGGTCGCCTCCCAGCACCGGCAGCGGTGCGGCGATGACGAAGCCGGGCATCGGCGCATCGGGCCGGGCCACCTGGCTCTTCTGGCCGTTCTGCGAGGCTACGGGCGATGGCTGCCAGGCCGACCGATCGCGCCCGGCGGATGGCGCGCTCGAGACGGTGCTCGCCGTGTTGCTGGCCGGTGCGGCCGGCGCCGGCACCTGTTGCGCCGGCTGCGAGCTCGGTGCTTTCTGCGAATACGGTGAGGGAATGGGCGATGGCTGCCAGGCGGCGCGATTACGGACACCCGGCTGGGCTCCGTCGACCGGCGCGACGTCGCGCGTCTGAACGAGCGAGGCAGCGACCGAGCCGGCCGTCGGCGGCTTTTCCGCGGGAGCGGCGCCCACACCGAACCAACCCGCCGCCGCCGCAACGCAGACGCCGGTCAGGACGATTCGTGAGAAAAGAGATGGTTTCATGACGCCGGCTACCTCGCTGTGTAGAGCGTAGATTGCCGGCGTTGCAGGTCAGGCCACCGGCCGGTTGCTGCTCCGTTGCAGCTTGCGGCCGGCAGTTGCAGTCTGGTTACGGGGCGGTCTAAACCAAGTGCAAAGTGCAAAGTGCAAAGTGCAAAGTGAGGCGGCCTGCGGATTCCACCTTGGCTTTGGTTTGGCCCGGACTATTCACGTAACCTCCGCTCACCCCGAGCGTGGCTC
>JACQGX010000173.1 GCA_016199265.1 Chloroflexota bacterium | reverse complement strand
GGCGATGATGCGGCCGGAACCGCTGCTGCTCGTGCTGGACGAGCCAACGGCGTCGCTGGACGCGCCGAGCGAGCACGCGCTGTTCGAACGCTACGCCGGGGCGGCGCGGCGGGCGGCGGCGGCAAACGGGGGGATCACGGTGCTGGTCTCGCACCGCTTCTCGACGGTGCGGATGGCGGACCTGATCGTGGTGCTGGAGAAAGGGCGCGTCGCAGCAACCGGGAGCCACCAGGAATTGATGGAACGCGGCGGGCTGTACGCGGAACTGTACGAGCTGCAGGCCCGCGCGTACCGATAAGCGCGCGGCGAGACACCGGAGCGCCGTTCTCGGATGCCTGCGCTGGTTCACTTTCGCTCTACCTCGGTGCCGGCTTTACGCCGTTCCGCGATGCGGGTCAGACGGTCATCGTGCGCAAGGACCTCCGGCGACAGGCGTCCCTCGCGTGCCAGCCGTGTGTCGGGGGAGCGACGTGCGCCGAGAGACTGGTGACGAGCGCTTGGACTGATAGAGGATGATGAAGGATGAAGATGGATACTGGGGGCGAGCACGCGGCGATCACCTGGCCATCGTTGCGAGAGATCCTCGATGTGCCGGCTGACCTCACGGGAAAGGGCATCCGCATTGCCGTTGTGGATGGCACCTTCACCGGGCATCCGGATGTCGCGACGAACGCGGCGCGGCACACGTACCTGGTCATGGCCGCTGCGCCAGATCCCCGCCCAGAACGCCTGGCGCCATCAGCGGGTCCATGGACCGGTAGTGCCCAGCATGGCACTTCGGCCGCTGCCGCCGCTGCCGGCACAGGACGATTGGCAGGGGCGGAGCCACACTACTCCAGCCGCGGTACGACCTTCGAGGGCACGTTGGTACCCGAGGTGCTTGCACCGGCGGATAACCTCGTGCTGCCGTTGCTGGGTGATAGCGCTCACCAGCAGCGCCTCTATCGTGGTCCTGAAGTGGGCACTATCCCGGATGGGTACGTCCGCACAGAAGGCGTCTCCTTTGCCGGCCCGGCCGTGCTGGGTGCCGCCGCCTGCCTCTGGCCGGCACACCCCGAGTGGACAGCCAACCAGGTGCGGGCTGCCCCCCGGGCAAGCGCACGCTACCGGCCACAGTGGGAAACGCTGCGCGCTGGCCTCGTCTCCGTGGCAACCGCCGCGGCGTTCGTACCGCCCGCCAGCCCCCCGAGTACGCCGACTACCGAAGCGGAGCGAACTACCGCCTATGCACGCTACCGCTCCTGGAGGGAACGTCCCCTGGAGGACCGCCTGGCCGCCCTGTCGTCGCGCGACGAGGCAGAGCTACTGGACGCGCTCCTTTCCTTTCTGCCTGACGCTGCGCCTGAGCTTTCCGAGCCAGCGATCGCCGCCATTCGGGCACTGCTGCGCGACAACGCCCATCTCCGTGCGGCACCCGAAAGTGGGGAGCAAGCCGCCAGTTACGGGCAGGCGCACTGTGCGTGCTGGCTGCACGCCCGGGCCGGCTGACAGCGGATGATCTCGCGGCCGGATTGGCGGATGCTGATGCGCGCGTTCGCGCGGCCGCCGTGTACGCGCTCGGCACGTGCCCTGAGCAGTGGGTAAACTTGGCGCCGACGTTGCTGCAACTCTTCGCCGACCAGCAGGCGGACGTACGCCGTGCCGCGTGCCAGTTGGCTGGTGAGATACGGGACCGGCAGTTTGTGCGTCCGCTGGTGCTTGGACTGGAAGAGGAGGTTGCCGCTCGGCGGCGGGCCAGCTACGTCACCCGCCGTGATGCATTAGTATCGATCACCGGGGTCACGTTTCCCGAAGATCCTCCCTGGCAACCCGGCGAGCCTGCGACGAGCGAGCGCCGCTGGCAGGCGCGAGCCCAAGCTGCCGCGGCCTGGCGGGTGTGGTTGCGGCGCGCCTCAGGCTCAGGCGTCTGAGCGAGCCGCCCGCCACCGTCAGGTTTGCTGGGAACCGGCCTGCACCTCCGTTATTTCTCTCCCGTCGGAATCTGTCAGTGGCAGATTCCACCCGGTCTGTGGTACGCTGCCGGCTGGCGACCGGTCCCTTTGAGGCCCGCCTGCTTGCCGACCTGGAGCAGCTGATCATCCCGGTGCTCTCGCTCGTCCGGCATCACTGCTGCTGGCGCTGGACGAGCGCACGGCAACGCGACGCGCGTTGAACCATCTTGGCTGATCAGCAACCAGCACACCGGACACCGGAGGCGGCGAGCGCGTGGAGATCGAGCGGCTGGTATGGCTGCCAGCAAGCGACGAGAAGTTGCGCCAGCATGGCATCGAGCGGGCGGAGGTGGACGGCATGGTGCTCCGAAATGAGTGGGCCGTGACCGTGCACGAGGCCTACCCCGACCAAATCCGCGTGATCGGGCCGACGCCCGCCGAGCGCATCATCACGGTAGCATTGCAGCCAACCGACGACCCTACGGTGTGGCGGCCCATTACCGGTTGGGACAGCACCGAGGGGGAGAAGGAGTACTATTGGGAGGAGTACCGATGAGCACGAGCCATCCGCGGAACGACGCGGCCGCGACCAGTACCATGCCCGAGCCGCAGCCGTGGCGCACCCGGGAGGATGCCAAAGGATGGCGCGTCGTCGGCGTGGGCCAGCGGCATCCCCGCTGGCTGGAGTTTGCGATCGCGGCGATTGCCTACCGCCACGATCCTCTCGGCATCGTGAGTGCCACCACGCCCAAGGACGTGTACCGCCCACAGGGGCGGGCTATTGCCGAGCTGTTGCGCGGCATGAATCCGGCAGCGACCTCCTGCGAGGACGTGCGCCGCCTCATGCACGCCACCTTCGCGCGCTTGTGCAACGAGCAATCTGCCGGCGATGAAGCGGTCTACGGGCCGATGGCCGAGGAGATTCTGGTGGCGTGGTGTCAACACGCCTATCGGGCCGCATGAGCGCGCCGCCGCGTGGATGCTCCGCCACCGCCGCACGCTGCAGGAGGCCCTGGCGTGACGCACTGCAGCCGCGCGAGCCGGATCGTCACCGAACTGAGCGCCGGAGAGCGCGGTGGAACGGCGTCGCTCTCCGCGGGATTGGGCTACCACCTGGCGGTGAGAGTGTCCCAAAGTGAGTACCCTCCTCTCTAGGGCTGGCCTGCCGGGGGCTAATGGATATTGAGAAATAAGCCGGGGCAAGTTCCCAGGGGCAGAGTTACCCCGCGTGAAAAGTCAACCTCCATAGGCCCACCGGCTACGTCAACTTGGTAGATCTCGTTCGCGGGCAACTCGAAGTCGCCGCCGAGGTAGGCCTCGTACTCCCGGTCGAAGCTCTCCTGGTACTTGGCCCCGAACTCGACCGCCACCTTCATCGGCTCAAACGCGGCCAGGCGATCGACCACTTCCTCGACCTCTCGCTGCCGCCGCTCCAACAGGATGTCGACGTGGAACTGCGGTTTGTAGCGGTCGCGGCCCGCGTCCTGGAAGTGGAACGTGCCCAGCAACATGATCTTGGCGGCCGGCCGGCCGATGATGGCCAGGAAGGGATCTTCGTCGGCAGACTCGGCGGCCGTGGCGGAGCGGAAGGTCTCGGCAGGAGCGGCAGATCCGGTAACCATTGCGGTTCCTCCATTACTCGCGTGATTCGCGGGACGATTCAGGATTCGGGGGCGCTGTGGACCGCGAGCAACTCCAGGGTCTCCCGGGACACCACCGCGACGAACTCGGCGCTCTCCGTCAGACTCTGGAAGCGCGCCACGATCGCCAGTTGCCCACCGGCCTCCACCTCGGTGTCGGGCAGCACGCGGGAGCGGGGGTGCGCCCGCCAGAACGCTCGCCTCGCGGCGTGCGAGAGCGCCACGGCGTTTGTCGACGTGTGGCCGAACAAGAACCGGTAACGCGGGCAGCGCGCAACGGACATGTGCATCCCCGTGCGGGTGTTCAGGACGACCTGGCGCGGCGCCTCGCCGCCGCAGGGCGAGCTTGCCGCGATGGAGCCGCGCCTCCACGGCCCCCTCGGAGAGGCCTAGGCGGAGCGCCACCTCGGCCTGCGGGATCTGTTCGATCAGCCGCTCCACTAGCACCAGCCGCGTCTCCGGCGGCAGCAGCGCCATCGCTCGGTCCAGCAGATCGGCGAGCTCAGCGCGCTCCAACTCCAGCTCCACGTCAAAGTCGCTCGTGGCGTTGTCTGGCAGGAACCGTGCGCGCGCCGGCGGACTCCGCACGGGCGTCCGGGCTCGCCGGGTCCCGGCGGGCCCGCTCCCGGCCGTGGCGGCGCACCCAATCGACGGAGAGGTGGCGCGCGATGCCGGCGAGCCACGGCCACCACCGGTCCGGCTGGCGCAGCCACCACTCCTGGCCGTGGGCGACCAGGAGTGGTGGCTGCGCCAAGTCCTCGGCGCTATCCAGGTCGCCCGTGAGCCGCGCGCACAGGCGTGCTAACCTCGCGCGATCGTCTGCGAGCGCCCGACCAGCTTGATCTCCAGTGGCTGCTACCGACCGCACTGGCAGCGTCTGCTTCGTCTGTGTCAGCTGCGTCATCTCCATGGCCCTCCCGTAGCCCTCGTCGTTTCCCTCCGGCCGACTTGCTGGCCCGAACGAGCTGCCCGCGCTGGGCCCTCAATGGCCCACTCTAACCCAGCCACACGGTAGTCGTCTAGGGGGCGCGAAATCCTAGGGCAATTGCATCTTATCCGTTGAGGACCTTGAGGAGGTAGGCTTCGTCCCAGCCGGCTTTCAGGCGCTTGGCCTTGATGCCGGCCTTGACCGAGTGGTCGCCGCGCAGCAGGTTGAGGGCAATGTGCCGCAACACGGCGAAATTCTCGGCCGCATGGCCCACCCGGATGCGGCTCTCGTCCTCGCGGAAGGCGATGTCCAGCACCCAGTGCAGCCGGTTCTCAATGCCCCAGTGGCGGCGCACCGCGTGGGCGAAGGTGGTCGCCTCCGGTTCGCGCCCATCCAGGCGGCTCAGGGAGGAGTGCCCCTCGCGCGTCGTCTTGGCCGCGGTGCGGCGCTCCCGCTCGACCATCCCCACGCTGGCCCGCCCGGCCCAGGCGCCCTTGGGGTCCAGGCGGGCCAGCCACTCCGGGTCGCTGACGGTCCAGTACTGGCGGCGCTCCACCCGCCCGTGCCCGCCGTCGACCGTGCGCTGGTACCCGTGGGGCACGTCGTGGAAGGCGGTCGCGCGCGCCTCGGCGCAGTAGGTCGCGACCGCGTCGTGCCGCGTGGGCTGGTTCGCCTTGAGCGCCAGCACGTCGTCGCCGCCCTGGTCGACGATGGTCCGCGCGATCGCCGTCTGGCAGCCGATGGCATCAATCGTCACGATGCAGCCCTGCAAGGCCAGCACCTGGAGCAACACGGGCAGGGCGGTGCTCGCGTTCGACTTCGCCTCGACCGCGACCTGGCCCAGCACCAGCCGGTTGGTCTCCGCCCAGGCGCTGACCAGGTGCAGGGCCCCCTGGTCCGCGCCGCGGTCATGCGAGCGCCGCCACGTCTTGCCGTCCAGGGCGACGACCTCCCCGTCGGTGTGGGTCACGATCGCCCGCACCCAGGACAGGAAGCCCTGCTCGAACCGCTGGGGGTCGAGGGCGGCGAAGACCCGACCGAAGGTGTCGTGCGAGGGGAGGCCATTGGGCAGCGTCAGGAAGGTGCGCAGCCAGGTCAGCTTCGCCTGCCCGAAGAGTTCGACATCCACCCACGAGTCGGCGCCACAGAGGACGGCGCAGATGGCGCTAGTCATGATGTCGAGCAACTGATGGCGTTTGGTGCGGTCGATGCGCGGATCGGGCACCGCCGCAAAGTGCTCCCGCAGGCTGGGCCCCACCGGCTGCTCCACCTGGTCCATTGGCGTCCTCCCTCCGCCAGCGACGGGCTGCGCGGACCGCCAGTATCCCCCCTCCCGCGCCCGATCGGCAAGGGTCAGGAAGATGCGATTGCCCTACGCGAAATCCTGCGCGTATTTCTCCGCTGCCCCTCGTCGAGTGCCCTACTCGAGTCCGCCCGCGCCAGCACGAATTGCTCTGCTTTCTGCAGAATGCGGGTAGAGGGCGGGGCAGTGCAGGCGTCGCGAACGAATGCCACTTCGGGCGGCTGCATCTTCGATCGAGATATGCTTCTCGTCCTCCAACCGGCCGCTAGACTTCTGACCAGGGCAGCGTCCAGCATGGCCAGCATGGCCAGCGTGGCTGCCGGGCTGGCCATCGGCGTCGCGCTTCGCTCAGTTGCGTACGACGCCGCACCGAGCAAGGAGCGCTTCCAGTTCCGAGATTACCTGCCCGGCGGAGACAAACGGGATGCTGCGGATGCCGAGGGCACGCGCTGCCTCGACGTTTTCCTTGCTGTCATCGATGAAAACCGCCTCTGCCGGCGCGATGGCGAGCCGTTCCAACGTGATGTGGTAGATGCGCGCGTGGGGCTTTTTGACCCCCTCCTCCGCCGAGTTGACGATCAGGTCGAACAGTTCGGCGATGCCCCGTTGTTCGATAAGGGTACGTCCGAATGACCAATTGTTCGTCAGGGCGGCCACCCGAACACGCGACCGCAGCGTCCGCCGAGCATAGGCCGCGAGTTCCTCATTAAGCTGCTCGCCCGCAAAGGCGTCTTCAATGAGCCTGCGCACTTGGGCTTGATCAACGCACATGCGCCGGGCGCATCGCCGGTAATACTCCTCTGCCGTGATCGCACCGACATTGGCCGCTTCGATATCCGGCCCGTACCAGAGGAGTTGGTGAAAGCTTCCGGACGCAATCCCCAGACGCTCTGCCCAACGCGCGAAGAAGTCAGCCTGCGGCCAAGGGAAGAAGACGCCACCGATATCGAACAAGACCGCGCGGATCGGAAGTCTCATCGCCAACTGTTGACAGGCCGCGGCACGTTCTGGTCGAGCAGAACGAACAAGGCATCATTGTCTGGAGGCACCGGCGGGAAGCGGATAGTAGTGCCCACTCTGGTCCGCCGTGTTTCGCTCTCCACAACAAGGCTACATCACTTCACCGCTTGCCACACACTTGGCGCACATGGGAATACTGCGAAAAGTGTGTAGGTCTGCGGGATTCAGCTTGGCGTTGGTGTAGGGCACTCGGAGTGATGCTCCTGCGCCGGCGGGAACCACTCGCGGTCGTGAGCGGTTGTTTAGTGGGGAGCGCGTCTACTTGGCGGCATGGATGTGGCGAACAACTCGCTCGGAGGGTCTGGCATGAAGACGACGGCGCGGCTGCGCGCGGTGCTTCTTCTTTTGCTCGTGTTGCTCGTGGTGCTTCTTCCTGCGTCTGCGGCGTTCGCCAAGAGCCTGCCGGACAGGATCGTTGTCGCCGGTCCCGGGATGGTGGAACCAATCGAGATCACCGATCAGGCGAGCCTGTCGGGGTTCAACCCGTGGACCAGGGGGTTCATCGCGTGGGACCGAGGGCCTGTCGCGGCGCCGCCTCCGGCCGAGCAGACGTACACGGCCTCGTTCTATCTCAAGAACGGCGACGGCGCGCGCTCGCTGATCTTTGTGCTGCACTATCGGCCGGACTCATCGGGAGGACCAGGGTACATCTACATTCCCGGTCCGGGGGACGAGTGGTATCGGCTCAACATCGGGACGATCATCACCGGGGGTAGCGATCATTGGAACCCCAATGGCAAGTGGCAGTATGCCACGCCGGCGTGGGACACCGTCATGCGGCGCGCCCTCAGGGAACACGGGGTGTCCCTGCCAGTGCCTGACCCTCCTGCGCCGCTCGCTCGGAGCAACCTGCCGGCCGCGGGTTCGGGTGCGGTCGGCGCGGTTCCCACGCCGGCGCCAGCCTCGCGGCTGACCAGGCCAGTGTTGAAGAAGCAACCCTGGACTGTTGCCTTGCTCGTCGCGGGGCTGATCACCGGCCTTGCGTCGGTGGCGTGGCTTCACCTTCGCCAGACAGCGAACGGCGCAACGCGGAGATAGGTCGAGCCGTCCATGAGTGCAGCGCCTCCTGCGCTGCAGCGACGGCGGTATTGGTGTTGTTAGCCTGGGTGCGGACCGGCTCGACGAGCCGGCGGGCGATGCCCCGGCTGGGGTGCGCATTGCCCACTCGCCTGTGTTGCGGTATCACTACTTTGGCTGAGTAGCACCATTTTGTCGGTAAACTTGGCCAGTAACGGGTCGCCAGCTCATCTCGGGAGATTTGCACGCTGGCCCGACGTTCCGAGGCGACACACCACGAGTTCTGTCTCGTTCCGCCGGCTGAATTGCCGGTTGATACTGCCGGAACTAATCTGGGGTATGTGTCCAGCCAGGTGCGCACATGCTACAGAATGCTAAGTCTGTCGCCTCATCTGCGACAGCGAATGAGTCGCATGTTCCTACTGAGTAGCACGGTTGGATGAAAGCCGCGGCCCTTTCACAGGACCGTCTGAGAACGTGAGGAACGCTCCCGCCCCCTTGGCCCAAGGAGTGCCGCTGCACATGACGCGTCAGTTTCAACCAGCCCTGGCATCCGGAACCCGCCCCGCCGACGAGCATCGCCATCCGGCCGCCGTGGCGCGGGTCACGGCCATCGCCGGCGCGATCCTGGTCCGCCACGGCGTCGACGTCCGCACGGCGCGCCGGGCCGGCGGGTGGTCGAACATGATCTGGCTGGCCGGCGGTCTCGCGATCCGAGTGGCGGTGGCCCCTGGGACCGAGGACCTGCTCCGCGAGGCGCGGCTGGTCGCGCTCCTTCCACCCGCGGTCGGCTACCCGCAGGTCGTCGACAGCGGCGTGGCCGAGGGGCACGCCTGGGTGCTGGTGTGGGAAGCGCCCGGCACGAGCCTCGCCGCGGCCTGGGCCGGGTTGGGGTGGGACGAGCGCGCGCGGGCCATGCTCGAGCTGTGGGAGAAGGCCGAGGCAGTCCACGCCGTCGGCGGTGCCGAGGTCGGGCGGCACGCCCGGCCCGAGTCGCCCTTCTACGCCGGCAGCCGCCCGGCCGCGGACGCCCAGATCCGCCAGCTCGAGGAGCGCACCGTCTTGGCGCCCGCCCAATCGGCGGTGCTCCGGGCCACCCTGGACCGGTTCTGGGGCGCACTGCCCGCCGGACGCCCCGTGCTCAACCACGGCGACCTCGGCACGGCGAACGCGCTCTGGTACCGGGGCCACGTGTCGTGTCTGCTCGACTTCGAGTTCGCTGTGCTCGCGCCCGTCGAGCTGGACGCGAACGAGCTACTGGGCGCCGTCTACGGTCCCCGGGAGCGGTCGGACCCGTTGCCCGACCCGGACGGCACCGGGCGGCGCCTGCTTCAAGATGCCGTGACGCGGGCGGTCCTGCCGGCGCTGCGGGAACCGGGAGCGGCCGACCGGCTACTGGGCTACGCCGCGCTGCTCCAGCTGTGGTCGATGCACCACGACCTCGCGCACTGGGACGGCCGGGATGACTTCACCACCTGGCAGCCCTGCCGCGCGCTTACCGCTCTCGCCGCCGGCGACGGTGGATACCTGGCGCCGGTTCTCTCCCGGCTCCCCTGACCGCGAGGTTGCCGGTTCCGGGGTGTGTGCCTCAGAACGTCGAGCCTAGCGTACAGACTTCCCGAAATGAGCAAGCGACCCGAGTAAGCGTAGCGTGTGCCCAGTGGTCAACGCTGGCCTACTATCATCGTTCATCGTTGCCGTGTCGCTCGCCACCCACCCGTACCGCCACGCCGACCTGGCTCGTGTCGCTGCCCTCCTCGAGGCCCGGCTTGCGGCCGGGTTGCCGTGGAATCTGTCGGTCGCCGAGATCCGGCAGGTCCTCCCGAGGGGGGCGACCGACACGGAGCGCAACGGCCACATCTGGGAGGATTCTTCCGGCCGGCTGGTCGGGTTCGGCCTCGTGTGGCCGCCGACCTACACGCTCCAGCTCCTGGTCCATCCGGCGCACGACGTGGAGCAGGATGGAGATCCCGCGCTCCTCGACGCGATGCTTGCCTGGGCCGACGGTCGCGCCGCGGCACTCGCGCACCAGCGCGCGCAGCCGGTGACGCTCCATGCCCGGCCGCGCGACAGCGAAGCCCGGCTGGTCGCACTGTTGGAGCGGCACGGGTTCGCGCGGGAAGAGTGGCATACCCCCAAGTACCGTCGCGCGCTCACCGGTCCCGTTCCGGAGCCCGTGCTGCCGCCCGGCTTCAGCGTCCGCCACGTCCGCGGCGAGGACGAGGTCGACGCCTACGTGGCGCTGCACCGGGAGGCGTTCGGCACGCAGCACATGCAGGTGGAGGAGCGGCTCGCGCTCATGCGCGATCCGGACTACGTACCGGAGCTGGACCTGGTCGCCGTCGCCCGCGATGGCACCCTCGCGGCGTTCGTCGTCGGCGGCGTCGACCGGGACGAGAGCCGGTACGCCGGCCACCTGGTTGGGTACACCGATCCGATTGGGACCCGCCCGGCCTACCGCCGGCTCGGGCTCGCCCGCGCGCTACTCTACGAAGCGTTTCGCCGCCTCCAGCAACGCGACGTCGCGGTCACCACCGTTGGCACCGGCAGTTGGAATGTGCCCACGATGCGGCTGGTCGAGTCGGTGGGTTACCAACTGGAATACCGGCTCCTCGCGTACGCCAAGACGGTTTCCTGACCCGCGGGCAGCGCCGTCTTCGCGGTGCGGGCTCACGTCGCCTGGTCACGCCGGCACCCAGTGGGGTAGCCGACCCGCTGCAGGTACGCGGCGGCCGCCTGCGGCGTGAGCCGGGTGAACGCCATGATCTGCACCAAGTCGGCGCCCTGTTCCAGCAGGTCGCGGAACGCCGACTGCTTCAGGCTGCCGGCGGTGACGCGGCGCTCCTTCGGTCCCATGAGCCCCAGATACCAGACGGGCCGGTCGTGCAGGCGGTTGCTTGGGTTGGCCAGCAGATACGTGGAGGGGCCGGAGTAGGACGCCGCGCGGCTGGCCAGGTAGTTGGCAAGCGCCCGCGCGACTTCCGGTTGGAGTTCCACGACGCGGTCCGGCCGCCCCCGGGTGCCGCGGACGCGCAGTCGGTCTGGTGCCAGCACGTCTGTCAGGCGCAGGTGGCGGATCTCGCCGGGGTCGAGCCAATGGACGAGGACCAGCAACCCCACGAGCGCTCGCAGCGGGTCGGCGGCGGGGCCGGTCCAGCTGTCGTAGAGCGCCTGCAGTTCCTCTCGCGAGAGCAGGCGTACCCGGAGGGTATCCGGCGGTTTGGGGAGCGCCGCGTGCAAGCGCGCGGTGCGCTTCCGCTCCGCCGCCCATACGAAGAACTGGCGGGCGCGCTCGAGGCGGAGTCGGTTGCCCTCGGCCAGGTACGCGTGCAGGTGGTCCGGTGTGACCAGCGACCACTGCCCTCCGCCGACCGGCGTCTGCCGCGCCAGGTAGTGGTCGAGCCGCAGGAGCGCCCCCAGGCAGTGCTCGCGGGTGCCGGCGGCGCGGGCGCGGTACGGGCCTTCCAGGAATTGGGCGAGGGCGAAGCAGTTGGGGCGGCCGCGACGTTGGTGGGTTTGTCCGTGCGTGAGCTGCCGGGAAGGCTCCAACGACACCCTCAGCGCGGGAACTATGCGCGACCCATTGCTGGATGACGCCAGCCTCGTCGGCGCCCTGACCGGCGCGCTTGGCCATGCGTGCAAGGTCACAGCGCGGGTCGTGATACAGGAGCGGTGGATCGAGTTCCCCGGCCAGGAGAACCTCGGCAGACGGTTCGGACGAGTGGTCGAGCGTGTGCGGTTGAGCGATGGCGTTGACGTGGTCGTGAAGATGCGCAACGACCGGCCGTCGTGTCGAGAGACGTTGATCCGTCAGCACGTCCTGCCGCGCGCCGGACCGCTCGTTCCTACCTATCTGGGAAGCTGCACCGCGACCGCCGGGTCGTGTTGATCGACTTCGAGAACGCTGCTGTGCGGCGGCGCAGTGCCGCCCTGGCCGCGGTGGTGCGGGACTGCCCACCTGCCCCGGATCTTCTTACGCCATACGTCGAGCGTACGCGTAACGTTTCCCGCTTCCCAATAACCCGGGCGATCTCCGTTCTTGTCTCGTGGCGGATCGCACACGACTTCGCTACGAAGCATCGTCGTGACTGGTAGTGATACGGCTTAGCTTGTGAGAACAATCGCGGAAGCTGATCCGCTTGTTCCCGCACAGCAGCGGAGAGTCTCCGCGCTCGGTCGCTTGTCCCGGTCCCACACGAAGTAGTCGATGGCCAAGGCACGTTGATTAAGGAGTGGACCAGTGCGTGTACTATCCTCCACTTGTGGATGGCGAAGATAGCAGGTTTCAGAGGGAGTTCGGCGGCCAGCGCGACTTTGACCAGCCGAAAGAGATTGGCCGCCAGATCGACCACGAGCATTTGTGGGCGGTGGTGATCCGGCTGCCGGCGGATTATGAGCCGTATGGCTTCCGCTCACGGGACGACGGCGGGCAAGAGACGTGGCACCCGGACTGCTCCACTGGCTGCCGGTGGTATCTGCCCCTCCACGGCAAGTTCCAGTACGACTGGGGCGTGTGCACGAATCCACGAAGCCACCGCTGTGGCTTACTCACCTTTGAGCACCAAGGCTGTCCAGAGTTCGAGCCGGAGGACGAGCCCGCCTCGGGTGCAGTGGGCGACTGACCCGACCCGCACTTACGTCATCGGTCCTCCCGATGAGGATCGGCCACCGCCGATCGCTAGCGCACAAACGGAAGGAGCGACGCGACGAGCATCACGTTCGGGTCGGCGTCCGGCTCACGGTACTCACCGGCCTTCCAGCGGCGGAGGAACTCTTCTCCTGAGATCCCGAGATAGTAGCGCGCATTCTGGTCGAGCAGCGCATGTCCTTCCTGCCAATTCAGTTCGCGGACTGGCGCGCGCTCCCGGGCAAGTGTGTCCGCCGACGTCTGTGCCATCGCTGGTTCTCTTTCCGTACGGTTCCTGAGCAGGCGCGCTATTGGTCCACGGCTATGCCGCTCGCCCACGTAACACCCTAGCATGTCTACGGCCAAACAAGCGTTCGAGCGGAGCAGCAAGGATCCTTGGCTGTGCTTTGACCGCCTCACGCAAACTGACGCAGGCGTTACTCTCACCTACGACCCGGCTGTGCGTGAGGAAGGGACGAGGCGCGAGCAGTTGCTCGGCCTTCCCGCGCCTTCAGGCGCGTCCCCCTCGCCCCCAACCCCTCTCCCACAGGGGGGAGAGGGGAGTCAGGCGCCACCGCTGGTGCCTCGCCGCTAGCGCGGCCAGTGGACGGGCCGCCGCTCGGAGCTCCCCTCTCCCTTCATGGGAGAGGGGCCGGGGTGAGGGCGCTCAACTCCTCATCCTCGACGAGCCGACCGCGGCGCTCGACCCGCCGTCCGAGTACGACGCCTACCTGCGCTTCCACGAGCTGACGCGCGGTCGCTCCACGCTGCTCATCTCGCACCGCTTCTCGACGGTGAAGATGGCCGACCGCATCGTCGTGCTCGAGCACGGCCGGATCGCCGAGGAGGGGACACATGCCGAGCTGCTGGCGCTCGGCGGCACCTACGCCGACCTCTACGAGAAGCAGGCCGCGCGCTGTCGCTAAAGCGAGTGCTGAGTGCTGAGTGCCAGGTGCTAAGTGAGGATGCCTAACATCCTCCCCGGCCTCGAGTGATGGAGGACGAGCCGATGAGGCCGTCATAACAGTGTGGATACAACAGAGCCGCCTGTGCTCCCCCGCGCTGGTACCTTCGTTGTGGAGGTATGCCCACGCGACGGACTCGAATCTCGCTGGCCGAGGCGGCAGCGGCCGCGGAGCGCAACGGCATCGACATGCGGCTCCTTCAGATGCGCTACGAGCCCGGCTCCGAAGCGTTCGGCCAAACCTCGTACACTCTGTCTGGGAAGCTGGTCCGGACCGGTATCGGCCGGATTCGTCTCACGCCTAAAGATCCAGCGCTGCGCAGCGAGATCGATGCCGTGAGACTATCGCGCATGAGATCAACCACATACGGCACCTCCTGCGCAGCGGCGCTCCTTGGGAAGAGCGAGCTGCCGAAACCGCGGCCGTGGCCGCGGCCAGGTACTTCAGGTGAGCGGGGAGGGAATTGGTTCGTATGAACAGATCAATAGATGAAACGCAGTACGTGACATTCGTGCCGCCGCTCCCGTTCGATGAGGCGGACCGGACGTTCCGGCGGCGCCTGGCAGAACAGGGGCTTTCTCTGGCGAAACTCTCCGACGAAGACGTGCTTGTGGATGTCATTAGGGCCCCGGACGGCCACAGTCTTCGCCGCTACCGCATCCGCCAGGCGCTCCTACATGCCTCTCAGCCGGTGGGAGTAGCACCGCATACTGCAGAAGAGGTGAGATGAGCCAAGGGCTACGCGCGCTCTACGAGCAGGATCAGGCAGATCGTCGCGAAGGCCGCCCCTGGCCCGAAACCGTGGAGCGTGATCGGGCGCGCCGCCAGCGCGTCGAGGAGATCATCGCGGCGGGCGGGCTTCACGTCGCGGAGGACTACTACCGGGCCGCGATGATCTTCCAGCACGGCGAGGCGCTGGCGCACTTCTGGCGGGCGCACGAGTTGGCCAAGCAGGCGGTGGCGTTGGGCTACCGGAAGGCGCGCTGGTTGGCGGCCGCGACGTACGACCGCTGGTTGATGTGGCAGGGTCAGCCGCAGAAGTACGGCATCCAGTCCTACCGACCTGCAGAGGACCAGCCGTGGGAGCTCTGGAAGATCGATCCGGCAACGACCGACGCCGAACGCGCGGAGTGGGAGGTGAAGCCGCTCGGCGAGCTCCGTCCGGGAGAGTCTTCCTGGCTGAGACCGGCGCACAGGCAGTAGTGGAGGAGGCGTCTTCCTGGTGCTTGAGGCGTCTGCTGGAACTGGTTCTGGCCATGCCAAGCGCTCGCCTGCTGAGCCGATCCCAGATTGGCGGGAGCTGATCCGGCGCTTTGACGGACCCGAAGCCCAGGCGCTGGCGCTGGTGGGCAGCTACGCGCGCGGCGACGCCAACCCCTTCAGCGATGTCGACCTGGTGCGCTTCACGACGGCGAGTGTGCCGTCGCTGCCCGACAGCGGCAGCCATCTGGTGGATGGGCGATTGGTGGTGGTGAGTGATGCCCCTCCCGATGAAGTGGAGACCTGGTTTGTCCAACCGGAACTCGCCGTGAGTCGCCTTCCGGGGCTCCGGCAGGGGCGGCCGCTGCGTGACCGCGGCGGCTACTTCGCCGCCCTCCAGGTGCGGGCCCAGGCGTTCGTCTGGGACACGGCGATGCAGGCGCGGGCGGACGCCTTCGCCAACCAGGCGATGGTGGGCTGGGTCGAGGAGGTGCACAAAGGGCTGGCAGGGCTGCGCAGCGGGGGCGTAGGGCGGCTGCTCGACGCCGAGTTCGGGCTGAGCTGGGGGCTCAACCGACTGGTGTACGTGCAGCGGGGGGTACTCCTTGCGGGTGAGATCGACTGGAGCAAGGACTGGTTCGAACAGGCCGAGCAGGTCGTCGGCCCGGAGACGGAGTGGGCCCGCCTGCGCCGGCGCGTCTTCGGCATCACGGCGGCGCCCACACCGACGCTCCGCGAGCGTCTTATCGCCGGCCTATGGTTCTACGTCGCGACCGTCGATCTGCTCTCGGACGTGTGGCGGCCACCAGCGGACCAACTCGTCGACCACGCGGTGCGCTTGGTCCGCGACTCACTGGGAGAGGGAATGACGCCCTACGCTGACGCCGAACGGGGCAGGATGTAGATCGGCAATGAGAGACCAGGCGAGATCGCCCGCGCCTCCCGCGGGCTGGGATGGCGGCTTTGTGGATCTTGGCGAGGCGTCGAGCATCGTGTGCAGCGAAGCTGGCAGATAGTCGACGATGCACGTGCCATCAACTAAGACGAACACACTGGGCGGCGTCTGCCAGGAGGCGAATGGTGGAATCGATGAGTACTGACCAGGCGGCGCGCCTCAACCGGGAGGCGTGGGATTCGTTTCGCCGCCAGCGTGACGAAGGATTGGTCGGTGGACGCCGGGATGTCGTGGAGCGACTGGTGGAGGGTGGCTCCTTCCTCAGCGTCCATCACCGAGAATTGGTCGGCGACGTGCACGGCAAGCGCTTACTCGACCTCGGCTGCGGCGACGGCGGTGAGCTGATCAGTTGGGCGCGCCTGGGGGCACAGGTCGTCGGCGTCGACAACTCGCCGCGCCAACTCACGGTCGCCCGGCGGGCCGCTGAAGCGGTGGGTATTGGCGCCGAGCAGTGTCGGCTGGTGCTAGCCGACCTGCTTGCAGTTCCAGAGGGTCTGCTTCGGGGGGACTTCGACGTGGCATTCTCGTCGGGCGTCCTTTCGTGGATAGGCGATCTGGACCGGTGGTTTGCCGCCGTCTCGCGCGCGCTCAAGCCGCATGGGGTGTTCGTGCTGGGCGCAGTGCACCCGCTGGCACTCTACTACCGTGAGCGAGAACGCGGCGCCCAAGACTGGCACAGTTACTTCGACCAGGGGCCCTTCACGGAGCAGCTCGATGCCACCCATCGGTGGAACCCGGCCGGCGATGCGGTGACCACCGTGCAGTGGATGCACACGCTGGGGCATGTGATCACCAGCGTCGCGCAGGCCGGCTTCCGCGTCTCGCGTTTACTCGAACTGCCGGACGAGGCGGAGGTCTACGGCGTCACCGGCGGCCCCGGCGAGTTCCTTCTGCGGGCGATCAAGGTATGATGCTGGCGTGATGCTGGACGCCGTCGACCTCTTCGCCGCCCTCGCATGCGCGCTCGGCCATCCGGTCGGCGTGGTAGAACGGATCGTGATCCAGGAGCGCTGGAGCCAGCGTTCAGGTCAGGAACTGGGGAGCCGCGGGAGGCACTATGGGCGGGTGGTGGAACGCGTGTGGTTGGGCGATGGACGTGAGGTGATCGTCAAGCTGCGTAATGATCGGCCGTCGTGCCGAGAGGCCCTGGTCTATCCGTATGTGCTGCCGCACGAGAGGACGCTCGTGCCCATGTATCTGGGGAGCTGCACCACGTCCGGCGGGGTGCTCCCGGCTACGCTGCCGGCGGCGGTGACCGCAGAAGTGATCCCCGATTCGCTGCGCCGC
Source organism: Chloroflexota bacterium (assembly GCA_016199265.1). Taxonomy (GTDB): domain Bacteria; phylum Chloroflexota; class UBA11872; order UBA12225; family UBA12225; genus JACQGX01. The sequence continues at coordinate 1,722 of JACQGX010000173.1, read as the reverse complement.
AGTCCGGCAGACGGTGACGATTCATTGGCTGGGGAACCACTGGTGTTTGACCCAGGAGATATGCGACCGGAGAACTGCCTTATCGCTGGTGAGCGGGTCGTCCTGATCGATTACGAAAATGCCGCCGTTCGACGGCGCAGTGTCGCGCTAGCCGCGGTGGTGCGGGACTGTCCGTCTGCCCCGGATATGCTGGCGCCGTATTTCGACCGTACGTGCGCCGTTTCCCGCTTCCCGGCTACGCGGGCGATAGTTCACGCCGGCACTCGGCTGGCACGTGTGGTGTAGCTCGATCCGAGCGGTGCGAACCAGCGAAAGCGGCTGAAAAGGAGTCACGCCGTGCCAACCATGCTGCTCAACTACGTCTACTACAACCCGGTCGGCCACGTGGCGGAAGCGCTGAAGTTCGCGAGGGGCTTCCACGTGGCCAATCCGGGACTACAGGTGCACCTCTTGCTCAACCGCGACGCGCCGTACGAGCTGGCCAGCGCGTGCGACTGGATCCTCGCTGAGGTGCAGGGGAAGACCAACCTGCGCTCACCAGAAGCCGGCATGGCGGCCTTCCACGTGACAGCGGCCGAGTACTTCCGCGCGCGGCGCGGCCGAGTGACGGTAGACTATCCCGTCGCGGAGTGGTTGGGCCAACTTCCCGGACTCGGCTACGCCGTGGACGCGCACGTGCGGCTGCGGCTGCCGGACGAGGCGGTGGCCTTCACTGAGAGCTACGCGCACGCGGGGCCGAAGATCTGCGTACTGCTGGGTGGGTCGTCAGGACCCGCGGCGTACCCGTCCGCCCGGAGCTGGATGCGCATCCTGCGGGCACTGGCGCGGGCGCTGCCGGACGCGCGGCTCTACTTAAGCGGCGTGCGGCGCTCCGCCGGCGGCCGCACCCACACGCGGGCGTACACCGACGTCGAGGTGGAGACAGTGCTCACAAGCGTTCCGAACCTGGCAGACTGCTATGACCTCGGGCTGTGGCGACAGTTGGCGCTGGTCGAGCAGTGCGACGTCTTCCTCTCGCCGCACACCGGCTTCGGCTTCATCGCGCAGTGTGTCGGCACGTCCTGGCTGGTGATCTCCGGCGGCCACTACTGTGAGGGGAGCTTCCACAACGGCGTGCCGTGGTACTCCGTCCTGCCAGACAACCCGGCGTACCCGTACCTGGGATCACTGAAGTTCAACGTGTACGGGCGGCGCAAGATCCCGTGCATGCGGCCGGAGAAGCTGGAGAAGAAGATACCCGAGATCGTCGAGGGCGCGCGGCTGCTGCTCGATCCCTCCTTTACGTACGAGGCTTCCATCCAGCGGCACCACGAAAACTGGGCGAGGGCGAACGTGAGACAGGACGTGATCCCGCACGGCCCCAGATACTGACCGCCAACGCTCCACCTGTAACGTCTAACCTCCTGCGTCCATGGGCCGGCGCCGCGATCCGCAGGTGCGTCGCGGCGCCGGCCCAACTGATCAGGTCAATCCGTGAATTGTGCCCAACGTGATCGTTACCGCTCAGCACACGCCGCGTACGCGCTCTTGGGACCACCACGCAACTGTCATCAGTCCACTCCAGTACGGTCGGGTACGTCTAGGTTTTCGCTCAGTGGCGCGCCTGACGGTCGGGAGCCGTGTAGAATGACAAGCTCACGAGGCCCGTGGGTCCAGCATGCAGGTGACATTCGGGCATGGCGCTCGCCATCTGGCCGGCCGCGGCCTCAGTGCTGCAGAAGT
>JACQGX010000182.1 GCA_016199265.1 Chloroflexota bacterium | reverse complement strand
CTTTTTCGCGCGTGGCCGCGGTTCCCCCTCACCCCTAGCCCCTCTCCCCCCCGGGGAGAGGGGGAGTGCCGCCGCCGTTCCCCTCTCCCCTGGTGGGAGAGGGGCTAGGGGTGAGGGGGAACCGCGGCCACGCGCGAAAAAGGCGAAATTGCCAAACAAACTCCCTTTCCCAGATGGGACCGCCGGCAGAGACACTCCAAAATGACGCACGTACCGCCGCAGTGGGCCACCGAATCGGCCCTCTTGTGGACGTTCGTGGCCAAGGCCGGGGTGAGGACGGAGTGCAGCTCATCCCTAACGCCCTCCGTTAGGCGATGTGCCGCCACCATTACTCATCTCCCGCGCATTGCCTCGCAAAAGATCTGAGCGGCGGGCGCTCGGTCACATTCTCAGTTGAGTGAACCGTCCCCAAGACGGCGCCGCCGCTCACATTTTCAACTGAGCTGACACGGTGTACTGTCCTCAGACGAGGGTGACCGCCGCCTCACGCCGAGCGATCGAGCGCCAGCCGGACGATATCGGACTGCGCAAAGATCGTCTCGACGGGCAGGCCGAGGCGCCGGTAGACGGCGGCGGGCACCGAGATGTCCGCCAGGTAAAGGTCGCCGATCCAAGCGCGTGCCGCCGGACGGAGCAGGCCGGTTTTGGGGAGCGCCAGTGTCAGCGTGGCGTTGGCACGAATCGTCGGGTCGAGCGCCTCGCCGGTATCGCCGTCGAGACCCGACGGGACGTCGAGCGCGAGGATGCGAGCGCCCGAGGCGTTGGCGGTACGGATGAGCGCGGCCACCGGCCCGCGCGGCGCGCCCCGCAGACTGTAGCCGACGAGGGCATCCAGCACCAGATCGGCCTCGGGCAGGGCAGCATCATTGCCGGCCTGGTCGGCAGCCGGCCGCTCGGCGAGGTTTTCCACGTCCGCCGTCGACGACACGGGCAACCCAAGTCGTTCCACGATGGCGAGCTGGTGTGCCGGCACACCGTCGAACTGATCTCGGGGATGGCTGAGCGCGACGGAGACGGCGGCGCCCCAGATGGACAGCCGCCGCGCGGCGACGAGCCCGCCGCCGCCGTTGCCGCCGCGGCCGGCGAGCACGACGACGCGCCGGCCGCGCACGTCGCCGCCCAGCCGCCACCGCGCCAGCTCGGCGAGCGCGCGCCCGGCATTCTCCATCATCTGGAGCAGCGTGATGCCGAACGCCTCGACCATCAGCCGGTCGACCTCACGCATCTGCTCGACGGTGACCGTCGGGACGTTTACTCGTTCGATGAGTATCGGCGGCTGCTGGGCCACGGGCCTGACGCACCCCTTCGCTTACATTCACATGAGGACGCGGCTGGGCACCGGTAGGCCCAACCGCCGCGCCACTTCTTTGGCGTCGGTGTCGAGCAACCATTCGTCGCCGATCTTGAGCGTGGGCACGAACGGCTGTCTGGTTTCGCGCAGCAGCTCCTGGAAGATCCGGGCGTCGGCGCTCGCGTTGCGTTCCTGGTACCAGACTCCGTGGGTATCGAGCAAGTGACGGACTGCCTTGACCCATGGACAGCCGGTCTTGGTGTAGAAAATGATCGGTTCTGGCTCACCCTTCGTCGGGCCGTCGGCGCTATCTCCACCAGGGGGAACCGTCTGCGAATGGACGGCACTCGCCTCGGTTGCGCTGTCTGGCCCGGCAAATTCCTGCCCAGACCGGTCTTGCGGCTTCCTCCAGCCTATCCACCTCAATGTCTCGTTCTCTCCTTCCCATAATCCGCACCGCGCGCAGCGGCACAGGGTGATCGAATGTGCGCGAAGAGCCGGTCGCGCGATGCGACCGGCTCCGCACATGCGCTACAACACGAGCGGACCGGCGATTATTCCTGCTACCGTCTCGGCGGGCCGCTGTGCGGTCCCGTCGGTGCCGCCGGCGGCGGTCCCGACGCGATCATCGGCCGCCTGGGCCGAGAGCACGGGCGCGGCCAAAGGAATAGCTGGGTGCGCCGTTGTGTTAGAGAGAAGAGGAGCTGCGGATGCAGGAAAGGGCGAAAGCTTGGCCGTTGAATCGCCTTTGGCGGCGCCACTCGCGCGCCGGCGAGCCGCGGCCCGCGCCGCAGCCTGCGCGCGACGCCGTGTCGCCGCAAACGACGGCAGCGGCCGCCCCGCCGGCTGACGCGAGCGAGCCGGCACCATTCGAGACGGCGGCGCTCGAGGAACTCGATACGCTGCTTCGCCTGGCCCGGCGGCTCACGCACCACGCGCAGGATGCCGAGGACCTGGTGCAAGAGACGTACGTCAAGGCGCTGCGCTTTAAGCACACCTATACGCCGGGGACGAACCTGCGGGCCTGGCTCTGTAAGATCCTGCACAACACGTATCTGAATACGTACCGGCAGGCACAGCGGGTGCCCGCAACGGAATCGTTCGACGCTCTAGAAGCCCTCGATGCGGCGGGTGAGTACTACTTGTACAACCACTTGCTGGCCGAACAGGGCGGTGGCGCGATGCTGACGACAAGCGCCGAGGAGGCGGCGTTGCGCCGCCTCGGAGATGACGACGTGCGTACCGCGCTCGATGCGTTGCCGGAGGCCTATCGCGTGCTGGTGGTGCTCTGCGACGTGGAAGGCTTCACCTACCGTGAGATGGCCGAGGTGCTGGACATCCCGATGGGAACCGTCATGTCCCGCCTGTCACGCGGGCGCAAGCAGTTGCAGCGACTCCTGTGGAAACGTTACGCGGCGGGCCACGCTTGAGGGAGGGCAAGCAATGACGATGCAACGCACCGGCGCCGCGGCAGGGATGCCGCCGATGGTCGACTGCGCCGAGGCCGAACGCCGGCTGCAGGGCTTCGTGGATCGCGAGCTCACGCCGGTAGAAGTGGCCGAGGTCCAAATGCACCTGGACTCCTGCGCGAACTGCCGTGGTCGCTTCCGATTCGAGGAGCATTTCCGGCGGATTGTGCGGCGGCGCGACGAGACGGAGACGGCGCCCGCCGGCCTGCGCGAGCGCATTCGGCGGCTGCTTGGCTACTAGACCAAGTGCAAAGTGCAAAGCATGCCCTGAGCGCAGCCGAAGGG
>JACQGX010000181.1 GCA_016199265.1 Chloroflexota bacterium | reverse complement strand
GCGCGCTTCACGCTGCCACGCCTGCGCGTCGATCAGCTTATGGACCTGGCGTGGAAGGTGCTGCTGCCGGCGGCGTTCGTCAACGTCATTTTGACGGCGGTGTTCCAGGTATTCGGCTTCCTCGCCTTTGCGCTCGGCGTGTTGATTACGCTGCTGGCCGCGACGGTACTGCTCATAGCGTACCGCGGCCGCCGGCGCACAGGACGGCCGATTCGCCTGGTCAGCGTCCCGACGGCGCCATCGCCGACGGCGGCAGGTTAGGGAAAAGGCTATGAAAGGTATTATTGGCGGGTTTGTACAAACCGTCAAGTCGTTCTTCACGAAGCCGGTGACGCGGCTGTATCCGTACGAGCGCCCGCCGCTCGAAAATCGGTTCTTTGGCGCGCCGGGGCTGCTGTGGGATGAGAAGGCCGACGAGATCGTCTGCGTCGCGTGCAACATCTGTGCCCGGTCGTGCCCCGACGACTGCATCTACCTCACCGGTGAGAAGTACACCGGCGACCGGACCTCGAAGAAGAACATCGTCACGGAATACTTCATCGACCTGGGGCGGTGCTCGTACTGTGGCATCTGCGTCGAGGTGTGTCCCTTCGACGCGAATGAGATGACGCCGCACTTCGAGCTCAGCACGTACGATCGCCAACAGTTGGTGTACGACATGGACCGGCTGGTAGAGATCGCGCGTGGCGTCAACCGCCGCATGGGCAAGCCCGAGGAAACCGACGTGCCGGTCGTCGGCGTCCTCGACACCTCGGACTGGCGATGATGGAGAAGGCAGTAGGCAGTAGGCAGCGGTCGGTGGTCAGTAGGCAGTTGCCGGTCAGCGGTCGGACGGCCGAACTGCCGAGAGCCTACTGGCTACTGCCTACCGACTACCGACCGCTGGAGGCAACATGGAGTTAGGGGCCATCCTGTTCTACGTCGTCGCGTCGGCCACGGTTGTGTCGGCGCTCGGCGTGGTGGTAACGCGGAGCGTCGTGTACAGTGCGTTGCTGCTCGTGCTCTCGTTGATGTTGACCGGGCTGGTGTATTTGCTTCTGTTGGCCGACTTCCTGGCGTTGGTGCAGATTCTGATCTATGGCGGCACCGTCAGCGTGCTGCTGCTGTTTGCGCTGATGCTCACCCGGCCGGAGCAGAAGCCGGTGCTCACCCACAAGGGGTGGCCGCTGGCGGCGCTCGGCGCCGTCGTCGTGCTCGTCCTGTTGATCTACCAGGCCGTCTCCACCGACTGGGCGCGTACCGCGACGGCGGTCTCCGCGGCGGCCGGCGCACGAGCAGGTGCCGTCGCCTCTCGCATCGGACCCGGTGAGTTAGGCGCCGCACTGTTCACTACGTGGGCCGTCCCGTTTGAAATCGCATCGCTCGTGCTGCTCGTCGCCCTCATGGGCGCGCTGGTCATCGCGCGGGCGTCGGAGGAGCCTCGCTAGATGGTGCCGCTCGAGCATGTGCTGGTCTTCAGCGCAATCCTGTTTTCCATCGGCCTGTACGGCGTCATGGCGCGCCGCAGCGCCGTGCTTATCCTGATAGCGATCGAGCTGATGCTCAACGCCGTGGCCGTCAACCTGGTGGCGTTCGCCGCGTACGTCGACCCCCAGCAGTTCTCGGGCATGGTGTTTGCCGTGTTCGTGATCACCATCGCCGCCGCCGAGCTGGGCTTGGGACTGGCGATCGTGCTTCGCGTGTACCGCATGCGCACTTCGGTGAACGTCGACGACCTCGACATGATGCGGTGGTAGCGCAGACGAACGACGAAGGTGGCCCACAGGTGAACATGTTTTCGTCCTTTGTCGTTCGCCTGCGCGCGCGCGAAATAGAGGGAAGTAGCGAGGAACAACTTCGTGGAATACGCGTGGCTCGCTCCAGTGCTGTGCGCCGGGGCCTTCTTCTTTAACGTCATCATCTCCCGCCAGACACCCTGGAAGCACCGGCTCTCGGCGCTCGTCTCGATCGCCGCGATCTTGGGCGCCTTCGGCGTGTTCCTTGTCGTGTTTTCCGATGCCCTGGCCAATCTGCTCGGGACGGCGGCGGCGCACGGCGCCGCGGCGGCGGTCGACGACCGGTCGCGCCACCTGCTGTTCGACGACGAGCCGTGGTTCCAGGTCGGCCGGTATGCCTTCCAGGCCACGCTCGTGGTCGACTGGCTCTCGGTCATGATGCTCGGCGTCGTGAGCTTTCTGTCGGCGCTGATCCAGGTGTATTCGATCGGCTACATGCGCGGTGACAACCGCTTCTGGTGGTTCTTTTCCGTCATGTCGCTCTTCTCCGCGGCGATGCTCGGGCTGGTGCTCGCGGGCAACTTCCTGCTGCTCTACGTCTTCTGGGAGCTTGTCGGTCTGTGCTCGTTCCTGCTTATCGGCTTCTGGTACCAGGAGCGCGACAACGCCGAGGCAGCCAAGAAGGCATTCGTCACGACGCGCATCGGCGACGTGGGCTTATTCATCGGTCTGGCGCTGCTCTTCCTCCAGACGGGCACGTTCCAGATGAACGAGATCTTCGACGCGATCGCCGCCGGACGGATCGAGCCATGGGTCGTCACGACCGCCGGCATCCTCGTATTTCTGGGGGCCGTGGGCAAGAGTGGCCAGTTCCCGCTGCACGTCTGGCTGCCCGACGCCATGGCCGGCCCGACGCCGGTGTCGGCGCTCATCCACTCGGCGACCATGGTCGCCGCCGGCGTCTACCTGGTGGGGCGCGCATTCCCGCTGTTCGCTGCCTCCGACGTGGCGATGGGATTCATCGCGACGATCGGCACGATTACGGCGATCTTCGCGGCGACGATCGCGCTCACCCAGCGTGACATCAAGAAGATCCTGGCGTATTCGACCATCAGCCAGCTCGGCTACATGATCATGGCGCTCGGCGTCGGCGCGTACACCGCCGGGCTGTTCCATATGTTTACGCACGCCTTCTTCAAGGCGCTGCTCTTCCTCTGCGCCGGCTCGGTCATTCACTCGATGGAGCCGGTGCTCCACGGCACAGGCAAGAGCCCCAACGACGTCTTTTGGATGGGCGGACTGCGCCGGCGGATGCCGGTCACGTTCTGGACGTTCGTGATTGCCTCGGTCTCGCTCGCCGGCATCTTTCCGCTGTCCGGCTTTTGGAGCAAGGACGCGATTCTCGCGGGCGCGCTGGCCGAAGGGGCATGGGTGCCGTTCATTGTCGGTGTGGTCACCGCCTTCCTGACGGCGTTCTACATGTTTCGCGCGATCTACCTCACGTTCTTTGGCGAAGAACGCTGGCGATTTGCCGCCGCGGTTCCGCCACACGCCGGACTCCTGGTCGTCGCGCCGACGGCCGCGAGCGTGCCGGCGGCGGCCGGCGCAATGGACGTGCAGACGCGCAGGCCGGGCGAGGACGTGCCGGCGCATCTGGAGCCGGAGGTCCGTCCGGCGCTCGAAGAGCACGCCGTCCCGGGGCATCATGCCGAGCCGCACGAGAGCCCGTGGGTGATGGCACTGCCGCTCGTGATCATCGCCATCCCGGCCGCGATCGCCGGCTGGATCGGCATCCCGGGACTGTTCGATCCGTTTGCCGAGGCGATCCGGTTCGGCCCGGCGCACGAAGAAGCGCTCAGTCCGGTCGTCGCCTCCGTGAGTGTGCTAGTGGCGCTGGCCGGGATCGGACTCGCGACGGTGATGTACTGGAGGCCCATCATCCGCCCCGACGCGATTGCCGACAGCGTGCCCGGCGCGTACCGCACGCTCTACAACAAGTACTACTTCGACGAGGCGTATCAGTGGCTGATCAACCGCGTTGTCTTGGCGCTCGCCGCGCTGGCGGCGACCATCGACCGCAAGGTGATCAACAACGGCATCGTCGATACGCCCGCCGGGCTCACGGGGGCGGCCGGCGAGCGGCTGCGGTACCTCGAGACGGGGCGGGTGTACCAGTACGCCTTCGCGTTCATTGTCGGGATCGTGCTGATCGGGCTGATCATCGTCTTGTTCCCATAGCTAGAGAGACACGAGTAGAGAGGAAGTGCGCGTGGGGTATCTTTCCTGGATTATCGCGGCGCCGTTTATCGCGGCGCTGACCATCATGGCCCTGCCGCGGCGGTGGGCGTGGTCGATCCGCCTCGTCGCCGCGGCGGCGAGCGGCATCACGCTGGTCCTGTCGCTGTTCGTGTTCTTCGGGTATGACTGGCGCGCCGGCGGCTTCCAGTTCGTCGAGAGCTACGAGTGGATCCCGGCCCTCGGTATACGCCTCCGGCTGGGCGTCGACGGCATCTCCGCGCCGATGGTGCTCCTCACCGGCATCGTCATCTTCACCGGCTCGCTCATCTCGTTCAAGATTCGCGATCGGACGAAGGAGTATTACGCGCTGCTCCTGGTGCTCGTCTCCGGCGTGTTCGGCGTCTTCGAATCGCTCGATGTGTTCTTCCTCTTCTTCGCGTACGAGATCGCGGTGCTGCCAATGTATCTCCTCATCGCGGTGTGGGGCAGCACGCGCAAAGAGTACGCGGCGATGAAGCTGACGGTGATGCTGGTCGCCGGCAGCGTGCTGGTGTGGATCGGCATCCTGGCGCTCTACGTCCAGACCGGCGCGAGCCAGGCAGGCATCAGCTCGTTCGACATCGAGGCGTTGACCAACCCGCGCGTCCAGCAGCTCTTCCCACGCACCTTCCAGTTGGTGTTCTTCCCCCTCTTGTTTATCGGCTTCGGCGTGCTCGCGGCGATGTGGCCGTTCCACACGTGGTCGCCGGATGGCCACGTCGCGGCGCCGACGGCGGTCTCGATGCTGCACGCCGGCGTGCTGATGAAGCTCGGCGCGTACGGCTGCATCCGCCTCGCCGTCGGCGTCCTGCCCGAAGGCGCTCAGGCGTGGGCGCCGCTCTTCCTCGCCTTCGGCGCCGTCGCCTCGCTGTACGGCGCGTTCTCAGCGATGGCGCAGCGCGACCTGAAGTTTGTCATCGGATACTCGTCGGTCAGCCACATGGGCTACGTCATCATCGGCATCTGCACGCTCTCGCTCGTCGGTCTGAGCGGCGCGGTCTTTCAGATGTTCGCCCACGGTATCATGACGGCGCTCTTCTTCGCCCTCGTCGGCGCGATCTACGACCAGGCGCACACGCGCGAGATTGGCATCTTCAGCGGCCTAGCACGCACGCTGCCGTGGTTCGTCGGCTTCTTCGCCATCGCCGGCCTGGCGTCGCTCGGCCTGCCCGGATTAGCCGGGTTTATCGCCGAGCTGCTCATCTTCCTGGGCACGTTCCAGACGTATCCGCTGGTCGGCGTCCTCGCGGTGGTGGCGGTCGCGGTAACGGCGACGTACATCCTGCGCCTGATGGCGCGCGCCTTCTTCGGGCCATTCAACCCTCGTTGGAGCGGTCTCCACGACGTGCTGCCCAACGAATGGGTCGCCGCGGCCATTCTCGTCGTGACGCTGATCGCCGCCGGCGTCTATCCGGCGCCATTCTTGAGCATGATCGACAGCTCCAGTGCGCCGATCATCGAACGCGTCGGAGGCGTGCGGTAGGAACTGGACAAGGAACGCGAACGTGACATTCGACGTAAACCAACTCGACTACGCGCTGCTCGCCCCCGAATTTATCATCCTGGGGCTGATCTTCGTCGTCTGGACCCTCGACCTTATCCTGGGCCGCGCGCACCAAAAGCTGGTGGGCTGGACGGCCGTGGTCGGTCTCGTGGTGGGGATCGCCGTCGCGGCGCTGCAGTGGGGTACCCGCGCGTCGTTCGCCGGCGCGCTGCGGATCGATGAGTTCTCGGTGTTCTTCAAGATCGTGTTCATGCTCATGGCGATCGGCATCACGCTGATCTCGCTCGAGTACGCCGGCAGGTTCTTACCCCAACCGGGCGAGTACTACGGGCTCGTGCTCACCGGTACGCTGGGCATGATCTTGATGGCCGAATCCAACGAGCTGCTGACGGCGTACATCTCCCTCGAGCTGCTCAGCTTTTCGAGCTACGTGCTCGTCTCGTACGCCAAGACCAACCCCAAGAGCAACGAGGCGGGGATGAAGTACATCATCCTCGGCGCGTTCAGCTCGGCGTTGCTGCTGTACGGCATTAGCCTGCTCTACGGTGCGCTGGGTACGTCGTATCTTCCCGACATCGCGCGGGCGGTGAGCCGCCTGGGCGAGGTCACGCCCGCGCTCGGCGTCGCGTTGATGTTGATCCTGGCGGGCCTCGGCTTCAAGATCGCCGCGGTGCCGTTCCACATGTGGACGCCCGACATCTACGAGGGTGCGCCGACGCCGATCACGGCGTATCTCTCGGTCGGCTCGAAGGCAGCCGGGTTCGCGCTCGTGCTGCGCCTGCTGGTGGGCGGCCTGCTGCCCATCCACGGGCTGTACCAGACGGTGTTTGCCGTGCTCGCGGTCTTGACGATGACGCTTGGGAACCTGGTGGCGATCCGCCAGCGCAACGTCAAGCGTCTTTTGGCGTATTCGAGCATCGGGCAGGCCGGCTACGTGCTCGTCGGCGTGGCGGCGCTTTCTACCCTCGCCGACGTCGCCGAGCAGGCGACGCAGGGTATGGTGCTGCACCTGACGGGGTACGTCTTCACCAACCTCGCCGCGTTCGGCGTGATTGTCGCCTTCCAGAACGTGAGCGGCGGCCGGGAGCTGATCTCAGACATGGCAGGCTTCGCCCGGCGGGCGCCGTTTGCCGGGCTGGTAATGATGGCGGCGCTCTTCTCGCTCGCCGGCATGCCCCTCTTCGCGGGCTTCGTGACCAAGTTCTACCTCTTCGCCGCGGCGGCGCGGGCCGACCTGTTGTGGCTGGTCGCGATCGCGATCATCAACAGCACCGTCTCGCTCTACTACTATTTGCTGGTCATCCACCAGATGTACGTCCGGACGCCGCCCGGCTTCGAAGTCGCGGTCAACGGCCACCCGGCGCACGGCGCGCACGAGGCGCCCCATGCGCCGGTACCGGCAATGGCCACCGCGGTGGCGGTCGAGCCCATCGGCGCAGCCGCGCCCGTCGGCAACGCCGAGTTGATCGCGGCCGGCGGGCGGGCGTCGCGCGGCGCTGCCGGCGCCCATCCAGGGACGGCGGCGGCCGGAATACGAGTGGTGCCATCCGCAGATGGACACGCCCCCGGGCACGGCGCGCACGCCGTCCAAGGGGCGCACGATGCGCATGGCGCCGGAGGCAACGGCGCCGGCACTCCCTGGTGGCGGCGTGACATCACCGCCGACATGCCCCCAGAAGACGCGTTCCCACCCCACCGCATCTCGTGGGTCACCAACCTCAGCCTCGCCCTCTTCCTCGTCGGCATCTTCGTCATCGGCCTCTGGCCGCAGCCGGTCATCGACCTGCTCGTCGAGGCGAGCAACGCGTTGTTCGCGGGGTAGCCCGCCAAGTGGTTCCGCCGGCTAGTGGCCGGATGCCGGAATGGGCAAGAGTAAGGCCGGTCGCGTCCACGCGACCGGCCTTGGTTTTCTGGGCGCAGCGCAAGATCCGACGAGAGCGGGCGCTGTGCTGCGCCCAGAAAATTAACCGTCGGTGCCAGCGTTATGCGCCGGTGTACTTCTGCATGAGATAGATGCCGCCGAGGACGAAGATCAGGATGATCACCACCAGCAGCAGTTGCAGCTCTTCGCGAATCTGAATGCCAGCGATCACGCTTCTGGTTCCTTACTATCGAGTAATCTGGTTGCGGACGGGATTCTAGCAACTGCGGCGGGGCGGCGGGGCCTGCCGGTGACGTACCATTGCCGCCAGCCACCGCGGAACGATGGCGGGAGATTGGAGGTACCGAAGAATGGTCGTTCGCCCTGGAGAAGGTCGTGTTCCCTACGTGCCGCTGCCGAGGCGGCGCCCGGCGTACGCCGGAAGGATCGTCGTGGCGCGCGACGAGGGCATCGTCGAAAAGCAGCCGTATGGGTCATTCATCAAACTGATGTGTGAGGAGACGACGGGCGACGAGCGCTTTACCGTCGGCGAGCGGACCTACGATCCGGCTGCGGTAGACACGGTGGAGAAGCGGGATAGCGAGGCGATCCACATCCTGCGCGGCCGCGGCACGTTCAAGGCGTGGCCGAAGAACGTGCCCGACGACGAGCCGGTTCAGGCGCCTCTGCTGGCCGGCATGGAGATCGTGGTCGATCAGTTCGTCAAGCATGAGATTCGCAATACCGGCGCCGAGCCGCTCGTCGCGGTCGTCACCATCTGTCACCTCGACTTCCCGGCGTACCCGCACCATTACCCGTCGATTTTCCGTCCCGGCCGGGGGAACAGTCTGCACCTGCACGACAACCGTGTCGAGGCGTTCTACGTCGTGCAGGGGCCTGGGGCGATGAGCATCGCCGATCCGGACAACCATACCGTGCGCGACGTCATCGTGCCGCCGGGCGGCGTCGGCTACAAGCCGATGTACGTCTACCACCGGCAGTTCAACCCCACCGACCCGGCGACGAGCGAGGAAGACTGCTACTGGATTCACAGCATGGTCGTCTTCACCCACCGGGGCAGCCGCCTCCCGCAGGTCCACCTCCGCCAGCACGAGCTCGACGGCAAGACGCCGTACTGGCCGAATACGTCGCATCTCTGAGCGGTAACTACTCAGCCTGGTTCTCCTGGTAGCCATGTCTGGAGACACCGGTTCTCCAGGGAGGCTGAGTAGTTACCGGCGCTTAAAGGTGCTCACCGCGGGGGCGCTTGATCTCCCGGCTCGGCACCGCACGCTCCGCGACGCAATTGCGTGGAGCTATGACCTGCTTGAGGCCGACGCGCAGGTTCTGTTCCGGCGGCTGGCAACGTTTGCCGGTGGCTGCACGCTCGATGCAGCGGAGGCCGTCTGCGACGCGGCGGGCGGCCCCGCGGTCGACGTGCTGCGGGCGCTGGGCTCGCTGGTCGACAACAGCCTGCTGAGGCGACACGACGTCGCGGCCGCGGGGGAGCCGCGGTTCCACATGCTCGACACGATCCGCGAGTACGCGCTGGAGCAACTGACAGCGAGCGGCGAGGAGGCGGCCGTGCGGCGGCAGCACGCGGCTCACTTCGTGGCCCTGGCCGAGCAGGGGGAACCAGACCTACGGGGGCGTGAGGCGGGCAGCGGCGAAGGGCAGGCGGTGTGGCTCGACCGGCTGGAGCGGGAGCACGAGGTGGCGCGGCTGATTGCTCAGGGGCTGAGCAACCGCCAGATCGCGCAGCGGCTCGTCCTGGCCGAGGGCACCGTCGAACGGCACGTCGCCAACATCATGAGCAAGCTGGAGGCCCATTCGCGCGTCCGGGTCGCGGTCTGGGCGGTTGTGCACCTCCCTGGAGGCGGCGGCCGAACCGGCTGAGCCCATCTTTCGAGCGCGCGGCGGCGCGGCCCGGCCGCCCTGGATCGTCCAGACCGGCGGCGTCTGGTTGTTCGGCCAAGGCCCATTCGGCCCAAATATATACTTTCCTACATGCGCCCGCGCGCCGCGCGCGGTACGATGGGCCCTCAGATATGGGCGCAGAGATGCCGGCAACCCTGCTCACGGTACGGGGCAGCTATCACCACGCCTGGGAGCAATTGCGGCGCTCCTGGGCGCGGCTGTTGCTCCTCGTCCTGGTGGGAGGACTGCTGCCTGCGGGCGTAGCGATGCTCTTGCTCGTCCTCGGCCAGGTGGCGGAAGCGGGCGGGGCGGTAGCGCTCGGCCCCGTGTTCGTCGTGCTGGCCAACGTCTACGTCTGGCTGGTGCTCGTGCCGCTCACCTATGGGTGGTCCTACGCCATCCTGCGCGTCGCGCGCGGCGAGCCCCCGCGCGTCGCGGACGCCTTTGCCGTGTTCGGCCGCGCCTATCTGCCCAGCTTAGGGGCCTTCGTGCTCGTGCTCGCGCAGATCGCGGCGGGCATGCTGCTGATCGTCCCGGGCATCCGCGCTCAGGCGCGCCTCGCCTTCGTGCCGTTTCTGGTGGTCGACGAGGGGCTCGGCGCGAAGGCCGCGATTCGGGAGAGCTGGCGTCGCAGCGCCGGGCACGGCCGGACCATCCTCGGCGTGTCGCTGCTGGGTGCGCCGCTCCTGCTGGCGGGCCTGCTGCTGGGCCTGGTGGGCATGGTGCCCACCCTGCTCTGGACGATGCTGGCCCTGGCCTCACTCTACGCCGCCATCACCACCCGCCTCGCGCGCCCGGTTCCCGTGCCACCAGTGTCGCCGCCGTGATCCAGGAGAGGACATCGATGAACCGCGTGAAGCAGTTGCTCAAGAACGTGCTCTGGCTGATGATCGTCATCGCCCTCGTCTTGGTCGGTGGCCTGCTGGCGGAGCTGATTGGCCCCTTGAAGGCGCTCGACGCCTTTCTTGCCCCCAGCCGAGCGTGGTGGGCGGCCCTTACCATGGGCATGACCGTAGTAGGCCTGCTGCTGCTGGCGTTTACCCAATTCGTCGTGCGGCCGCCGACCGAGGCCGAGCTCGAGGAGGTCACAAGGCTGGGCGTAAAGGCCACGTTCTCTTCGCTGACGCGCCCCGAGATCGAGGAGATGCGGGCCAGCCGCTTCATCCAGATGGCCGCGCCGATTGCGGTGTGGCGCCGCGCGCTCTATCGGTTTCTCGGCCCAGTGGCCGGGAGTGCGTTCGACGTGGAGGCGCCGATGAGCGTGGTCAAGACGGCGTTCCGCAGCGGCGCCTGGCGGCGCAACCCGATCTGGCAGCGCCTGACCCTCATGGGCATTGGCGGTATCTTGATGGTGTTCGGCCTGTTCACCCTGCCCATCGTCCTCGAGAGTGGGCCGTTCGTCAAACTCGTCTGCGGCGGGGCGCTGCTCTACGCCACGGTGCGCACCGTGTGGGCCTTCCAGCGGGCGTGATCTCTGCTTGTTCGCCTTGGCACTGTCTTGGTCAACACCCCCCGACGGCACGCAGGTCAACGAGAACGAATAGCCGCCGGTAGGCGCGCCACTCAATGCGCCGGCTGCTCCTCCTTGCGGAGCTTGCTCAGCGGTCGTAGTGCCCGCGCGACCGCAGAAACACGATGCGCTCGCGTTCGACGCGGTACACCAGCCGGTGCTCGTCGTCGAGTCGCCGCGACCATACATCTGCGCCCAGATGCCGCAGCGGCTCGGGCTTGCCGATCCCCTGGAGTGGGTCGCGCATCACCGCCTCCTCCAGGTCCAGCAACCGGAGCGCCAGTCTGCGATTGGTGGCGATCCAGTGGCGCAAGTCCTCATGGTACTGAGGCGCGTAGATTGCCTCTCGTGCACGCTTAGATTCCGGCACGTCTGAGGGCCTCTTCGGCGTTTGTGCCGGCCTCTATCTCGGCACGCAGCCGGCGCCGCATCTCGGCGGCCACCACGATGCCCTCTCCCCGGTCCGCCTGGGCGATGGCCTCCCTGAGCAGCCGCTCGTCCTCCCGCGCCGCCTCGCGCCGCAGCAGGTGGACCACCAAGTTGTTGAGCGTGCGGTCCTCCCGCGCCGCCAGCTCCACCGCGGCGGCGTGCAGCGAGTAGGGTAGGCGAAGCGTCAGACTGACGGTCGGCTCGGTTGAGGCAGGAGTCGTCATACCGCTATGATACCACCCCGGTGTCAGGGTGAAGCCACTGCACCAGCGCGGGGTGTAACCAGTTGTTCCGGATGCCAGGAAGACTGCGCCCTTCGACACGCTCAGAGCCTGCCCTGAGCGCAGCCGAAGGGGCGAGCGGGCAAACATCCGGAATAACTGGTTACACCCCCAGCGCGGCCGTGCTCCTGAGCCGCGGCCGGTGCCACTCGGAGCGCATGCCGCGCAGGCCAGGTTGCCCCATGAGGCCGCGAAGCGGTTCGAGCCATACCGGGCCCGTTGTACACTACGGGGCATGACGGGCCCGCACTGGCTGCTGTGGGACGGCGCCTGAGGCTTCTGAGCGCGCGCGGCCGCCTGGGTCAGGCGGAAGGATACCCATCAGCGGCTCCAGGTGGTGCCGTACCAGGAGGCACCCTCGCCGCCGATGACTCCTGCGCTGGCGGCGGCCTGCCGGCGCGCGGTGCACGTCGTGACGGCCGACGGGCAGGTGCTGCGGGCCGGCCGCGCCTGCCTGTTCGTCCTGGGGCAGCTCGGCTGGCCGGGTCCCGCCCGGCTGCTCGCCCTGCCGCCGCTGATCTGGCTGGTGGAGGCGGCCTACCGCGTGGTGGCCGCCCACCGGCCCTTCTTCGCCCGGTTCCTGTTCACGAAGTGAGCGCCGGCCGGCGGTGACATGCTCAGAACGGCGAGACGCCGCCGGCTGGCCCTCACGGCGAACGACACCGTAGTCACCGCCGGCTGGGGTGCGGCCGGCTGGGGTGCCGCGGTGTTGACCGGACTGCCCTACAGCCGATCGCCCGCGCGAGCATGGTAGGGAAACATGTATCTTTGACCGACCTCGCGTCCCTTCATGGGCCCGCCTTCCGCACGGCCACCACGCTGCGCGCTGAGCGGAACCGCCGCCACATGCGCCGCAGAGACAGGGGTGTCCGCCCGGCGGGAAAAGCGGGCAGCCAGCGAACGATGCGCTGGCTGCCCGTGCTCTCATTCGATTCGGACGTACCCGATGGACCTCTCCTCGGCACTACCTCGGGACGCAGATGGAATACACGACCAGCGTCGCGTTCGTGCTGGCACTCGCGGGATTGACGGCCTCTACGAACCAGCCGATGTTGTTCCCACTGGATCCGACCGCGACCGGATGGCTGCGAGTGATCTTGGCAGGTCCGGTGCCGGCGGAGACCCCGTCGTTGTTTATTTCGGCCGCGCCGCCGATGCCGTTCCAACTGATTGTGGTCGTGGAGCACGTGCTGGTCAAGGTGATGCCCGAGCTTGGGGCGAGTGTGAAAGACCTTGACTGCACCGTGATCTGGCTAAGACCAGAAGGGCCTGGCGGCCCTTGCGGCCCTTGGGGTCCAGCCGCCCCAGTAGCCCCCGCGGGTCCCTGGACTCCCTGCGGCCCTTGCGCACCCTGAGGACCGGTGTCGCCCTTTGCTCCTGAGGCGCCCGGCAAGCCTTGCGGCCCCTGCGGGCCGGCGTCGCCCTGCCGGCCCGGTGGACCCACCGGACCTAGCGGACCCATCGGGCCCGTGTCGCCCTTTGGCCCTGCGGGCCCCTGCGGCCCCTGCGGACCGGGTTCGCCCTGCACCCCTTGCTCACCCGCAGGCCCGACCGGTCCCACTGCTCCTTGGGGGCCCACCGGCCCCGCCGGCCCCGGCGGTCCCTGGATGCCCTCCGCATTCCAGTCCAGCGCCGTCTCGTTCTTCTGGCAGGACCCATCCGGGGCGATGATCTTGATCTCGCCGCTGCTGCCGTTGACGCAGCTATGAATGACGCCGCTCCCTCCACCGTGGGCGCTCACCAGCGCCGCTCCACCGGCGAGGATCACGGCGGCGAGTCCCAGGCCTCCTACTTTGGCCCAGTGCTTGGACATTGCCTCCAGCATGCTGAATCTCCCTGGTCCGCAGCGTACTCCACGCTGCGCCCGCGCGCATGTAGGAAAACATGTATTTTGGCGCGCAGCTTTCCCGTCGGTCCGCGTGGTCAGCGGGTCGCGGCGAATGTGGGACCCCTGCTGCAACGTTGCTCCAGGGATCGCCGCGCCCGAGGGTGCGGCCTTACGCCTCAGGCGTGGCGGCGCCCGCGTGTTTCATCGCCCAGACCGCTACCTGGACGCGGGAGCGCGCCTCCAACTTGCCCATGATGTTGGCGACATGCCGTTCGACGGTGCCCCCGGCCAGGACGAGCCGCTGCGCGATCTGGCGGTTGCTCAGCCCCTCGGCGATCAGCGCAGCCACCTCGCGCTCGCGCGTGCTGAGCGCGTCGAGCGATAGCCGCTCCGAGGGGCGATCACGCGCCGCGTCCGGTGAGTCCGCCGGTCCGTGCGGCGCGACCTGCGACGCCTCGATAGCATACTGGACGGCTTGCTCGCGCGACAGCTCCTGTCCGCCGGCCCAGGCCGCGGCGAAGGCCACGTCGCCGAGCGCCGCGCGGGCGGCGGCCACGCGGCGCTCGTACGCCTCGCGGTCGGCCGGTTCCAGGACGCCACCCGTCGCCTCGCGCAGGGCCGTGACCGCGCCAAACAACCGCGCTGCCCGCATCGCCTGCCCCTCGGCCGCCCACACGCTGGCCACTCCCCCTAGGCAGTCCGCCGTGACGCGCGCGCCGCCGAATTCGAGGCAGACCCCCAGGCTCTCCCGGTACACCTGCAGGGCGCGCTCGTAGGCGCCCTGAGCGTACGTGACCTCTGCCAGGTTGTTCAACAGCGCGGCGTGGCACTCCTTGTCCCCCAACGCCGGCGCGAGCGCGAGCCCTTCCTGAAACAGCGCACCGGCGCGCGCGTGTTGGCCGCGCCGGCTGGCCAGCAGTCCCAGGTTGTTGAGCACGACCACCTGGCCCCACGTGTCCCCCAGTCGCCGCCACAGCGCCAGGCTTTGCTCGTAGAGCGCGGCGGCCCGCCGGTCGTCCCCCTGGCTGTGGGCCTGCACGGCCAGGTTGGACAGCGCGATGGCCGCGCCCCGATCGTCACCCGCGGCCCGATAGGCCTGTAGGCTCGCGCGGTGCAGCGCCGCCGCCCGCGCGTAGTCGCCCTCGCACCACGCCAGCGTCCCGGCGCCGCTGGACGCCTTCGCCCGCAGCGCCGCCTCCGCCCCGCGCCCCCTCTCCAGGAAACCAGCGAGCCAGCGACCTCCCTCGGCAAAGTGGCCGCGGAGCTCCCAGAACCGGCAGAGCGCCCCGGCCAGCCGCAGGCCCTGTTCCACCTGCCCGTGCGCTTGGCACCAGCCCAGCGCCTCTCGGACGTTATCGTGCTCTCGCTCCAGCCGGTCGAGCCACACCGCCTGCCCTTCGCCGCCCCCCGTCTGCAGC
Organism: Chloroflexota bacterium; assembly: GCA_016199265.1. Taxonomy (GTDB): domain Bacteria; phylum Chloroflexota; class UBA11872; order UBA12225; family UBA12225; genus JACQGX01. The sequence continues at coordinate 12,430 of JACQGX010000181.1, read as the reverse complement.
CCCTGCAGCTCTGGCTCTCCCTGCTCGGCCAGCGCCAAAAAGTGGGCGGCGTGCCGCCGCCGTGCGTCCTGCTCCTCGCCGCTGTCCACCAGTCGCTCCAGCGCGTACTCGCGGACGGTCTCCAACATGGTGAACCACGGCTCCCCGGCGGCCCCGTCTTGCCGTCTGAGCAGGCTGTTGTCCACCAGCGAGCCCAACGCCGGCACGACGTCCGCTGCCGGGCCGCCCGCAGCGGTGCATACCGCCTCTGCCGCTTCCAGCGTGCAGCCACCGGCAAAGGCCGCCAACTGCCGAAACAACGCCTGCGCCTCGCCATCCAGGAGGTCGTAGCTCCAGACGATGGCGTCGCGCAGGGTGTGGTGCCGGGCAGGGGCATCAAGCGCCCCGGCCGAGAGCACACTCAACCGGCGCTCCACCCGCGCCAGGAGGGCCGCCGGCGACAGAAGCTTGATCCGCGGCGCGGCCAGCTCGATAGCCAGAGGCAACCCGTCGAGGCGGATGCACAGCTCGCCGACCGCGGCGGCATTGGCCTCGGTCAGCGCAAAGTCCCGTGTCAGGGCCCGCGCGCGCTCGACGAACAGCGCCACCGCCGGCACTTGCGCCAGCCGGGGCAGCGGCGGCAGGCGCGAGCGGTCGGGCAGCGCCAGCGGTGGTACGACGTACTCGTGCTCCCAGCGCAAGCGCAGCCGAGCCCGGCTGGTCACCAGCACTTTGACCTGCGGGCACGCCGCCAGCAGGCCGGCGACCTGCGTCCTCCCCCCGAGCACCTGCTCGAAGTTATCCAAGATCAACAGCATCCGGCGGTCGCGCAGTTGATCGTGCAGCGTTTGCAGCGTCTGGGGCCACGATCGGTCCGCGGAGGCCCCCAACTGCAGTGTCTGGGCGATAGCCGAGGCAAGCAGCTCAGGATCGCGGATTGGCGCCAGGTCGACGAAGAACGTGCCGTCCGGAAACGCTCCGGCCAGCACCACCGCCACCGCCACGGCCAGGCGAGTCTTGCCGACCCCGCCGGGGCCGGTCAGCGTCAGCAGCCGCACGTCGTCGCGCCGCAAGCAGGCGCGGATGTGCTGGACAGTCCGCTCCCGGCCGATCAGCGGGGTGGGCTGGGCGGCGAGATTGTGCCGGCGCGCGGCGACGGTGGGCTGGGCGGCACGCACTACGGCCAACGAGCCTACCTTTCTCCACTCGTCCTCGCGGCACGCCTGAAGCCCTCCCATGGGTCTCCACCCCAACCGCGCGTCGCGCGGAGGCGCAGGACAGCCGCCGAGGCATCGCGAGGACGCGTGCTGGCGTAGATATACCATCACCTGCGTCAGCGGTCAATCAGCTAGCCCAGGTGCCTCCCTTGCCTCCACGTTCCCCATCCTGGTCGGAAGTTCGCCGTCGATCGAGCTCATCTGCGCCGGGGCGCTGCTCTATGCCTCGGTGCGCACCGTGTGGGCCTTCCAGCGGGCGTGACGGCCCGCCTGATAGGTGGGCCGGCGGGGGTCTCCAGGCGAAGAAGGCTCTCCGGGCCAATGCAGCATTGGTGGCCCACCTGGGCGCCCTCAGCCGTAAGAGCGGGTAAGCGCCCAAAGGGCGAACAGAACCCCCAGAAACCCGATGGCCAGAAGCACACCGAGCACCGCAGCGCGACCGCGCGGCCCGTACGGTGCCATCTCACGATACTGCCTGGCACGGATGGTACTGCTGACCCAAAGGGCGGTCAGCAACCCAGCGGCAAGGAGCGCGCCGAGCGCCCACGCCGCCCCGGTTACCAGCCAGGAGGACACGCTCCCCGCCAACCCGGGCAGTGGCCCGAGGGTCGCCTGAGTCACCCATGACGCTGCCCCGGCGACGAACACCAGGGCCAGTGCTGGCCGGATCACACGCCCATATGGCTGGGGGATGCGCGCCAACACACTGTATGCCCCGAGCATCGACACAAGCAGCAGCAGAACTGGTATAGCGATCTCGCCAAGTACGCGGTCTGCCAGTGTATCCCGCATCCTCTCTTGCCTCCCCGAGTGCGCTTCGTCGGCCGTCGCCGGCCTCTCCAGGCGCGCCCGCTGCCAACTGCCCCTCTTTTCGCGCGCTTTCTCTTCACGAAGTGAGCGTCCACCCCCGGGTCAAGGCGGGCGGCTTTCCGGAGGGGACCGTGACTACTCCCGCGCCTCGACCCGTCGGGTTTTCCTCTCTGGTGTATTCGTACCTCGCAGAACCGGCCGTACTCTCTACGCCGATAGTGAGATCCGCCGGCACGTGGGCGCGTTCCTTGCCGGTGACGCCCCCGGCAATGGCGGTGTGCGCGCGGTTCCAGTCGAGCTCAAAGACCTCGACGTACGTGATCGTGCCGAGCCATTGCGCTTCCTGCTGCGCGTGCGGCTGCGTTTGCGGGGCGGCGCGCGCGGTTAGCGGCGCGCTCGCTGAAACCAGGGCGAACGCGAGCGCGGCGCTCAGCGCCTGGGTCCGCCATCCGGCTCCGGCAGTCGTGGTACCTCGGCGATTCATCGTCTACTCCTCCGTTTCGGTGTTGCGTTGGGCGGCGTAGGGAGCACCCGCTACGGCCGCGGCGGCACGAAGACCGGCAGATTCGGAGGACGGCTTGTGCTTGATGGCTGCGCCGTGGCCGTGGCTGTCGGCAGGTTGATCACGCCACCAAGCCCACCAGGCAGCGGACTGATCTTGGGCGGTGTTGCGGTCGCCGTGGGGATGACAACGAACGGACCTGTCAGCTGCGTCGGTAGCTGTAGCGGCGGTTGCTTCGCCGTCGCTGACGGCGTGGCCGACACCGCCATCGCCGGGGTCGCCGTGTCCTTGGCAGGCACAATCGCCCTCCCCGGCAGCGTAATGGCCCCCGTGGCCGTGGGCTGAATGACCCCTAACCCGCCTGCGGCCGCCAGCCCGCGCCACCCACTCGCGGTCGCCGTGGGCGGAACGAACACCCGGTCATGGCCCGCGATGACCTCCGCCGGGCCGGCCAGCATCCGCCAGACCCGGTCTTGGACGTCCTGATCCCACAGTACCTCCCAGTGGTTGAGGGGCACCTTCACGTGGGTGGCGTTGAAGGAGGCCGGCAGGTGCGCGCTCCGGTTGGTGACTGCGCCATCTCCCAAGTTGGGGGTGAGTTCCGGCACGACGTTGCGCACCTTGTCGAGCAGCGGCGAGATGACGTCTAGCTGGTAGGCGGGATAGGAATGCCACTGGAAGTACTCGAAGTCATCCATGGCGGTGTGGAGTTCGTAGCTGGCTCCGTCGTAGAGAAACAGATACATGCGGGCCACGCGTACGCTGGTGCCCCCGAACGAGACGTACTGCACGCCGGGCACCGGCGTCTCGCCTTCGGCTAGGTGCCGGAGCACCGGACCGTCGGTCACCAACTCCCGGCCACTGCTGTCGATGAACCACTTGTTAATCGGGCGGAGCAGTTCAACCACGATGTCTCTCAGTTGCTCGCGGATGTCTCCAAGTAGCTCGTCGAAGTCCAGGCCAACAGATTCCCCGAGTTGACTGAGCAGGTCGCCGACCTCGCCCAAGCCGGCGCCAAAGAGTTCGTCGGCCAGATCGGCGCCAAACTCGGCCGGCAGCCGCGCCATCTCGCTGCCGTCGTGGGGCGACATGAGCGTCACCACGCGCTTCACGCGGGCCAACTGGGCCGCCGCGGTGCTCCCGGCCTGGCCCTGCGCCGACTGCTTGTCCTTGAGCAGCTGGCGGATCAGCAGCCCGCCCCGGGAATGGCCGATCAGGGTGATGGGCGGCGGCGCGCTCGGGCAGCGCGCCTGCGTTTCCTGGACGAACCAGTCAAACACCTGCTCGGCCGAGGGGTAGGCATCCGCAAAGGTCTGGCCCCGCTGGGTCCACGTGGCTACCGTGAAGTTCTGCCGGCGCAGGAAATGGAACCAACTGTGGTCCCAGTCCCACTGGTCGCTCCCGCCGACGTAATCGTGGTAGAGGCTGTCCGACGGGTGGATGGCGTAAACGACGGTGAGCGGGGGCCCATCATGGTGGGCGTTACTCCCGCGGCGGTCGGGCCTGCCCCTGTGGTAGGCCATGCCCGTGGTCGAGGGGTTGGTCCAGATGTCGGCATCCTCACTCCAGCCGTGGAACAGGAGGATCGCCGGCCGGCGCAAATCCGTGGCGAAGCCAACGCGGAGGTCATACCCATCTGCCGAGAACGGCGGTGCTACCTGGAAACCTGTTGCGGTGACCCACGGCTGCGCCGCATCACACGACACGTCCGCCGTCGTGGCGCCGGAAGGGGGCACGGCCGCGGCGGCCATGACCAGCAGTGCCGCAAGGACGCGGGCGCCGGGCCACCGCTACGCCTGGACGGGCGGTGCGCCAGGTTCGACACCGCCGCGCCGGCCGGCGCCCCGTCGACTGCGGGAGTGGGCACGGCTACCGGCGGGGCCACTCCCGCCGCCGGCGCTGCCGCCACGGGCAGGGGGACCACGGGCGCACTGCGGCCCGTCAACGCGAGGTAACCGAGCGTCCAGTAGCCAGCCATGTAGGTGTTCATGACCGCCCAGAGCCCCCAGGCGACGCCGGCCACAATCAGGCCGGCGACGGCGCCGGCGGCGATGGTCGGCGCCGTTGAGCCCCAGGCCGCCCCCGCAACTGCCAGGAGCGCGCCGCCGAGGGTGACAGGAACTGCCAGCGCGACCACCGTCGCCACCGCCATGGCCGCGGTAATTCCGGCCGAGATGAGCCAGAGGACCAGGCTTGCCCCCAGGTGTACGCGCAGCAACGCAACGCCGCGGCGGATGGCCTGGCGCGCGGTGAGGTCGTCAATGGCGATCGCTCGCGCGGCATAGATCAGCACGAGCGACAGCCCGACCGTGAAGGGGAGGCCTGCCGCGCTGATCAGGGCCGGCGCCACGACGCCCGCCGCGAGGGCAAGGGGCGCGTTGCCTCGTGTCAGGACCACCAGGAGCCATGAGACTGCGACCGTGGCGACTGCGAGTCCCGCCAGCGCGGCGGCGCCGGCCAGCCAGAGCCCGGCGTACCGCCCCACCCGCCGGCGGCCGGCGGCCCAGTCGGCAGCGGCAGAGCCTGCACCGCCCGTGCTGACGCGCAGCACGGCGCAGATCATGGCCCCCTGCGCGACGAAGTGGAGCGCGAGAGACACGACCACGAGTAGGAGCGCGCCAAGCACCGCTGCGACCCAGACGGGAACGCCCCAGGCAAGCAGGAGCGCGGCGGCCAGGCGCGCCAGGTCGGGGGCACCGGCGACACCACTCGGCACGTTGACCGGCTGCAAGACCGCATTCAGGCTGCAACTGCTCCCGCTGGCGAAGAGGCCGAACAGCCACAGGAAGCGGTACCGCCTGGTCAGGCGCAGCGCCTCGCCAAGCAGGTGGCCATAGTCGATACGGCTTCCGCCGTTGGGTGGTCCAGGTGTCACGACTGGCGTCTGCATCTCATTCTCCCTTTACACGTGGCTTAACCGCGCCTTCGGCCGGTCGTCCCCGAGGCGGCGCACGCTACGCCTGCTGCGCCACCGGCGCCTCCACCGCGCGGGCGGACCGGCGGATGACGACCGTCCCGGCGACGCGGTCGCCCAGCCGCTGGCGGCGCGGGGATTGCCACACCAGGATCGCCCCGATCAGGTAGAGGACGATCCCATCGACGATGCGCAGGACGTTGCGGATCAGCGACGCCGGCCAGTCCATCGGCGAGCCGTCGGCCTTCACAACCTTTAGCCCCAGCAGCAGCTTGCCCAGCGTCGCCCCCACCATCGCCTCCATCGCGATGTAATAGACAAACCACAGTAGGAAGGTCAGCAGCGCCGGCGCCCCCTGGAGCTCGAAGCCCTCCGCGGTCGTCCCGCCCGTGGCCAGCCCCACCACGTACCCAAACACGAACAGCACCGCCGTGTCGACGATCGTCGCCACGGCGCGGCGGCCGACACTCACGTACTCCATGAGGTACCTCCTACCCCTGCATCCTACTGCGAGCGGCCCGTCGGCACATGTAGGAAAACATGTATCTTTCGCCGGCCGTTTGCGGGCACTCCCTCATTCGTGGACAATGCAGTCGGCGGCATGCTCCTGCATGCAGGAACCGGGATCGTCGTGACGCGCAACCCACTCCTGTTTCGTCGGGAAGTCAAGGTCCGTGGAAGCGCGGCTTACTGATACGCGGTAGTCGGTCGAGTCCGGTGCCAGCGCCGCTGTAGGATAGGGGCGCAAGGAGGGGACGTGGGCCGCGAGCTGGATGAGCGGCATCATCGCGGCTGAGTAAGGAGGGGCAGCATGGAAGATGCACCGCGCGGCGAGCGCGAATGTGGAACGACTGGTCCTGCTATGCGCCGCGACGTCTTTGCCGGCCCGCTCGCGTCGCTTGAGGCAGCGTGGCGAGAGATCCACAGCAACGTCGAGTTTATTCTCCAGGAACTACCAGCGCTCGACGTCGACGCCGGGACGCGGGAAGGCGTGACGCGGACGTGCAAGGCGATGGACGAGTCGTTGCGGTTCGATGTGCAACAGGAGGCCGAGAACCTGGCGGCGAAGCTCTACCCGGAGTCCGGCGGGCTCGAATCCGGGCGGAACCCTGATCCACGGGTCACGCTGGACCTGATCCGTCAGTGCGTCTGGTCCGACCTCGCCGGCTACGACGCGCTCGTCCGCAGCCTCCCGACCGGCGGTCAGGCCGGAGAACAGAGTGTCCTGTCGGTTCTGCTCCTCGAAAGCGGTGCGAACATGCTCGCGGCGTGGCAACGCTTGAGCGCGGCCCTCGACACCATCCGCGTGTTGGCTGAGCAGGACGAACGCTGGCGAGCCGCACCAGCGCCTCCGCGCTAACGCGGCGCTCCCGGAGCCGCTTCCCTGGAAGACGGCGTCTCCAGGACGGAGGGACCAAGCCGCTGGTGGTACGGCGCAGCGCTGCCCATCTTCGCCCTGGGTGGGTTGGCCACTCGGTGGCTCGCATGGCGGTCGATCGCGCGTGTGGGCGCTCTTTCGGAAGAGCTGACGCAGGTCGTGGTCCCGGGACGGCGCGACGTCGCGCTTGGGCAGCCGGGTGGGCCCCGACCAGCCGATCTGCCCCAAGACGAACAGGCAGGCGCGACCCGCCCGCAGCACCTGCCCGTCGGCCGTCACGACGTGTAGCGCGCCGGCGGTCAGGGACTCGGCCCGCCTCGCCACAGGGAAGCAGTTCGTCCGCCGGCGTAACTCGTGCGAGACTTGTGCGGCATTACTCCCCCAACTTTCGCTTTCCCGCCTTCATTCATTCATCCCGCTCGTCCTGAGCCTGCCAAGGCGTGGTCGTCAGTCGTCGGTCGTCCGGCGTTTCGCCTTTCTTCCGCGCCTGCTCGACCGTGCCGACGAGGTAGAACGCCGTCTCCGGCACGTCGTCGTACCGTCCCGCGAGGATCGCCTTGAAGCCGGCCACCGTCTCGGCAACCGGTACGTACTCTCCTGGCACACCTGTAAACGGTTCGGCCACCGAGAATGGCTGCGACAGGAGCCGTTGCAGGCGCGCCGCGCGCGCGACCGCCTGCCGGTCTTCGGCCGGCATCTGATTCAGCCCGAGAGTGTCCACGATGCCGCGCAGCTCGCGCGCCCGCCGCAGCGTGTCACGCACCTGCTCGGCGACTCGGGCGTGCTCTTCGCCGACAGCGGTCGGCTTCAGTAAGCGTGAGCTCGACAGGAGGGGGCTGATTGCCGGGTACATCGCCTGCTTGAACAGGCTGCGGTCGAACGCCAGGCGGCTGTCCGCCTCCGAGATGGTGACGAGATCGGTATCGTCGTCGTCTGGACTGAACGCGGTCAGGGTGAGCGTGACCGAGCCATCGGTGCTGTGCTCTGTTGCCATGCTCGTTCGACGCCTCGCGAGCAACTCCTGATCGCTCGACAGCGCAACCAGGTGCCAATCGAGCACGAGAAGCACGTCGCGTCCCTCGTCTCGCAGGCGCTCGGCGGCACCGAGCCCATCCTCGATGGTCGTGGCCCGTTCGGCTGACCGCGCACTCGGTTGACCCAAGATCGCCGTCGTGCGGTCGTGCACTCCCATCTGGCGCAGCTCACGCAGGAGCGCATCGGCGCGGCCGCCGTGTTCCCCCACGGCGACGACAACTGCCGCTCCAGAGCGGCACGTCGTGATGCTGTGGATCATCTCGCCCACGAGGACGAGCTTGCCGACGCCCCATGGCCCGAAGAGACGAAGCGTCCCGCCGCGCGGTACCGGCGCGAGCAGGTCGACGACCTTGATGCCTGTTTCGAGTAGCTGTGTCATTACTTTCCTCCCATATTCCGCAGCGTTTCGCCGACCGCTATGTGTCGGTTGCGCGTGGCCCAGAAGAGTGGCGTCCGGCCACCCTTGTCTCGAATGTTGACGCTGGCACCGTGGGCCAAGAGCAGCGTCACGAGTTTGGCGTAGCCCCGCATCGCGGCCAGGTGGAGCGGGGTCAGCCCGGTGGCGGCGGTGACGTTCGGGTCGGCGCCGTGCTCGAAGAGCAGCGCGGCGATCTCCGGCTCGTCCATGACCGCGGCCAGGTGGAGCGCCGTCTCGCTGCCTTCCGAGCGCGCAGATACGTCGGCGCCGCGCGACAGGAGCAGTTCGGCGAGTTGCGTGTTGCCCGCCAACGCGGCGTGGTGGAGCGGCGTATAGCCGGCGAGCGGCCGGGCACCTGGCACCGCTCTGGCTGCGCCGTGCGCACTTTCGATGTGCGTATTGACCAGTTCCGGCGTGGAATCGAGCAACGCCTCGGCGCGATCGACATCGCCCGCCCTCACCGCGAGCGCGAGTTGCACGACGCGAGAGGAGCGCTCGCCGGCATCGGGCCGCTGGGTGCGCCGCGACTCATGCGCGATTGCGGTCGCGCTCCTCAAGTGCGCACGGGCGTCAAAGAGGCGCTTCTTCACCGTCGAAACCAGAACTTCGAGGTACTCGGCAATCTCCCGCTGCGAGTAGCCGGCAAGGTAGAAGAGCGCCGTCGTGATTCGCTCGTGCTCCGGAAGGGCCGAGATCGCGCCGTGCACCAGACGGCTGGCCTCACGCGCTTCAACGACTGCCGACGGATCAACATCAGGCGTGGCCACGTCGAAGTACTCATCGAACGGCATCGGGGTCACGCGCTTGCCTCGCATCAGTCGGTCGGCGTGCTTGAACACCATGAGACGAAACCATCCCGGGAATGCCACGGGTTCGCGCAGCTTGGGCAGATTGAGATACGCCTCCAGAAATGCCTCCTGCGCCACGTCCTCCGCCTGGTGCGCGTCTCGAACGAGCGCATAGGCGCAGGCGTACGCCATCGCACCGAATCGGCGTACGAGCTCGCCAAAGGCGTCGAGGTCGCCACGCTGGGCGGCGACGACGAGCGAGACCAATTCACTCACGCGCTCGTCCATGGACAGGCCATTTCCTGTTCGGCGTGCTTGGCCGGCTTGTGCGACCAGTTCAGTCGGTGGCGCCATACCGTGCCTTTCTCAGTAGTAGCGCTCCTCAATCGATGCATCTACCGAGAAAGACCCACCTTCGCGGCGAAAGGTTACCGAGGCACAGACGCCCTGCCGGGAGTTCGCCGGGGTAGACTGGGAGGCATGGCAAGTTGGTGAGCGGGCGATCAGCGGCAGGAGGCCGGCGCGAGCGGCCACGGCAATAGCGAAGGGGATTGAGGAGGACGAGATGAGTACGCCAGAACCAGTTGGTCTAGGGGTGATCGGGGCGAGCGGCATCGCTCAGGGCTGCATGCGCGCGGCGCAGGCGCCGGACAACGGTCTGGCGCTGCGCGGCATCTGCGGCGTCGACGCCGGCCAGCTCGCGCGTGGCGAAGGAATTCGAGGTCCCGTTCACGACGGGCGACTATCGGGAGCTGATCGAGCGGCCGAATGTCGATGCCGTCGCCATCTACACGCCCGACCCGCTGCACTTCCCCATGATCCGCGACGCGCTCCTGGCCGGCAAGGACGTCGTGGTGACCAAGCCGATGGTTGTCTCGAGTGAGGAGTCGTCCGAGGTGCTTAGGCTGCTGCGGCAGACGGGCAGAAAGCTGCTGGTTGGCGAGACGTCGCGGTTCGACCGGCGGACGCTCGTCGCGCGCCGTCTGGTGGACGACGGTGACCTGGGGCGGCTGACGTTCGGCGAGACGCACTACGTGCACGACATGCGGCAGGTGTTCGACCGCACGCCGTGGCGCTACCAGGAACCCAACCCAAAGGATTTCCCCATCGGCAGCATGTGCCACCCTATCTCGCTGATCACCTACTTCTTCGGCGACGCCGCGGAGGTGCACGCGTACGGGATCAACAGCGGCGTCGATCCGCGCTACCCGGCCAACCGCGAGGACACGTACCTCGCGATTCTCAAGTTCAAGTCCGGCGGCATCGGTCGCGTGCTGGGCGCCTTCGGCATCGTGGAACCGCCGCTGCCAATGGAGTCGCTCAGCCTGTTCGGCACCAAAGGCTCGCTGGTCAACAACGAGGTGGTGCTCGACCGCGTACCCGGGCATCCGGTGATGCGCCTGGACTACCGGGCGGAGTCCGGCCACGGCGGCCAGATCCAGCGCTACATGCGTGAGTTCGCGCGCTGCATGCGCGGGGGGGCGCCGTCCACATCGACCGCCCTCGAAGGCGCCAAGACCGTGGCCATTGGCGAGGCGATCAAGGAGTCGGTGCGCACCGGCCGGCCCGTCAAAGTGCGCACCGAGTTTTGAGCCGGCCACCGCCACACGGTGGCCGGTCTTGCCGGTACAAGCGAGCGCTTCGTTGCGACGGCCCAGGAGATCCGGCAGGCCCTGGCGCGCGGTGAAGGGCCTACACTGCTCGTCGGCGTCTGCGCCATGCGTTGCCGCACCGCGGCCCCGTAGGCATGACCCCTGCGCGATCCAAAGCGCATGGCTCCGCCGTTTCCGATGGCGTCCAGCTCGCGCGCTCCTCGGCCAGGAACCGGCGAGTTTCCTCGGGATCAGGAAAAAGATGGGTGAGCCTGCCGGCGAACGCGTCGGCGATAGCTTCGGGGCGTTTGACCAGTACCAACATGCCTTCCCCGAGCTGCTCGACGAATAGCCGATCGCCGCGTTTCCCGCCGGTACTCCACAGCGCACGCGCCGGTAGATTTACGACGCCTCGGCCGCTGATCGTCACTTCGCCCAGCAAATTCGGCATTGTACCTCCCCTTGAAGAAATGATACCTGCGCCGCGCATCACATTCAATGAGAATGGGCAGTTTGCAGTGCACTCACCCACAGTTCGCAGTCGAGCTGGTCAAGGCGGACGAGCTTGGCTATACCTCGGCTATACACTGAGCGCACGAACGTCGGAAGGCCTATCGTAAGCAACCCTCTCTCGTCATGGTTTGACGGCGATCAATCAACCTCCGTGGCGGGTCTGGCTGATTGGCGGCAGCTCGGGCGCCGGTCGCGCGCATTGGGCAGGCCGTCTGGGGCCGCATGCGGCGATCCGGCTGCGCCATCACATGCAAAATACCACGTTTTCTCAGCACCAACTCAACAGCGGGGCGTAACCCTGGAATGCAGACGAGGGGACAGCGTCGGTTTCAGAGGGGACAGCGTCGGTTTCGTCGGTATCGAGTGCTTGCTCCAGCCAGTCCTCCGGTTCCGTGTTACAATGGTTCTTGACGTGCCGTAAGGGTTGTGGCGAGAATCTAGGAGTACCAAGATGATCACAGCCGCCAACCAGCAGCGTGAAGAGGAACTCATTACGCAGTACGTTGATCCCGATCCGCACGGCAGGGGACCCGCTGAAGCGCGTCTGCGCGACTACGGCACGTCGGTTTGGGCCTTGGTCGCATACTACCTCGATGCGGTCGACCATGACCTTGATCGCGTCGCACGCGACTACGACGTGCCGCGGGAGGCAGTTGAGGCCGCACTTGCCTACTATCGCCGGAACCAGGCCCTAATCGACGCGCGCTTGCTCCTGAACGCGTGGGCATAGCCGATCCAATGCCCGTCCTGTACCTCGACCACAACGTGCCTCGCCAGGCTGATGGGCTACTTCGTCAAAATGGCCACGCGGTATGGACATCGAGGCAGATCCATCGAGAACGCGCCACCGACGATGAGCAACTGCTCGTCGCGGTCACGCAGGGCTGGACGATTGTGACGAACAATGCGAGAGACTTCGTACTCTTGCACGACGCCTGGCATCGCTGGTCGCAGGCGTGGCACGTCACACCGAGGCATTCGGGGATTCTGATCACGAGGCAGACCTGGGATGGTCACCGCGTGGCAGCCGAAGTGAGCATGTTCCTGGCTCTCGACGTTGATACCGCCAACGAGCTCTACCAGTGGCACGGCGATCTCGGTTGGGTGAGGCGCCCACGCGCATCGCGTTCCGGCGGGCAAGGACTCGACCCGCCTCGCCACAGGTAAGCAGTTCGTCCGCCGGCGCAACTCGTGCGAGACTTGTGCGACATCACTTCACCGGCCTTGTAGTCGTTCACGGGGTGGCGCCACCGAGGCGCGCGCGTCACCGGCGAGCGCGTCGCG
>JACQGX010000180.1 GCA_016199265.1 Chloroflexota bacterium | reverse complement strand
GTGCAGGCAAACGTTCCGGCGGCGTCGGTGTCCTGTAGGGGCGTATCGAGATACGCCCAGGGGCGGCGGGCGGGCGTACGTCGATACGCCCCTACGGCCAGTTGCGGTCCCCGGAAGTTCTGCCTGCACCCGCCTCGACCACGTGCGCCGCGGCGATCGTCTAGGGTAGCGCCGGATCACCGCGTCGCTGCACGTGCACGAGCGCAGCATGTCGCCGTAGTCGCCGCAGGTACAGGGGTTCATCGCGCCCACCAGAGTGACCTTGGCGGGAAAGGCCACCGCGCCGGAGGCCCGGCTGATGGTCACCAGCCCGTCCTCCAGCGGCTGACGCAGCGTCTCGAGCGTATGCTGTCCGAACTCGGGCAACTCGTCCAGGAAGAGCACCCCCCGGTGCGCCAGGCTCAGCTCACCGGGGCGGGGCGACGTGCCACCCCCCACCAGGCCAGCGTGGCTGATGGTGTGGTGCGGCGCCCGAAACGGCCGGCGGCGCACCAGGGGCCGGTCCAGTCGCAGCAGCCCGGACACGCTGTAGATCTTGCTCACCTCCAACGCTTCATCCAGGGTGAGTGGGGGCAGAATGGACGGCAAGCAGCGCGCCAGCAGCGTCTTCCCAGAGCCAGGGCTGCCACTCATCAAGAGGTTGTGCCCGCCCGCCGCGGCCACCTCTAGCGCGCGCTTGGCGTGTTCCTGGCCCTGAACGTCGGACAGGTCGGGCGCGGGGCCCTCGTCGTCGGGCTGGTCGGCCAGCGTGCCGGGGGCTGCCGGTGGGATTGGGCGTTCGCCGGTCAGGTGCTGCGACAACGCCAGCAGTGTCGGCACCGGGATGACCGTCACCCCCTCCACCAGCGCCGCTTCGGCCGCGTCTTCCGCGGGCACCACTACCGTGCCGATCCGCTGGTCTCGGGCCAGCGCCACGCGGGGCAGGATGCCGGTGGTGTGGCGGACCGAGCCATCGAGCGACAGCTCGCCCAGAAACAGCACCGGCTGCTGGGGTAGCGGCACCATCTCCGCCGCCGCCAGCACGCCCACGGCGATGGAGAGATCAAAGCCGGCACCTTCCTTGCGCACCTCGGCCGGTGCCAGGTTCACCGTCACCCGGCGCATGGGGAAGGGGTAGCCGCTGTTGCGGATGGCGGCGCGCACGCGTTCGCGCGCTTCCTGCACCGCCGCGTCCGGCAACCCGACCACGGTGAAGTTGGGCAGGCCCTGCGCCAGGTCGACCTCCACCTCCACCAGCGAGCATTCCAGCCCGGTGGCCGCACTGGTCAGCACGCGCGCCAGCATTGCCTTTCGGTGTCCTCTCGTCGCTTCGGCGGTGGGCGGCGTAGCCGTCGCTGCGGCGGTTGAGCGGCCGCCGGGCCAGACGTGTCCGCCGCCACCTCGGCCGCTTCGGCCGCTTCGGCCGCTTCGGCCGCTTCGGCCGCACGGCGCGCAATCGCGCGCACAGGATACCGGCCACGGCCCGTCTGGCCTACCGGCCAGCTTGCTCGGCGTGGTTGAGCGTCGCCCCCTTGAGGCGGTGCAGCGGCCGTGTGCAGAAGACCCGTGCCTCGCTGGCCGTCACTTGACAGGCGGGATCGAACTTGTGGGTGCGGTGGCCGCCGTGGGTTGGGTGCTGCTGTGTCACGTTAGTTTCTCGTCGCAGTCGCCGAAGCGCACCTCGCCGTCGCTTCGAGAACCAGCTCGTTGTTCAGCACGATGGCAGCGCGCGTCGCCTGTCCCACCGCGACCGCGACCTGCTGCATGAGGCTGGCGCAGTCGCCCACGGCAAACACCCCGGGCACGCTGGTGCGCCCGTCCTCGTCGGTGCGGATGACCCCCTGCTCCGTCAGCGCGCAACCAAGTGCGGCCGGCAGGTCGCTCCGCTGATGGATCGGCGGACGCACCAGGACTCCGGCGCGGGGCAGCATCTCCCCGCCCTCGAACACGACGCCGCTCACTCCCTTCCCCTCGCCGTCTACCCTCGCGACTCGCCGCTCATGCACTGCGATGCCGCATCGGGCCAGCAGCGCACGCTCCTCGTGCCCGAATGTGGCCGGACCGTTCGTGCAGAGCATGATGTCGCGGGTCCAGCCAGTGGCAAGGCGGGCCAGGCGGACACCTTCGGCGCCGTTGCCGAGCACGGCCAGGGGCTGGTCGCGCATCTCCCAGCCGTGGCAGTACGGGCAGTGGAACACGCCGTGCCCCCAGCGCTCGCGCAGGCCCTCAATGTCCGGCAATTCGTCCACCACGCCCAGTGTCAGCACCACGCGGCGCGTGGTCACCACTCCCCCGTCGTCCAGGTGCAGGTGGAAGCGGTCGCCCACCCGCTCGGCGGTGGAGACGCGTCCGCGGCGGAGCTGGACGGAATCGTATGGCGCCAGCTGCTCGCGTCCGATGCGCAGCAGATCGGCCGGCAGCATTCCATCGCGGGAGAAAAAGCTGTGCACGCCAGGCGATGGCGCGTTACGCGGCTCTCCCGCATCGATGACCAGCGTGCGCTTGCGCGACCGGCCCAGCACGAGGGCGGCGCTCAGTCCGGCGACGCCGCCGCCAATGATTGCGACTTCCGTGTGAGTTCCGGCCTTGGGTTCGGCAGCCGATGTGTGCTCGCCCGTCGTGTGAAGCTCGTCTTTCCTGTCTGCCATCGCTGCCATGTCGTTCTGGTCTCTCTCTCTCGATAGTGGGTCCACGGTCTCCCCGTGGTGATCAGCGGATGACGCCCCATGATGCGTGCTGGTGCGTGCTGGTGCGTGCTGGTGGACGTCCGCACGTCGCCCGGTAGGCACGCGCCGGATGAGGGCTCAGGCGAATTACGCAAGGTTCAGGTCAAGCGATCGCGCGGCGATTGGGAGTGCGCCGACGGAGTCCCTCGCGTCCGCGTCCCGATGAGCATTGGTCCGGTCACGCTTCCGCCACTGCTCGGCGTTCACGCCCTTGAACAAGAGCCACAGGGGGAATGCGATTTCCGAGACCGCGATGGGAAGCGCGAAGTACACCGCGCCGGTCTTGTAGTCGTCGAACAGCAGGTAGGCAAACCCATCGAGGAGGTATCCGAGACCTGCCATCACGAACAGGAAGCGGTGCCGGTCACACCAGGAGCGCCACGCCGACGGCGACCAGCCACAGCGACCAGGCGATGTAGGCAAGTGGCGTGATGGCGCCAGCGAGCTTCCAGCCGTTGGGCTCGAAGGCCCCGACGAACTCGAGCGAGCAGAGCATCAGGATCGGGCCGATCACGATGCCCGGCAGTCCGAGCCATGCCGGAACGGCCGCGCTCTGCCACAGCGCCGCGCCCACGAGCACGCTCCAGGCACCGGTGAGGAGGTAACCGAGGTGCTCGCCCACAGCCACGCCGAGATAGCGGTTGACCGATTGGAAGACGACGTCGACCGCTTCGCGCCGCGCCGCGCTCGCGTCGGGTTCGGCGGCGACTCGGGCGAGATAGGGCACCAGGAACGGCCACCGGATGAGGCCAAGGAACTGCACGAGGGCGGCGAGGACACCCACGGTCGCGCCCACGGCGAGCAGCGTGTCGTCCGCGCCGCTCATTGCCCGCGAGAGCAGGACGACGAGCGGCGCGAAGAGAACCGCGCTCAGGGCGAAGGCCCACCAGATCAGGGTGAGTGTCGCGCCGCCCTGGCGAAAGCGGGCCAGCACATCGGCGGTCGGGCGGCGCAGGATGTCCGGGTAGCCGAAGCGCGCCGCCAGCAGGGCGAACGCCGCGTTGAAGGCGAGCGGCACGCCGATCAGCAGGAGAGCGGTCAGGGTGACCGTATTCATGCGACCACCGCCGGACGGACGCTCGCCCGCACCACGCCGCGGCCCGCGTCGAGCAGGCGCCATAGCGCGACGCTCGTGAGGAGGGTGGCAACGATCGCCCCGCTGGCCCCGAAGACCAGGTAGCCGCGTTCGACGTCGATCCCCGCGCTCCAGGTCGTGAGCCACCCGAGGGACCAGGCGAGGCTGACGACGCCCGTCCACGCGGCCGCCCGCAGCGGACCCCGGCGTATGGTCGCAGCCTGCGCGCCGCCGACCAGCGCACCGGTGACCAACCCGCTGAGCATGAGCGCCTGGACTTCGGTGCGGGCCCCCGTCAGCGCCGTGGCGAGCGCGCTGCCGGCGGCCATGGCAACGGCGGTGGAGACGGCCCAGCGCGGGCCGATACCCCGCGGGCGCAGGGCGAGCCACTGGGCAGCGCCAATTACCGCGCCGCCGATGGCGCCGGCGGCCGCTGTGAGCGGCCCCTCGATTGAGCCGACGGTCTGGATGGCGAGCCACCCGCCGACCGGGAAGGCAAGGAAGGTGGTCAGCCAGCGCGTGAGCATCATGTGGGCGGTTCTCCTTTGGCGTACGTAGTGTACTTTGTACGCTTGACGTAGCGTACACTGTACGCATGCAGAAGTCAAGCCCTCCGATCCGCACACGCCGCCCGCGCGGCTCGCTCACCCGCGAGCTGATCCTCGACTCGGCCGAGGACGTGGCCCAGCAGGGCTTCGAGGCCCTCACCCTGCGTGCCGTCGCCGCCCGCCTCGAGGCCGCGCCGATGGCGCTCTACCGGCACTTCGCTACAAAGGAAGAGCTGGTCGACGCGCTGCTCGACCGGATCCTCGGACGCTTCGCACCCGAGCCGCCCACTGGGGATTGGATCGACGATCTACGGAACTTCGCGCGCGCCCACCGGCGGCTGCTCGACCACCATCCGTGGGCGCTCGCCGCCTTCTTCAGCCACCCGAATCCCGGCCTCAACGCCACCCGCATCGGCGAGGTCGCCCTGAGCATCCTGAGTGGGGCCGGGCTGTCCAACGAGTACGTCGTCGCGAGCTTCAGCGGGCTGATCGCGCTCAACTACGGCTGGTCGGCGTTTGCCTCGGCGCGGGACGCCGGACCGATTGGTGGCGCGAGCCAGGTCCGGGAGGCGCTGGCGGCGCTTCCACGGTCGACATTCCCGCGCACGGCCGACGTTGCAGGCGAGATGGCCGACTACGCCAGCGACCGGCACTACGAACTGGTGATCGACGAGCTGCTGGCCGGTGTCCGCTCCGCGGCCCGATCGGCGACGCGGGCGAAGAATGCAGACCACCGGCGGACCCGGTGATGATGCGCTCCACCGCACACGGTCTCCCACCAGCTGTCCCTTTCGCTCACGCTGGCCGCTGGCCGCTTTCCGCCCCCTACTGTCGCCGCGGCGTTGCGTCCGCGGTAGGCGGTGCGGCTGTAGGTCACCGGTCGGCCACCGGCTGAGCCGTTGGCCCACCCTGGACGGCCGATCGGCGGCATGCCGCGGCGGCCGCCTGGGTGGCGCCTAGCTGATCGGCTACTGCCAGCGGTCGAGCGCGACGATCTGAATCAGATTGCCGCAGGTGTCGTTCACCATGGCGATGGTCGAGCCGGTCACTTTGGTCGGCGGCATGGTGAACTCCGCGCCTCGAGCCTTCATGCGGTCGTATTCCTGCTGCACGTCGTCTCCATAGAACATGGCCGCGCGCTGGCCCTGCTCGAACATCGCCTGCTGGTAGGCCTTAGCGGCCGGATTGTCGTTGGGGGCAAGCTGCAGCTCGACTCCGTCCGGCTCGCCGGCTGAGGCGACCGTGAGCCATCTGAATGGCCCCTGGGTGAAGTCTGCTTTCTTCACGAAGCCCATGACGTCGGTGTAGAAGCGCAGCGCTTTCTCCTGGTCGTCCACGTAGATGCTGGTCACTTTGATCTTCAAGGCGATTTCCTCCTGTCACATCGGTTTGGTGTGGTTGGTCGCTCCACAGACGGATCATGACAGGAGCATGAAACGATCGCTTCTCGATTCCTGATCGATCCAAGCCCACGCAGCCTCGCCGAATTGAGCGGAACGCGTCACCTGGCCAGATTGGCGCCATCACCATCGACCACTTGGGAGCCACACCCTGGTTGACTGCTAACGAGATGTGTTGACGCGGGACAAGTGGCGGATACCGCAAGGCCCGAACAGGTCGAGGACGTAGGCGGAGCAGACCGGGCCGGAGCGGACGCGGAGTGGAGTGGGACGCCAGCGGCGCTAGGCACCTCCGGCGCGACGTGGCATAATCTCGCAGGTGACCAGCAGACCCGCCGCGGCGCAGCGCCTGCGCGACCTCGCGCAACTGCGCCGCGTCCGCGACCGAATCGACCGGGAGTACGCGCAGCCGCTGGACGTCGAGGCGCTCGCCCGCGGCGCGCACATGTCGGCCGGGCACCTCAGCCGCGAGTTCCGGCTCGCTTACGGCGAGTCGCCGTACGCCTGTGTGATGACGCGGCGCATCGAGCGCGCGATGACGCTGCTGCGTCGTGGCGACCTCAGCGTCACCGAGGTCTGTTTCGCGGTCGGCTGCTCGTCGCTGGGCACCTTCAGCAGTCGCTTCACCGAGCTGGTCGGTGTGCCGCCCAGCGTCTATCGACGCGAGGAAGCGGGCGCGACGGCAGGGATGCCGTCCTGCGTGGCGAAACAGGTGACCAGACCGATCAGGAATCGAGAAGCGCCGGTCACCGAGCCGCACCTAGAATGACCGCCATGGACATCACCATTCACTCGAGCTTCCTCCCGCACAACGACCCGGAGGCCTCCCTGGCCTTCTACCGCGACACCCTCGGCTTCGAGGTCCGCAACGACGTCGGATACGGCGGGATGCGCTGGATCACGGTCGGCCCTGCCGGCCAGCCCGGCACGTCCATCGTCTTGCATCCGCCGGCCGCCGACCCCGGCATCACCGACGACGAGCGCCGCACCATCGCCGAGATGATGGCCAAGGGAACCTACGCCATCATCACCCTGGCCACCACCGACCTCGACGCCACCTTCGAGCGGTTGCAGGCCAGCGACGCCGAGGTCGTCCAGGAGCCGACCGAGCAGCCGTACGGCGTTCGCGACTGCGCCGTCCGCGATCCCGCGGGCAACCTGATCCGCATCAACGAGCTGCGCTGAGCCGGCCGGCGATCGCAGCCATGACCGGCGCAGACGCCACCGTGAAGGAGCCCGCGCACGACGCCGGTGGCGGCCGCCTGGACCGCGAAGGCGGCACCGCGTAAACAGAAGGAGACCCGATGAGCATCGGCACGAGGACGGACACGCAGTCGCCTGCGCTGCCCGTCGCCGACCGCCACGATCTGATTCGTGTGCACGGCGCGCGCGAGAACAACCTCAAGGACGTCAGCATTGAGATCCCGAAGCGCCGGCTGACGGTGTTCACCGGGGTCTCCGGCTCGGGCAAGAGTTCGCTGGTGTTCGACACGATCGCTGCGGAGTCGCAGCGGCTGATCAATGAGACGTACAGCGCCTTCGTGCAGGGCTTCATGCCGACGCTGGCGCGGCCGGACGTCGACGTGCTGGAAGGGCTGACGACCGCGATCAGCGTCGACCAGGAGCGGATGGGCGCCAACCCCCGCTCCACCGTCGGCACCGTCACCGACGCCAACGCGATGCTGCGCATCCTCTTCAGCCGGCTCGGGCAGCCGCACATCGGGCCCCAGACTGCGTACTCGTTCAACGTCCCGATGCGGAAAGCGAGCGGGTCGATGACCGTCGACAAGGGCACGGGGGAGCGGATCGTGGTGCGCGACGTCGTCTACCACGGCGGCATGTGTCCGCGCTGCGAGGGCATGGGCAGGGTCTCCGACTTCGACCTGTCGCAGCTGTACGACGACAGCAAGTCGCTCAACGAGGGTGCGCTCACGATCCCCGGCTACAGCATGGACGGCTGGTATGGCCGCATCTTCAGCGGTTGCGGCTTCTTCGATCCTGACAAGCCGATCAAGAAGTTCACCAAGAAGGAGCTGCACGACCTGCTCTACAAGGAGCCGACCAAGATCAAGGTCGACGGCATCAACCTCACCTACGAGGGTCTGATCCCGCGGATCCAGAAGTCAATGCTGTCCAAGGACGTCGAAGCGCTGCAGCCGCACGTTCGCGCGTTCGTGGAGCGGGTAATCACGTTCACTACCTGTCCCGACTGCGGCGGCACCCGGCTCAACGAGGCGGCTCGGTCATCGAAGATCAAGGGGATCAACATCGCCGACGCCTGCGCGATGCAGATCACCGACCTGGCCGAATGGGTCCGTGGCCTCGACGAGCCGTCGGTCACGCCGCTGCTCGAGGCACTGCTGCAGACGCTCGACTCGTTCGTGGACATCGGGCTGGGTTACCTCTCGCTCGAGCGGCCGTCGGGCACGCTTTCGGGCGGGGAGGCGCAGCGCGTCAAGATGATCCGCCACCTCGGCTCCTCGCTCACCGACGTCACCTACGTCTTTGACGAGCCCACCGCGGGCCTGCACCCCCATGACGTCCAGCGGATGAACGACCTGCTGCTGCAGCTGCGGGACAAGGGCAACACGGTGCTTGTCGTCGAGCACGAGCCGGAGACGATCGCGATCGCCGACCACGTCGTCGACCTCGGCCCCGGCGCCGGCACGGCGGGCGGTGCCGTCTGCTTCGAGGGCACCGTCAAGGGGCTGCGGGCCAGCGGCACCCTCACCGGCCGCCATCTCGACGACCGGGCGTCGCTCAAGCCGGCGGTGCGCACGCCCACCGGCACGCTGGAGATCCGCGGCGCGACGGCGCACAACCTACAAGACGTCGACGTCGACGTCCCGCTGGGGGTGCTTGTCGTCGTCACCGGCGTCGCCGGCTCCGGCAAGAGCTCGCTGATCCACGGCTCCATCCCCGCCGGCGCGGGCGTGGTGGCGGTGGACCAGACGCCCATCCGCGGCTCGCGGCGCAGTAACCCGGCGACGTACACCGGACTGCTCGACCCGATCCGCAACGCGTTCGCGAAGGTCAACGGCGTAAAGCCGGCGCTGTTCAGCGCCAACTCCGAGGGCGCCTGCCCCACTTGCAACGGCGCCGGCGTCATCTACACCGACCTGGCGATCATGACCAGCGTCGCAACGGTCTGCGAAGAGTGCGAGGGGAAACGGTTCCAGGCATCAGTGCTGGACTACCATCTCGGCGGCCGCGACATCAGCGAGGTGCTCGCGATGTCGGTGACCGACGCCCAGGAGTTCTTCGGCGCCGGCGAGGCGCGCACGCCGGCCGCGCACGCCATCCTCGGCCGGCTGGCCGACGTCGGACTCGGCTACCTCTCCCTCGGCCAGCCGCTCACTACGCTGTCCGGCGGCGAGCGGCAGCGGCTTAAGCTGGCCACCCACATGGCCGAGAAGGGCGGCGTCTACGTCCTCGACGAGCCGACCACCGGCCTCCACCTCGCCGACGTCGAGCAACTGCTCGGCCTGCTCGACCGGCTGGTCGACTCCGGCAAGTCGGTCATCGTCATCGAGCACCACCAGGCGGTCATGGCGCACGCCGACTGGATCATCGACCTCGGCCCCGGCGCCGGCCACGACGGCGGCCGGATCGTCTTCGAGGGCACACCCGCCGGCCTCGTCGCCGCCCGCTCCACCCTCACCGGCCAGCACCTCGCGGCCTACGTCGGCACCTGACCGAGGCCCTCGCGGACACCGTGAGACGAGATCTCTCATTCGTTTCGACTCGTTCCTCCGGTCAGCCATCAAGCACGGTTTCCGAATCATTCGATGGCATCCCCTGAACCGCGAGGCCGCCGCACTCACGTGGGCCGCCGAATAAGGAGACACTTCCTGGTCGGTCTGTCTCCCGATGTCGTGGTGCACCCCACTACCCGCCTGACGGCGCGCATCGGCTTCCGGCGTGACGGGCACGCGGCAGCGCTGGAGGTGCCAGGCGTGCGGGCAGAAGGGGTACGCGCCGATCTCGGAGGCCGCTAGTGTCCACGAGGGATCGGGCGTGAGCTCACCGCGGAGCTGCTCGGCGCGTGAGCGCCTCCCGGTGCTCGTGACTTTCGCCGGGCGCCCGTTCACGCCGCCTCCGTGCAGCAACCTTGTGGCAGCACGTCGGCCCCATGTACAGCGCCTCCTTTCGCCGCTTCATGGACGCGCGCCTCCGGCACCCACCACCGGCGTACACTGCTGTCTGCCCGGACCGAACGCGTCCTCGAGCCTCTTCACGTCGCCCGGGTTGCTGCTGCCGTTGTAGAATCGGCGCCATGAGTAACACGCCCGCCATGCCGCTCGGCAACTTTTCAGTGAGCCTTGCCGTCAAGGACCTCGCCGCCTCCCAGGCCTTCTACGGGACGCTCGGCTTCGAGCGCATCTTTGGCGACGCCTCGCAGAACTGGCTGATCCTCCAGAACGGCAGCGCCACCATCGGGCTCTTCCAGGGAATGTTCGAACGCAACGTGCTCACGTTCAATCCGGGGTGGGACAGCGCGGGCAACCCACTCGCGCAGTTCACCGACCTCCGCGAGCTCCAGCGGCGGCTCAAGGCCGCCGGCATCGAGCTGGCGACTGCCGCCGACGAGTCCACGACTGGCCCCGGCAGCTTCATGGTGATCGATCCCGACGGCAATCCCATTCTGGTCGACCAGCACGTCTTGCCGCCGCGCCGTGCTCTTCGACCTGCGCGGTAGTACGCTCTCGCGCGGACAGGCAGTCAGAGCACGTGCAGCGGGTCGTCGTGGTGGGAGCGTGGGGCGCGCTCGCGACGTCCGCGCGCACGGTATCGTCGCGGACTCACGAGCGGGTATCCCCGCGATTTTCGCGGTCCCCGCGGCCGGTCTCGCCCTTCCCCGGAGGGTCCATGCCTTCGCCCAATCTGCCCAAAACCCAGCTTGAGTTGGTAATGAAAGCTGGCTTGAAACAATTACCAATCAAGATAGGCAATTTATCTTCTATCAAGAGGGACCAGATTTGTTTATGCAACAGGTGTTAGTAGACCCGGACAAAGACGTAATACTTCCAGAAGTATTACTGTGGTGAGTGCGTCAGATGTATCCGAACACCGGTGGAAAGGCGACGACGACGATCGCCGCCCAGACGGCATAGACCCACAGGTACTCCGTCTGCCAGCGCTCGAGATCCGAGAACGATCCGCGCCCGCGCAGGAAACGGATGTAAAGCCCCACGGACCACGCCAGATTGACCAGGAGAATCACGTTCTCGCCCAGAGCGGCCACACGGTTGGGGCTGAAGCCGAAGTCGGAGACTCGCCCGGCGATGGCCCACAGCGCGATCGCGTCGGCCACGAGCGCGCTGCCCACCAGCACCACCTGCACCACATCGAAGGCACCGGGAGCCGACCGTGGATCGCGGGCCGATAGGGAATAGAGCAGCAGGCCCAGGACCACCACCAGGAGCAGGTCGAACGCGATGAGCAGGTTGCGCTCGATGTCGATTCCGCGTCCGGTCCACAACAGGGTCCCCAGAAACGCGACCAGCACCGTGGCGAAGAGCGGTGTGAAGAGGCGCGTCAGCACCGGCGCCATGTTCTCGATCACGCTCTGCTTGGCCTCCACCAGCCAGGAGCCAACCACCACGGCGCCCACCGCGCCGCACGGCAGCAGCCACGACTCGAAGAAGGGCTCGGGGTCGATCCCGATGGCCCGGAAGAGCATCGCCATGAACGCCGTGAGGACGCCGCCGCCGAGGGCGATCAGCACGAAGTAGATGAAGAGCTCGCCCGAGAATCGAATGAAATCCATGCGGCCGGCCACCTGGCGCCACCGGCCGCCCGCGTACGCGATGCCCACTACCAACCAGAGCACGATCGGCAGGTGCAGCGCCGCAAGCGTCTCCGTGTAGCCGGCCGGGAGGAATGGATAAACGTTGGCGAATACACCCGCCGCGACGAACGGGACGAACGCCACGGCCAGCCGGCGGCGAGCGCTGGTGTCGAGCCGCCGTTTCCAGACGAAATAGCCGGTCAGGAGGGGCAGCACAAAGAAACTCACGTTGCGGGCGTAGAAGCCGGCGTCCTGGTCTATCTGGATCCCGAAGAGCGCCGGCACCTTGATGAACACGGCCGCCGTCACCGCGAGACAGAACGCCACGATGGCGTCCGTTCGCGCCGCGGCCCGCGGTTCCCCCGAATCGGAGGGGACTACGACGAGCTGCTTCCAGAGGCGGTCCGAGTGCTCGCGCGCGAACTCCCGTGAGAGGGCATCGAGGGCGCCCATGCGCTTCACCGCCACCAGGAACGCCTCATCGGTGGCGAGCCCCGCGTTGACCAGGCCCGCTACCTGCTCGCGCAGATGGTCTTCCAGCTCCGCTACATCGACGGAGTGGATCGCCTGCCGGCGGCGGAGGTAGCTCCGCCATTGGTCGATCTGCTCCTCTAGCACTACCGGCTCTAGGTCATGCGCAATCATTCAGACTCCTTGTGGAAGTGGCGCGGCTGACGCCAGGTGGCTGGCCGTGAGCGGAAGGGAGAGCGCCCGCCAGATTTCCCGGAGCGTCGCGTCAACCGCTTGCCATTGTTTGCGTTCTTCGGCGAGCTGAGCCCGGCCCCCGGGCGTGATCCGGTAATACTTGCGACGGCGGCCGGTCTCCGCTTCTTCCCACCGCGCTTCGACGTGGCCGAGCCGCTCGAGCCGGTGCAGGACGGGGTAGAGCATCCCGTCCGTCCACGCCATGCGCCCACCGGACAGCTCTCGAACTCGCTTGAGGATGGCGTAGCCGTAGCTGTCGCCTTCGGCCAGGATCGCCAGCACGATCGGAGTCGAGGAAGCGGCGATCAAGTCCTTGTTGATGTCCATGATTTCTCGCGTCGCGCGGCGCTAGCGAACTTGAACCCAGGTGAGCATAGCAGCACTATACATGGCAGTGTTAGGTATGGCAAGGACCGCGATTCTCTCGTACTCGGCGGCGCGCGGGACGCGCAGGAGCTGGCTGCGCAGGTCGCTAGCGCAGTCTGCGGCGGTCTCGGCAGCGGGGAGGCAGCGCCGCCACCGTGGTGAGCGGCGGCATCGCGCGTGGGCGCCCCGCCACCCTGCTTCCCCTACTCAGCGATCCGCCAGTCCGACGTGCCTGCCAAAACCACGCTTTCGAGGGGTTGAGCGGCGCCGCGGCCGCCGGCACCGCGTCACGGGGCAGGGTGGATCGCCTCGCTCCGCGGGCGGCCGGGTACCGCGCCCGCAGTTCCTCCGGCCGGTGGACGGCGCGGTGACCGTCCCGATCTGGTTCGCGGCCCACTATGGTATTCGCGAATGCATGGGCATCCGTGCATTCCCGAACACCATAGTTTTCTGATCTGGTGGCGCTCACGCCGCGCGGGAATGTGGCGAACTCCTGCTTTCCGACCAGGCGGTCCTCGGCCAGCTCGAGCAGGGAGTCCAGCCGGCTGCCGACGCGCTCCAGGTCCGCCGCCGTCTGGCCGCGCCGCTCGACCAGCGGCTGCAGCACGGCCTCGAAGGTCGCCTGCGCCGCGCCGGCCAGCGCCGCGACGCGCTCGTGGTCGAACCCTAGGCGGCGCAGCTCGTCGATCACCGCGCGCTCGACGACGGCGGCCGGGACCTGCTTGGCGGCGCAGGTGCCCTTGCTGCTGGCGCGCCGGCAGCGGTAGTAGCCGAGCCGGTAGCGCCCGCGCTTCGTCGTGACGTAGTTATGGATGCCGTACATCTTCGTGCCGCAGGTGCACTCGACGAGGCCCGACAGCAGGTGCGGGCTGGCCGCCCTGCGGGGTGGCGTGCTCTCGATCTCGGCCGCCACGCGCAGCACGTGGTCCCGCTCCGCGCGGCTGAAGATCGGCTCCCAAAAGTCCTCGACGACCACGTGCTCGTCGGCCGGCCGGGGCGCCGACGTCCGCCCCTTGGCCCGCCTGCGGTTGTAGACGCGCGTGCCGGCGTTGATCGGCTGGAGCAGCACCCGCTTCACCGAGGTTGGCGTCCACTCCTCGGCGGCGTGCCCCTTGCGGACGACCCGCCCGTCGCGCTCGAGGGGCTCCCAGCCGCGGGTGCGCAGACCGGACCGGTTCAGCGCGACGGCCACGCCGCGCCAGGTGCGCGTCTGGAGGAGCAACTCCCGCATGCGGCGCAAGATCGTCGCTTCCTCGGGCACGATCCTGAGCTGGCCGTCCTCCATCCGACGCCCGTACGGTGTCAGCCCGCCGTTCCACTTGCCGCGCTTCGCGCGGACCTTCATATCCTCGGCGACGCGCTCGGCCGTGATGCCCCGCTCCAGCTCGGCGATCGCGCCCAGGATGTGGAGCATGAAGCGGCCCACGGGACCGGAGGTGTCGAGGTTGTCCCGAACCGAGATGAACTTGACCCCGTGCTGCTCGAACAGCCGCATCAGGTCGAGCAGGTCCACGAGCGAGCGGCTGATCCGGTCGAGCTTGGTGACCAGCACGGACCGGACGCGGCAGGCCTGGACGTCGGCGATGAGCCGTTGGAGAGCCGGCCGGTCGGTATCCTTTGCCGAGACGCCTTCGTCCTTGTACAAGCGCAGGTTGAGGCTGTGCGCTACGGCATGGGACTCCAATGCTTGGATCTGGTTCTGGAGCGCATCCCGCTCCATCTGCATGTCGGTCGAGACGCGGACATAGCCTGCATCGTATTGTGAGATCACCGGTGTCCTCATTGCTCGCCTCGCAGCTTATCTTCGGCTGGGCGCGGCTGCCGCAGCCGGTCTAGGTCCGCACGCTTCACCAACCGTACAGCCCGATTCAGCTCGCTCCAATAGGTGGGCACCTTGCCCTCACGGATCAGTTTATGGAGCGTCATTCGGCTGATGCCGAGGTAGCGGGCTGCCTCGACCAAGTTCAGGTACTCATTCACGGGTCCCACCCACGATCATGGCATGTTGGTGCACAATACCGTCCATATCATAACGCAGTTGCC
>JACQGX010000179.1 GCA_016199265.1 Chloroflexota bacterium | reverse complement strand
GTCGGCGAAGGACGCTGAAGCGCCCTGCAGAGAGCCTGCTTTAGCTGGCTTCGTTCACGTAGCCGGGCGGCTTCAGCCCCCGGCGGAGCCGCCGCCCGCCGCCCGCCGCCCACTGCCTACCGCCTACCGCCTACCGCCTACCGCCGGCTACGCCGGGCTTGTTCGACGCGGAGTGTGTGGCTGGCGATACGCGGATCGGGGAACGTGGGGGCGAAGAAGGTGACTTCTTCGCCGGGCGCCAGGCGCCACTCGATGGGGTAGCCGGTGGTGGTGCGGATAACCGTGCCCGACGAGTCGGCGAGGGTGACGACGACGCGGACGAGGTCGGCGGCGGCGTTGCCGTCGTTGCGCAGGCGGCCGGTGATCGTGATCGCGCCGGTCGAGGGCCACGGGACGGAGGGCGTCCACCTGTGGCGCTCTAGCGTGTCCTCGGTCACGACGACGGTCGAGCTCTCGGCGAACGACCACTGCCGCGCATGCGCCGCGCCGCCGGCGACGGCGACCGCGAGCGCGGCGGCGCCGGCGGCCAGGACGTTCGAGCGGGCTGCCACGCGCAGAATCGCCTGCACCACGCCCGCGTGCCTTCTCGAAAAGAATCGCCTCATAGCCTATCTGCGTTCATTGGAGCCTGCCCTGAGCGCCGCCGAAGGGTTCATTTGCGGTTCGATGCCTCACTTTCTCCGCGGCCAGCGTCAGCAGGCCGGCGAGGATGCCGAGCCCCTGGGCCCAGGCGCGAAGGTAGACCAGGCCCGGAACGGCGAGCGCGAGGGTGGGGCGGCGGAGGCCGGCGCGCTCGATCAGTGGTTTGGTGGTCAGCGCGAAGGTCGCGAGGGTAGCGGCCAGCGCCGCGCGGACGAGGGGGAAGCGGACGAGGGGAAACCGGACGACGGAGAGCAGCGCCAGGACGCCGGTGACGGCGGCGAGCGCGATCTGCAGGCCCATCGTGGGGGGCGTGTAGGAATCGCCGAGCGCTTTCTGGGGATAGCGCCGGTAGACGCGGACGCGGAAGAAGCCATAGCGTGCCTTCTTGACGAGGTATTCGTCGAGGCGGGCGGCGTGCTCGTGGACGACGGCGGCGCGGGGGTTGAAGGCGAAGCCGGCGCCGCGGGCTGCCAGGCGGAAGGCGAGCTCGACGTCTTCGGCCGATTGGGCGGGAAAGCGTTCGTCGAAGCCGCCGACGCCGCAGAAGGCCTCGCGACGGTAGGCCGCCGTGCCGGCGTCGACGAAGTCGACCTGCGCCGCGCGCTCGAGCCGGGCGTACTTGTCTTCGAATTCGAGCTGGGCGAAGCGGGCGACGAGACTCTGCTGGCACGAGTAGTAGCGCCCCTTGACGGCGACGACCGACGGGTCCGCGAGCGGGGCGACCATTTCGCGCAGCCACCCGGCGAGGGGAACGGTGTCGGCGTCGAGGAAGACGAGTACGTCACCGGTGGCGTGCCTCGCGCCGAGATTGCGCGCGGCCGCCGGTCCTCGCCCGGCGCCGGCGATGACCCGCACGCCCGGGCGCGCCGCGACGCACGCCGTGTCGTCGGTTGAGCCATCGTCGACGACGATCAGCTCGGCGTTCTGCCCCGGTACACCCTCAGCGGCCAGGCCGTCGAGACAGGCGCCGAGCGTGCGGCCGGCGTTGCGGGCAGGGATGATGACGGAGTGAGGGCCGGGGGCCAGGGGCCGGAGGCCGGGGAATGGCGGATGGGGGAAGTGCGTCATCGGAGTTGGAGGTAGGGGGCGTAGGGTGGGGGGAGAAGGGAGAGCAGCGTGACGAGCAGGAGGAGAGCAGCGACGAGCCAGGCGGCCGCGCGGGGATACGTGACGGGCAACCGCCGGCCGCCGACCGACGCCCGTAAATCGGGCTCGTCGAACTGTCCGCTGCTCACCGCCTGCTGCTCACCGAGCTGCGAGGCGCGTAGCGTGAGGGAGGCTAGGGCGAAGAGGAGTGCGGTGATGATGTTGGTGTTGAGGTTGATGTCGACGAGCGCGTGCGCGAGGAGGCCGGCGATGGCGACCAGTGACGCCACGGCGATCTCGGAGGTATCACGTGCAAGGTGCCACGCTCCGAACCCAGGGCCGGCCGTAGCCGCCGTAGGTCCCTTTGCGCTTTGCGCTTTACACCCTTCGGCGTAGTGTATCCTGAGCGCAGCCGAAGGGCTCAGGGCAGGCTTTGCACTCCGCACCGCGCAGCCCGCGGCATACAGGAGCAGGAGCAGCCCGGCCAGTCCGAGGACCGTCTGTTCGAGGTAGGTCTGGAGCAGGACGGAGTGGGAGTGGGACTCGGAGTAGTAGAGGTGGATGCCGTAGCGCTGGGAGAAGGAGGTGGCGACCGATTGCAGACCGAGGCCTTCGCCGGCGATGGGCTTGTCGCGGAGAAGGCTCCAGTAGCTGGACCAGACGCGCAGGCGGGGCCCGATCGCCTGGGTCGCGTCGGTGCGGTAGTGGCCGCTCGGGGCCTGAAGGACCTGGACGGCACGGGGCACGTCGCCCCGCTGGAGGGCGCCGAGCGCGTCGCGCGTCTTGGCCATGGGGACGGCAAAGAGGACAGCGGCGAGGAGCGTGGCGGGCACCAGGGGAATGAGCCATCGCGGACGGGTGAGTGCCAGCAGCGCGGCGCCGCCGCCCAGGAGGCCGAGCAGCCCACCGCGGCTGCCGGTGGAGACGAGAAGGACGATTGCGACGGCGGCGAGCGCCAGCCAGCCGAGGCGGCCCCTAAACCAAGTGCAAAGTGCAAAGTGCAAAGTGCAAAGTGAGGCGGCCTGCGGATTCCACCTCGGCTTTGGTGTAGTATTGGTTGGCAGAAGTCTCTCGGCAGATGTCGCCCTGAGTGCCGGCGAAGGACCTCGAGGCACTTCGCCGGCGCTCAGGGTGACAAAGCCCATCTGCCGTGCAGTACTAGCGCCGCGCTCTAGACGACTCCCCTCTCCCCCGGTGGGAGAGGGGCCGGGGGTGAGGGGAACCGCCAGCGTCGTCGCCATGAGCCCCACTACCAGCAGGAAGTCCGCCAGCACGTTGGGATGGATGGGAAGGCGTTGGGAGGTGACGAAGAAGAGCCAGTGGTCGACCGGGCCGAGGGCGAAAGGGCGCAGCGGCGCGATCAGGTGGTTGACCAGTTCGGCGGGACCGTACTGAGCGTAGACCTCCGGGAGCTGGAAGCCCATCAGGGACAGCGTGAGCAGCGCGCCGGCGAGGCACGCGCCGAGCACGGCCCAGAGCCAGCGGCGGACGGTGCGGACGTCGCCGGTGGTGTGGCTGATGAGGTAATAGAGGTAGGTGGCGCCGACGATACCGAGCAGGCGGGTCTTGCTGCCGGCGAAGTCGACGGTCTGCGTGAAGCCCAGTTGGGCCCCGGCGAGGTAGAGGAAGAGGGCGAGATCGGGGCCGGTCGTGATGGCGAGGGGGCCGGAGCGCACCGCGCGGACGATCCACGGCACAAGCGGGAGCCCGATAGTAAGCGGCAGCAAAGGATTGCCGCGGTCGAGCCGAAGCGCGTGCCACCAGTCACCGCCGAGCCTTTTGAAATTCCAGGCGTCGACCAGTTGGCCGTCAAGCGCGAGGACAAGGAGGACGATGGCGGGCAGCGCGTAGGCCAGCTCGTAGCGGAGGAGGAGGTCGCCGGCGGCTCGGGCAGCGGCGCGGAGCTTGCGTCGTAGGCTGTGCCAGGCCGGGCCAAGGCGGGTGGCATCGAGCCACGGCGCGGGTGACGGCCGCCAGCGGGGAAGCGCGCGAATGCTCATCTCTGGGTCCCCGGCACGGCTGCTTGCACCAACGGCCGGCTCACGGACGCGCGCTCTCGGGCCAGATGCTCGGTGGCGAGAGCGGCGTCGTCCCACGTGAAGCGGCGGGCGTAGGCGCGCGCAGCTTGGCCGAGAGTTCGGCGCCGGTCGGGATCGAGCAGGAGCGACAAGACGGCGCCGGCGAGGGCGTCGGGCTTGGTGGGGGGCACGAGCAGGCCGGTCTCGTTCGGCAGGACGGAGTCGCGCAGACCAGGCACATCGGACGCGACGGCCGGCACACCGCAGGCAGCCGCTTCGAGCACAGTTCGTCCCCAACCTTCTTTGAGCGACGGCTGCGCCAGAACGGTCGCGCGGCGGAGCAGCGCCAGCTTCTCCTCTTCGGTCACCGCGCCCAGAAAACGAACCGTCTCCGCTGCCAGGCCGAGTCGTCCCGCCAGCGCCCGCAAGCGCGGCGCCTCGGGCCCGTCTCCGGCCAGCTCCAGCCGCGCCTCCGGCACGCGCTCCAGGACCAGCGGCATCGCCCGCAGCAACACGTCCACCCGCTTATACCGCTTCATCCTCCCAATCCACGCGATGATAGGGGGTTCACCACGGAGACACGGAGACACGGAGACGACTTTGGTTTCCATCTTCTCTGTGTCTCTGTGTCTCCGTGGTGAAAACAACCCACTATCAATCCCATTCGGGATCACGTGGATATTCCCGGCTGGGATGCCGAGCGCCACCAGATCCTGGCGCGTGCTAGGCGACACCGCGATCCACGGCGTGCGGCGGTAGACGACGGGGATCAGGCGCTCCATAAGGTAGACGTACGCCGCGATCGGCGCCTTGCTCTCGTGGAAGATCGACGCGCCGAAAAGGTGGTGGGCGACGGCGATGAGCGGCGCGCGGACGAACAGGGGCGTCAGCATCGGAACTTTGTTCGTGTACTCGAACACGCAGTCCCATGCTTGTCCCGCGAGCGCGGGATCGCGGCGGTAGAACCAGGGCACTTGGAGATGGAACGTCCAGAAGTTCCCGCGGCGAACGACGCGAATGCCGTCTTCCACCGCCTCGGCCGCGCCGCCGGCGTAGGTCGAGCACAGCAGCGTCACGTCGTGCCCGCGGGCCGCCAGCCGCCGGTACACCTCACGCAGGTACACCTCCGCGCCGCCCCATAGCGGGTGCGTCCAGTCAAACCAGTTGACGACAAGAATGCGCACGTAACGGTTCGCCACAAAGACGCAGAGACGCTCAGCGCCGGATTGGTGAAGCGCCTTCCGCGGCGACTGATTCTAGGACGCGGCCGCTGATCTGTCCGTTGTTCGACGAGGGCGCCGGGAGGAACTGGCGAGACACTGTTACCGATAGGAGCAGCCAACCGGCAACCGCCGCTGCTCCGAGTGCCCCCGCCAAGGGGAGAATGACCGCGAGGCGCCGCGACTGCGGCTCGGCGATGACGGATTGGCTTGCCACGGTGACTTCGTTGCCGGCGCCCCCGACGCTGGCAACGAGCGCTTCTTCTACCTTCTTGTAAAGACTGGTGTAGCTCTCCCAGGCAATGTCGCGCTGCTGTTGGAAGTCTCTCTGGGCGGCTTGCTGCTCTGCCAGCCTGCCCTGGAGCTCGCGCAATTCCTTCTCGACCTCTTGCGCGACGGCGGCAAGAGCGGCATCCAGCGCCTCGTCGCCCGGGGCGATCGCGCTCTGCTCGATCCGTGCCCGCCTGGGCACGACGTCGACCGTCGCGGTGTAGGTGCGCGGCTGCGCAAGAAGGACGGCGGCGGCGACCACCGCCGAGACCGCCGCGCCGGTGCCGATCCAACGCCATTTGCGCAAGAGCAGGAGTACGTTCTGCGTGCTAAACAAGTCATCCATTGCTGTCGGATTTCCCCTGGGCGCGTCCGGGAATGTCTCCGTCCATCGGGACTTTTACCTCCCTCAGAACGAAAAGTGAAACCGCAGATGAACGCAAATAGGCGCGAAAGACCGGGAGGCAGGCCGGCGGCATCTGCGCCCGAGCGCGATTTCCATGAGGCGCTGTGAACGGACGAAGTATAGGAACACGCGCGCCCTTACCGGCGACCGGGCACCCATAGGTCACCGTCGAAACCCGAGCGCTGCCCTCATTTGCTGTGCAGTGGCGTCCGCCACGCCGCGATACCCACCGCGACGGCCGCCGCGACGAGCGTCGCGGCCGTGAGCGCCCCGTGCTCGCTGCCCAACTGGGTTACCCCGCGCACCGCCAGCAGGACACTCACCAGATACCAGAGAAACGCTTCCTTCATTTACGAACATCCACGTACGAACATCCTGGCGAAGCAATGCCCCGCCGAGACTGTCACACCGCGGGCACACGGCCGGGGCCTCTTCCGCCGTCGAGCGGTCGTGGCGCGTCGACGATGGTGCTCACGCTGTGAAACTCGCAGCGGATCGCCGGTGTCCGTGAGGGCGTGGTGCCGGACAGTAATAGTGCCGGCCGCCCCGACGTAGCTGCTCAGGGCGGTGACGGGTGCAGGCAATTGGCCGTAACCCACAACTCCCACTCCATGTGATTGTGCACATCACCTTAGCTATACCTATGCAGTGGTTCGTCTTGGCCGGGCGATCTTCTTAGCGTTCATTGCGCCACGGCGGAGCGTTCCTCGAGCAAAGGTTCTCGCCCATTGGAGCTCGTCTTCCCCTGGAAAAGTGTCCGTG
Organism: Chloroflexota bacterium; assembly: GCA_016199265.1. GTDB lineage: Bacteria > Chloroflexota > UBA11872 > UBA12225 > UBA12225 > JACQGX01. The sequence goes on along the minus strand of JACQGX010000179.1, from coordinate 696 downwards.
CGAAGCAACAGCCGGTCGACCCCGAGGCGCTGCTGCTGCAGCGTATCGCGCAGGGCGACCGGCACGCGCTCGCCGACCTGTACGCTCGCTACCAGCGGCCGCTGTTCCACTATGTAGTGCAGCTTGCGTCCGACCAGGGCGTGGCGGAGGAGATCCTGCAGGACACCTTTCTGGCCGTCTGGAAGAGCGCCGGGAGCTACCAGGGGCGCTCGACGGTGCGGACGTGGCTGATCGGCATCGCGCGGCGCCAGGCACACAACGCGCTGCGCCGCAGCGCTCTCCCGCTCGCCGGCGAAGCCGAGCTCGCCGGCGTCGAGGCGCCCGACCCCGAGCCGGAGGCCGCCGCCCTTGCGGCCGCCGACCGTGAAGTGCTCGCCGCGGCCATGGCCAAGCTGTCGCCGGTGCACCGCGAGATTCTCATCCTCACGTTCGTCCATGGATTGTCGTATCCCGAGCTGGCGGAGGTGCTGGCGGTGCCTGCCGGCACGGTCAAGAGCCGCCTCTCGAATGCGAAGCAGGCGCTGCGGAAGCTGCTGGTTCACCACGGAGACACGGAGACGCGGAGAGGGCACGGAGGATAGGGGGTCCACCACAAGGGCACAAAGAGATCTCTGTGTCTCTGTGTCTCTGAGGTGAACTTCCTCCTCGCGGTGAACCTTTTGGCGAGGCGGTGCTACTCAGTGTACGGAGGCATAC
>JACQGX010000178.1 GCA_016199265.1 Chloroflexota bacterium | reverse complement strand
GCTCTGTATCCTGCCGTACTGCGGGCACGGCGCGCCGCACCAGAACCCGACGATGTACGCCGCCGCGCTCCGCGGTTTCCTGGCGCGGAGCCCGCTGCCGACCGAGCAGTAACGTCAGTAGCGTTGAGTGCGGCGGTCCGTAACGCAAATAGTGGGGTTTATCGGTTGACAAATGGACGATCCACGCGTATTGTGGAGGAACGGCACGAACGACGATTACGGATGATCGTCGAGGCTGGCCGGGAGGGCCAGTCGAGCAGCCAGGAGCGTGCCGTCATTGGGAGGTTCAAGATGGAACAGGTAGTGCCGTTGATCAGTTCGGACGTGGCCGGCCCGCTGGGGACGATTCACCTGCCGCGGCTGTGGCAGAAGCTGCTGCTCAGCGCCAAGGGACGGCTGGCCGAGGGTTATACCGAGTGCGGCAAGGGGTTCGACCAAATGCTGCTCGACGCGCTGAAGCTGGACCGGGAGGCGACCATCAAGTACGTCAAGGAAAACCTGCCTACGTATCCGCAGTTCGAGCAGTGGGTGGTGCAGCAGCGCGGTGGCAAGATACCGGCCGACGAGATCGCGGCGTCGAATCGTGCCATCCGGACCTATGTGCATCCCGATGAAGACTGTAAGGAGATCCTGGAAGCCGCCGGGATGCCGGATACGGGCCAGATCCGAGATGCCGTCAACCTGAACAACCTGGACGACTGGACCACGTTCCACCAGCAGTTGACCCAGTCGCCGGCCCGCGCGTAATGTAGATGCGTTCGGGTGGGCGGAGCGTGGAGGGAACTATGCCGAAGACGAATGCAGATTACCGGATTGGCTTCGTCGGCGTCGGCCGGATGGGGGCGAACATCGCCCGCCACCTGAAGGACGAGGGCTTCTCGATTGCCGCGGTGTACGACGTGCGCGGCGACGCGGCCAGGGAACTGGCCGCCGAGCTGAGGACGGCGGCGGCAGCGACGCCGGCGCAGGTAGCGCAGGCAGCCGAGTACGTGATCACGGCGGTGACCGACGACGCGGCGATGCGATCGATCTTCGCGGAAACGGATGACAGCCTGCTGCAGGGTGCGCGGGGAAGACTCTTCGTCAACTGCGCGACGGTCTCCCCAGAGGTTCACGTCGGCGTCGAGCGGCTGGTCGAGCACGCCGGCGGACAGAGCTTGGAGGCGTGCATGGCGAGCAGCATCACGCAGGCACGTGCCGGCACGCTCTACTTGATGGTTGGCGGCAAGCGGGAGGCGTACGAGCGGGCGCTGCCGATCCTGCGGCCGATGAGCCAGGACTTGAAGTACATCGGCGAGGCGGGAAAGGCGGCGCAGGTCAAGGCGCTGGTCAATATGGTGATGAATATCAACACCGCCGGCCTCGCCGAAGGCTTGGGCCTGGGCGCGGCGCTGGGTCTCGACCTGGCGATGCTGCGCGAGGTGTTCTCGCAGACGGGCGCCGGCTCGCGGGTGCTGCAGACCGACGGCGAGGACATGCAAAACCGCGACCACGAGTGCTACTTCTCGGCAGCGCACGCGGCGAAGGATTCGGGAATTGCGCTTTCGGTGGCGAAGGATGCCGGGCTCGACCTGCCGCTCGCCGCGGCCACCAAGCGCCAGTACGACCGCATGGTGGAGCTGAGCCTGGGCGAGCTCGACAAGTCGGGGATTGCCGAGCTGACGTTTCCGGGGCGGGGGCCGGCTACGAGTCGAGCTTGACGCCGCACGCCTAGGCGGGTACGCTTCGGCGTGCTATGACGGTGTTGACCGCTTTCCCGCCCAGCCGCGTTGGGGCGATCGATCGAGAAGGGCGGCCGTACGACCGGTCAGATCCGGAGGGGTACGGCACGTCGGTGACCAAGCCGGAGGGCTACGATGGGTTCTGGCAGGAGACGTGGGACCGGCTGCAACGGACTCCGGTAGAGCCGAGCGTCGAGTTGGTGCCGCTGCGGTCGACGCCGGACGTCGCCGTCTACGAGGGACACTACACGAGCTGGGAGGGGCTGCGTATCGCGTGCTGGTACTGCGTACCCCGGCGGCCGAGCCCGACGGGAGGGAGCCGGTACCCGGCAATCGCCTTCATGCCGGGCTACGTCAGCGAGCCGCCGCTGGGGACGGGCAAGGAGTGGGCGCGCCACGGATTCGCCTGCGTCGTGGCAGCGCCGCGGGGGAAGCTGCGCTCGAATGCGGTGTTCAATCCGGGGTATCCCGGTCTGCTGACGCACACTATCGTCGACTACCAAACGTACGGCTATCGTGGCTTTTACTGTGATGCGTGGCGGGCGATCGATTTCTTGCTGAGCCGCCCCGAGGTCGACGGCGACCGGATTGGCGTGACCGGCAGCAGTCAGGGTGGCGGACTGTCGGTGGTGACGGCGGCGTGGCGGCGGGAGGTGAAGGTGGCGTGCCCCGGCGCGCCGTACCTGTGCGGCATGCGCGACGCGATCAATCTGACGCACACGTACCCGTACGAAGAGGTGAACGACTATCTGCGCACGTACCCGGAGCGGCGCGAGCCGGTGTTGCGCACGCTGGACTTCTACGACGGGATCAACATGGCGCCGCGGATCACGTGCCCGACGCTGGTGAACATCGGGCTGGTCGATCCGACGTGCCCGCCGGAGACGGGCTGCGCCGTCTACCGGGCGGTCGGCGCGGCGGTGAAGGAGCTGCGGGCGTACCCGGGCGAGGGGCACAGCGCCGGCCGGGCGCAGCACGCGCCGCTGATACGGGCCTGGTTGTGTAAGTATCTCGACGTGCCGGAGGCTGAAGCCGAAGCTGTCCCGCAGTGAGTAACGTGGCGCCAGGGGCGTACCCGCCGGGGGCAGCCACAGAGCACGAGCGTGATGCGAGCACCCGCAGTGAGTAGCGTCGTACCGAGGGCGTACCCGCCGGGGGCTGAAGCCCACCGGCTGAATTTGCGAAGGACGCTGAAGCGCCCTGGAGATCGAGGCTGCTCCAACATACTCGCGAGACGCCGACACTCACGTTGGCGTGCCAACGGTGCCTAATAGAAGCGGCCCGTCAGCGCTGCCGCCGCGCAGCTTCTTCCTGGACGATCGGTGTGCATCGGTGTGCATCCGTGGTTTCTGTTTGTCGTTCAAAGAGAGGTGGTCATATGATGGCAGTCAACATAGGTGCGATGGCCGAGGCGACACCCCTGCTGCCCCGTGTGCCGGAGCCGGCGGACTTTGACGCATACTGGGCGGCGGTGGCCGGCGAGCTCGACCGGATGGAGGTGGCGCCGGAGGTGGAGCTGATTCCGTTGCGGTCGTCGGCCGAGGTGCGCGTCTACGCCGCCCGGTTCACGAGCATCGGGCCGTATCGTCTGTTCGCGTACTACGCGGTGCCATCCGGCGCCGAGGCCGGTGAGGGGCCATGGGGGGTCGACGTGCGGCTGCCGGGCTACGCCAGCGTCGTCGGCGTGCCGGTCGGGGGACTCGACCGGCGTTGGTCGGGCAATCGCGCGGTGCTGCAGCTCTGCCACCGCGGCCAGCGCCTGAGCGACCGGCCGTACGCCGCCGCGTTTCCGGGGCTGCTCACCGACGGGATCGAGTCGCCGGAGACGTACGTCTGGCGGGGAATCGTGGCCGACGCGTGCCGGGCGGTCGACTTCGTGCTGACGCGGCCGATGGGCGAGGCCTATCACGCCGACATCACCGTGTCCGGCAATGACCTGGCCTTGTTCGTCGCCGCGTTGCGGGGGAAGTGGCTGGCGGGCGTGCGCGTGTCGCCGAGCCTCTTCTACCGGCTAGCCGACGTGCTGCCCCAGACGCACGAGTACCCGCTGGAGGAGTTCAACGATTACCTCCGCACGTATCCGGAGCGGGCCGAGGCGGTGGCGCTAACGCTGAGCTACTTCGATCCGCTCCACGCCGCGCAGCGCGCCGCCTGCCCGGTGCAGACGGGCGTCAGCGAGCACCTGGCGCCGCTGCGCGAGGCGCTGGGGGAGCGGGCGCGGGCTCCTGGCCGTTAGCAAGCATCTACTTTTCGGCCATCTCGGCTATGCCTTGCCGGTCGATGGGGGGCCCATGCTCGGCATAGTGGAGGCAGCGGTGCAGGCAGGCCGGCTCGACGAGTCGTACCTGACTCACTGGGCCACGGAATTGGGCCTGACCGATCTCCTCGAGCGCGCGCTCGCCGAAGCACGGCGCTGAGTCATGCTCGGCAATCGGCGTTTCCGGCTCGGGGCGGTGGTAATAATAGAGGTCGATGCCTCAGATGGCTATCGGTGTAGATCTGTGTGTATCTGGGGTTTCGCTAGGCTCTCGTCGATCTGATAGTCCGCGCCGCCCCGTCCCGACGGGCCGTGGGGTTCCGCGCTACAGCCGGGTGCGGGACGGCTTTCTGGATCGCCACGGCGAGCGGACGCGGGTTACGCGGCGGCCAGCCGGACGAGGTAGTGGTGGTCGTTGAGCGGACGTTGCTCGAGTACGCGCAGGCCGGCTTGGTTGGCGACGGTAGCTACGTCCTCAGGTGAGACACGGTGGGCGGTGGGGGGACCCGGCGGGCCATCTTTCTTCTGCCACTCGACGATGGCGATCTCGCCGCCGGCCTTGAGCAGGCGCTTGGCTTCGCGCAGGAAGGCCGGCGGGTTGTCGGTCTCGTGGAGGACGAAGGCGATGAAGACGCGGTCGGCGATGCTGCCGGCCAAGGGTACGTGATCTTCGGCCGATTGCAGCACGTCTACCTGGCGGTGCCCGGCTTCGGCGGCGCGCCGGAGGCAGATGTCGACCATTTCCGGCTGCACGTCGACGCCATAGACGCGGCCGGTGTCGCCGGCAAGCGCGGCGGCCGGCAGGGTGAAGTACCCGGGGCCGCAGCCCAGGTCGACGACGGTGTGCCCCGGGACAATGCCGGCCGCTTGCAGCGTGGCAGTGACGGGGAGCAGTTCCTGACGCTCCTGGCCAAGTAACCGCTGGATATTGGCCGGGTTGAATCTGTGCGTTCGGTGGCCGTCGTGCGCATGATGGCCACCGTGCTCGTGGTCCGCGTGCTGGTCCTGGTGGTCCTGGTGGTCCTGGTGACTGCCATGACCGTGTTGTTCGTGCCGATGGCGCTCTTGGCGAGTTGCCTGGTGGCTGTGGTGTTGTTCCGCCGTCATGTCTGTACCTGCAATCCGTACACCTTCTGCGAGTGCGTCGTACTCCCACCCTGGCACGCGAGAGAGCGAGCAGCATCAGGCAAAACCCTGAAGCGCTTAGAGATTGCCGCGTGGCCGGGTTGCCGCCCTGGAGGATGGTACACCCGCCCGCAACGGGCTGCGGATGGGGGCGCGCAAGCCGTACGCTTATGGAGTCTTCGACAGGCTTTCGAGAAGAGGAGGAACATGGCAACCGGATCTAGGGAAACGTACGGGTGGGGCATCGTTGGCTGCGGCGTGATCGCTCCGAACCACGCCAAGGCGGTGCAGGCAAACACACCGCGGGCGAAGCTGGTCGGCGTCTGCGACGTCGTGCCGGAGAAGGCGGAGGCGCTGAAGAACCAATTCGGCGCGGAGTTCGCAACATCCGATCTGGATGCGCTGCTGGCGCGTGACGACATCGACGTGATCAGCGTCTGCACGCCGAGCGGGCTGCACTCGGCAGTCACGGTGGCGGCGGCGCAGGCCGGCAAGCACGTACTCTCCGAGAAGCCGCTCGACATCACGCGCGAGAAGATGGACGCTGCGATCAAGGCGACGCGCGAGGCGGGCGTCAAGCTGGGCTGCGTCTTCCAGCGCCGCACGAGCCGCTTCAACCAGCAGATCCGGCAGATGGTGCAGGAAGGAGCGTTCGGGCGCATCCTGCTGGCGGATCTCTCGGGCAAGGACTACCGCTCGCCGGCGTACTACACGACGGGTGACTGGCGGGGGACGATCTCGCTCGACCGCGGCTGCCTGATGAACCAGGGCGTCCACGCGATGGACCTCTACATCTGGCTGGTAGGCCAGCCGGTGGTGGAAGTGGCTGGGTTTTGGGATCACCTGGCGCGCGACATCGAGGCGGAGGACACGATCGTCGGGACGCTGCGGTTCGCCAACGGCGCGCTCGGCTCGGTGCTCTTCGCGACGTCGCTCTCGCGCCGGAACCTGCCATCGCACATCGGCATCCACGGTACCGAGGGGAACGTCATCATCGGTGGGGCCGAGCCGCTGGTGGAGCGCAACGGCGAGAAGGTCGATCTCGCCGGGCTGATCGCGCCGCGCGGACAGGGCGCCATCGCGGCGGCCGATCCGAACGCACCGCCGCAGGGCCACGAGTTCCACGTCAAGGACCTGATCGAGGCGATCGATCAGAATCGCGATCCGTTCATCACCGGCGAATCGGCACGCACGGCGATCGACGTGATCCTGGCGCTGTACGAGGCGAGCGACACGCGACGGGTGGTGCGGTTGCAGTAGCAGACGGGACCGACGAATGACGAATGACGAGGCGAAGTCTGTAGTGCGACAAGTCAAGATTGGTAAGCAGATCGCCGACGTCTCGGACGACACACTGCGGTTCTACCGGCAGATCGGCGTGGAGGTGGTGGGGATGCCGGCGCGGTACGTGGCCGAGCCGCGGCGCAGCCGGCCGCTCGTGCCGCCGGCGCAGGAAGGGCCCGGCGGGCCCCAGCCGGAGCCGTGGGACATCGGCGAGTTGCGCCGTATCGGCGATCGCATCCAGAGCTTCGACCTGGTGCCGGTGGCGATCGGCCTGCCCGTCTCCGGCAACATCCTGCTCGGCCGGCCCGGCCGCGACGACGATATCCGGCGTGTCGTCGCGTGCATCCGGGCGGCCGGGAAGGTTGGGCTGCAGGTGCTGCACTACAGCTTCACCGCGCTGCGGGCATCGGCCGGGTATTACCTGATGGAAGGCAAGGGCCGAGGCGGCGCCGGTCTGCGGGCGTTCGACTTTGAGCGGGTGCGCAACCTGCCGCCGATCCCAAGCATCGGGGAACACACGCGCGAGGCGATGTGGGAGCGACTGGCGTACTTCCTGCGCGCGGTGGTGCCGGCGGCCGAGGACGCCGGCGTGCGGCTGGCGCTGCACCCCAATGACCCGCCGGTGCCGGCGTTCCGGGGCGTCGCTCAGCCGGTGCGCTCGCTCGGCGATCTGAAGAAGCTCATCGAGATCGTCGATAGCCCGGCCAACTCGATCTTCCTCGATACGGGGGTCTTGACCGAGATGGGCGAGAGCGCGCCGGAGGCGATCCGCTACTTCGGCATGCGCGACCGGATCGGGATAGTGCACTTCCGCAGCGTGCAGGTGGAGGAGGCGCACTACCGTTACGTCGAGACATTCCACGACGAGGGCGATTGCGACATGGTAGCGTGCATGCGCGCGTTTTACGAGAGCGGGTACACGGGCATGGTCGAGCCCGATCACACGCCGGGGATCACGGGCGACACGCTGGACACGCACGTCGGATGGGCATTGGCCATTGGGCAGTTCATCGGGCTGCGGAACGCCGTGGAGACAAGGAGAAAAGAAGGATGACCGATCAGAGAACGATACTCGTGCTGCCGTCGGGGCCGTTGTATCAGGAGATTATGTCGCCCCGTGCGGAGGCGAAGCTGCGCTCGCTTGGGGAAATCGTGCAGTTGACGAGCGGGCAGCGCAACGTCAGCCAGGAGGAGATCCTGGGGCTGCTGCCGCGCGCCGACGCGGTACTCACGAGTTGGGGGGCGCCGAAGTTCGACGCGAGGTTGCTCGAGCACGCACCGCGACTGAAGATCATCGGACACGCGGCGGGCAGTATCAAGGGGTTCATCTTGCCGGAGGTGTTCGACCGCGGGATCGCGGTGACGCACGCGGCAAGCACGATCGCCGATTCGGTCGGCGAGTGGGTGCTGACGGTCACGCTGATAGCGCTGCGCCGGGCATACGACTTCAATCGGACGATGCACGAGGGCGGCTGGGCCAAGCGGGAATTCGGCTTCGGCGAGGAGCTTTACCGCAAGCGCGTCGGCATCGTGGCGGCGAGCATGACCGGCCGCGTGTTCATTCGCCTGCTCAAGCCGTTCGACTGTGACGTCGTCGTCTACGATCCGTATCTCTCGCCGGAGCGGGCGCACGAATTGGGCGTGCGGCTCGCCGGGTCGCTCGACGAACTCTTCGAGACGTGCGACGTCGTCTCGAACCACGCGCCGACGACGCCGGAGACGACCGGCATGATCGGCGCGGCGCAATTGGCGAAGCTGCGCGACAACGCGTTGTTCGTCAATACGGCGCGTGCGGCGGCGATCGACTATGACGCGCTAACGCGGGAGCTGCAGAGCGGGCGCATCCGCGCCGCGCTCGACGTTTTCCCTAAGGAGCCGCTCGTGGCCGACAGCCCGCTGCGGGGCCTGCCGAACGTGATCTTGAGCCCGCACGTCGCCGGCGGGACGGTCGAATCGCGCCGGCGCCTGGGCGAGACGATCGTCGACGAACTCGCCCGCTTCTTTGCCGGCGAGCCGCTCAAGTACGGCGTGACGAAGCAGATGCTGATGACGATGGCGTGATGGGCTGACGGGCGGGACGGATTAACCGCAGAGACGCAGAGAGACGCAGAGCGGGCGCGGAGAAGCCGAGAACAGAAGAAACCACTGATGAACGCAAATGAACGCAAGTGGAGCGTGGCATGATTTGCGCGAGGAGGTTGACCATGATTGCCCGGCTGCAGTATTGGAGGTATCGCGTACGCTGGATCACGCCGCTGTTGCCAGTAGTCGTGGCGCTGGCGCTGGCCGCGTGCAACGGCGGCAGCGGCGGTGGATACAAGTATTAAGCGATCACGCACCACTCACGTGCGCCGGGCCACAGGAAGAACGAACTTCTCGGCGGTGTGGGTATCGGAGAAGCGGGCGACTTTGACGTCGACGAGGCCGGCTTGCTTGCCGGCGGCCATGACGTCGCGCTCGGTGATCTCGGGGCGTCCTTTGGGCCGGATGACCCAGATGGCGCCGTCACGGCACAAGAGGCGCTGGAGGGCCAAGAGTTGGTCGAGGTCCTCGCGGCGATTCACGCCGACGAAGATGAGGTCGTTGTCCGAGCGAGCGTTGGCCGGCGCGCGGGCGACTACGTCGGCCGGGCATTCTTGGAGTGCGGCCCAGAAGTCCTTATCGTCGAGGCCAACGACGAGGGCACGGTGGCCGGGACGCACGCCCAACTTGTCAAGCAAGCTTGGCGGATGCAGGATGCGGTCGACCCACTTTTCGGCGGCGCGACCGAGATGAAAGAGAGCTTCGCCGTCCGGGTAGCGAACGGTCAGCCGGCCTTCGTTGGCCGTGACCGACTGGATCGCCGACAGCGGGATCTTCAAGCGGAAGGCGCCCTCCGCGCTCCGGAAGAGCAGGTAGTCGGTTTCCAGCGAGGCTTTTCCTTCGGAGCGATGGTCGCCGGCCTCGACGGTGCAGCGCGCTTCCTGTCCCATACGCTTTTCCTTTCTCTCGCGTTCTTCAGCGCGTAGCCCCAAATCCAGGCGGTCTTTCCGGGGGACCGGGGTTGTCTGGTAGGGGCGTATGGCATACGCCCGCCCGCGGCCGCTCGGGCGTATGCCATACGCCCCTACAGAACGTCTACGCCTCTGGGCTTCTGGACGTATTTCCTGTAGCACTCAGCCCAAATCGGCCGAGGCGGCATCTGCCAGCGGATCGCCGGTTTCGCGCATCCACCCGAGCAGGCGCTGCCGCAGCCGGTCGCGCACGCTCGCGAGCGATGGATCATCTAGCCGGTTGTGGAGCTCGGCGGTGTCGGCCCAGGTGTCGTAGAGCTCGTCGCGGTCGTCGCGGTTCCAGGCGTACTTATAGCGCGGGCCAGCGATGCAGCGGATGTCGGTCATTCCCTCACCCTGGTAGGGCTTGTACTCGCTGAAGACGGCGCCGGCCGCCGGATCGTCGCTCGCGCCGCGGTTTGCCGCTGGCACGTCTGACTCTCCGGTGAGCCACGACGAGAGGTCACGACTTTGCGGCGCGAGCAGCGCACCGCCGGGTTCGCTCAGCCCGGTGAGGGACAAGAGCGTCGGCGCGAGGTCGACGAGCGACACCGGTGCGTCGATCCGCCGGCCGCCGGGAATCCTGCCGGGCGCCCGGATCAGCAGCGGCACGCGGAGCGATTCTTCGTACATCGACGACTTCTGAAAGAGGCCGTGGCTGCCCATCATCTCGCCGTGATCGGCGGTCATGAGCACGATGGTGTTGTCGGCAAGGCCGAGCGATTCGAGCCGCAGGAGGACGCGGCCGATCAGCTCGTCCAGGAGCGTCACGTAGCCCCAGTAGACCGACGCCGACCGGCGCCACGGCTCCCAGGTGGTGCCGTGCTCGCGCGCCGCCCCATGCCAGATCGAGCCGGTCTGGAACGCCGGCTTGCCGTCCATCGGATCGGCGAAGTTGGCCGGCTCGGCGGCCTGCGCGGGATCGTAGAGCGAATGGTACGGCTCGGGAATGACGAAGATGGGGTGCGGCCCGTGCAGCGAGCAGACGTGGAAGAAGGGGCGATCCTTGGGCCGCGTCTCGAGTTGCTCGAGGGCGCGGCTGGACACCCAACTGTCGAAGATGGTTTCGGTGAGGCCCTCCTGGGCGGCGGTGCGCGGATTGGAGATGCGACCCCTATCGCCGCCTTCAAAATGGAAGGAGAACTCGGGCGTGCCGTAAGGGTATGTATCCGCGAAGCCGTGATCGGCAAGCCACTGCTTGTACTCGCGGCCGCGCTCGCCGGCGAAGGCGTCGAACCCGGCGGCGCCGCGGCCGCGGCCCAGGTGCCACTTGCCGCTGTAGGCGACGTGGTAGCCGGCTTCGCGGAAGACCTCGGGCAGAGCAGGGCGCTCGAGCGGCAACTCGCGATTGTTGCCGACACCGGTGGCGTGTGGATAGCGGCCGGTGAAGAGCGCGGCACGCGCCGGCGAGCAGATGGGATCGGGCGTCAAACAGCGGTCAAAGGCGACGCCCTCACGGGCGATCCGATCGAGGTGCGGCGTGCGGCACGGCGTCCGACCGGTGTATCCCAGCGAGTCCCAGCGTTGCTGGTCGGTGATAAAGAGTAAGACATTTGGCTGCGATTGTCCTGGCATGTAGCTCACACTCCCGCCGGCTTGGTGCTCGATCGGGCATCTTTGATCTGCGTGCCGTCGAAGGGTAGCACTTGGCGAAGGGCGAACAGCCAGGCCCTTCGACAAGCTCAGGGTGAGCGGAGGAGGCCGCCGGAACTACTGCGTGCACCCGTTCGCGATGGGTACCCACACGGAAAGAGCCCGTTGGGCGAGGCTACGGTCGCGCGACGGTCGTCACGACGTACGGCGTGCCGGCGGCGAGCCCAGGAAAGAAGGTGGCGTTACCGAGGGCGTCGACCGCTTCGAGGTGGTACATGAGGTCCCATGCGGGGGTGACGTGTGCCCCTGGGATGGTGGCGACGAATTCGCCGATGCAGGCATCCGCCCCGCCATCGCTGCCATGCGCATGCTCGGGGCCGATCCGGGTCATGGCCAGGTGATCGTGCGCCTGCATCTGGTTGACGTTGCGGTAGTGGAGCGTGACACGCGCCAGCGGCGCGCCGGCCGTCACCCGGGCACGGATTTCCAGTGGCTCGCCGGGCTTGGCGTGTCGAATGGGCTTGTGCTCGATCCGCGGTGGTGTGGTAGCGTGACCGGCGGCGACACAGCGCGGTGCCGCGGCGCCACGGGCGGGCCAGTTGGTGCCCGTGCCGCGTGCGTCGGTCGCTTCGAGGTAGTATTCGAGCCAGCTCGCGGTGGCGGGCACGTCGATCTCGCTGTGGAAGCGGGGATCGGACGCAACCGGAAGCAGCGCGCGCGCGGCGAACGGCGCGTGCGGGTCGAAGCGGTAGTGGACGGCAACACGCTGCAGCGGCTCGGGGCTGGTGACGGTGGCGCGTACGGCGAAGGGCTCACCCGACCGGACGGCGAGTGGCGGCCGGTGGCCGATGTGCGGTGCGACGCGCGTAACGACCAAGCCGGTGATCAACCAGTCGCCCTGCGGCGGCGCGTTCAACTCGATCTCGAGCCGGCCCGACTGCACCAGCACACGCCGGCGCAGTTCGACGATTTCCCCCGCCGGTAGGTGCACCGGCCCAATCTCGTCGCGGTACTGGAGCTTCACGACCAATGGACCGTGGTCGGCCGGCGCCACGGACCGGTCGGCGAGTATGACGCAGACGTCATAGTCACTGTCGGGCAGGTCAACCACGAAGGTCGCCTTGTCGTAGGGCGCGGCCGGATCGCGGCCGACGAAGTCACGGTAGAGCGCTTCGCGCGGCAGGCCGGCGGGATGGGGCGAGGCGGCGCGCAGCGTGCCGCCGGGTATCTTCGGCGCCTCGGTGGCGACCAAGCCGTAGGTCACACCCCAGCCCCAGCCGGTTTCGGGCGCATAGAGCGACTGGGGAGACACGCCGATAAAGCGCCGCTCGACGCGGTAGTCGTGGAGGTACGGCATCGGCGGCGAGCCGGTGCGCGGCGGGAGCGCACCGCCGAAGTCGAAGCCGTAGTCGAAGAGCCCGTAGCGCTGGAACAGCGTCTCGACCTCGTCGAGGCGTTCGACGTCGTGCCGGGCATAGACGAGACTGTTCTCCCAGTGGCCGGACTGTTCGTCGAGACGGCCGAAGATCATGTCGTCCTGATAGACGCCTTTCGTCAGGGCGACCACCTGCTCCCATGCCTCGAGCGCGCGTCGCGCCTCGGGCCGGGCCGCGCACAGCGAATCGAGGTCGCCGGTGGCATAGAAGGCGGCGAGGTGCTCGGCCGCCAGGAGTTTCGCCGCGTGGTAGCGCGCCAGCGCCGCCTGGACGCGCACGTCGAGCGCGACGCCGCGCAGCTCACGCGCGGCCGCGTCATTCGCCGGTTCGGCGACTTCCTGCGCGGCCGCCAATGCCACTTCGGCGCGCTCGGCCATCTCCGTGAATCTGGCGCTGAGCTGCCGAGGCGTCTGCCGGGCGCGCGGCGTGCCACGCACCGCGTCCTGGACCGAATCCTGGACGCTGGCGAACATGCCGACGTCGCTGGGCTCGACCTGGAGGTAGAGGTCAAGCAAGCCGCCCATGTCTTTCTCCGGCCAGTAGGTGAAGACGCTGGCGGAAGGCGAGTGCGAGGCGGTGATCAACGGCAAGAAACGGGAGGCTTCTTGGAGCGCCTGCTCGACGAGCGGCGCGGCCTGGGCGCCAAGGCGCGACGCCCACTCGCGGCGCCAGACCGACGGATCGGCCGCGCCGCTGTAGCCGAGGCGCCCGAAGAGCAGGTACCAGAACCAGTAGCGCTGCTGCTCCCACTCGTAGTGCTCGTACGACGGATCGGCGAAGATGCGCCAGACGCCGCCCTGCTCGCCGAAGCCCTTGTTGGAAAGCGGCGCGCAGACCTCGAAGCCGCGGGCGCCGCCCAGCGTGGTGCTCGCGGCGAACCGCCGCACCCAGTCGGGATCGGCCCACAGGAAGAACTTGTTGGTACCGAGATTCCACAGGCGGAACTGAAAGGCATACTCCCGCGGGTAGCGCAACTGATCGCCGTAACTGTGGCGGCGGACGAAGCGGTCGCCATCTTGAAGTTGCGTGGCGTGGTACGGCAGCCCCTGGTGCTCGGTCCAGAACTTGGTGGAGACCGTCACGGGCAGGCCGGTATCCAGGCCGGCGGCGATGGTGTCGTCGACAATCCCCTTGGCCCGCAGGTCGAGCCGGATGGGGCGGCCGCACGCGCGAATGCCGGCAAAGATGGTGCGCCAGAACGCCGCGCCTTCGTCGAGGTGCACGCCCGACTCGGCGTTGACGCGGAGCTGGACGCCGGAGATGTCGGGGCAGGCTTCGAGCAGGCGGCGCATGCCGTGGCCGCAGAAGCTCGATAGATTATCGTGTGACAGGCCGGCGACGCGCGACCGGCCGTAGCGGTAGGCATGCTGCGACCAGACGCCGAGCGTGAAGTCGATGCCTCGCTCGACGGCGAGGCGCGAGATCGCGCGCAGCAGGGCGAGGTTCTCGTCGCGCTCGGCCTCGCGCAAGCTCGGCACGGTGACTTCGGGGTGCTCCGGTATCGCCACGAAGTAGGGGTAGGGCGGCGTCAGGTAGGCGGTCTGGTGGCTGAAGGTCAGGCTGAAGGCGTTGAAGCGGTGCAGCGCGAGGAGATCGAAGTACCACCGCCAGAAGGCGAGCGAGCGATACCACTCCCGCTCGAGGCCGGCGTGGTGTGGAAAGATGCAGACGCTCCGGATAGCGCGCTCGGGCGATTCGCTGCTCTCCGGGAACAGCGCCAGCACTGCTCCCGGCCCGGCATCCGGCGTCGCACCGGACCGCTCGATTCGGCGGGCGGCTTCAAGCAGGGCGTACATCAGGCCCCGTTCGTCGCCGCCGGCGATCAAGATGGTTGCCGGCCGGCCGTCTGCCGGCGAGAGCGGGCAGAAGCCCACCGCTTCGGGCCTCGACGGCAGTTCGTAGCCGGCGTGCGCTGCCAAGCGATGCACGATAGGCGACATCGCTGCGGTGATGGTGGCGACAACAGCGAGGGCGCATTCCCCTCGCTGCGGTACGGTCGATTTCCTCAGGCATTGCCAACCGAGGCGCTCGAGCGCGCCGGCCAGCCGCGCCATACCGTGCTCGCCCGGTGGGCCCGGTGACGTTTCGGCAACCAGCGTAATCGTGCGAGCGGTGACATCAGCGGTCATACAGCACCTTTCTTGCAGATGGGCGTATTCAGAGACTGTCCCGAACTGTGTAACGACCGGTGACAGTGCGACCCCGCCGGGGGCTGAAGCCGCCCGGCTACGTGAACCAAGCCAGCTCAAGCAGGCTACCAGAGGGCGCTTGAGCGTCCTTCGCGAGTTCAGCCAGGCGGCTTCAGCCCCCGGCGGCGGTGGCAGCCGCACCATCCGGCTCCGTTTACTGACTTTGGGACACTCTCCGTATTCGGATGGGGAACGGCAGCGGCGTCGCGCCTCAGGCGAGGGCGCGATCTCCGGCGGCGATGGACTCGCGGAGGGCGACACGGGGATCGCCGCCCTTGTTGATGGCGTCCTGCTCGAGCGGCGCGCGCACGGCACGGAGCCATTCGAGGCTCTTGGGCGAGGCGCCGGTGCCGCCCTGCCACTTGTGGCGATCGTTGCCGATCTTCTGCGCCTCGTCGGCCACATCGGCGAAGATCTCCATGCCGGGCGCAACCGAAGTAACCTCCTTGCTGCGGTGCCACTTGCGACCCGGCGGCATCACGGGCAGGTTGGCCGCCAGGAATTGTGACATGGGGTCGGTCAGCCAGTAGAAGCCCAGCTCGAACGCTTCGTCGACGCTCTTCGCCGTCTTGCTGATGGAGATACAGTTTGTCTCCAGGTGGTAGCCGCGCCGGCCGCTGTACGGCGACTTGGGCGGCCAGAGCGCCTGGAAGCGGAACTTCCCGGCAATCGCTTCCTTTTGTATGCCCGCCTGGTAGAACGGGAAGCCAGAGAGGCCAATCAGGCCGGTGGCGAAGAGCGGACCAGAGGACATGCCGGCGTTGGCGCGTACCTGCGCCACCTCGTCGGGGTTAGGCGCGATGCGGTCCTTCCAGACCAGCCCCCACCAGTCCTCAAACATCTCCTGCGGCTTGCCGCCGTCCTTGCCGACGTGCAGCGTCGTCTTCAGCGTCTTGCGGTCGTACCATTCGGCGCCTTCGCTGGCGAACCGGTTGGTCCACCCCTGGTCCCAAGCGCCGGTCTGCCGCTCCACCCCCCAGACGCGGTCGGACTTGAGCTTGCGCGCGATGTCGCGCAGGTCGTTGAAGGTCCAGTCCTTGCCGGGGAGCTTTACGCCGGTGCGTTCGAAGAGGTCGACGTTGGCCACCATGCCGCCGACGTAGGCGCCCATGGGCAGCGAGAAGATGCGGCCGTCCTCGGTCTCCTGGTAGGACTTGCTCCACCAGTAATCGGCTTTGTTGAAGCGCCTCTGCTTCAGATAGGGATCGAGGTGGAGCAGGATGCTGGGCGGATTGACCGGCCAGACCTCCATCATCACGTCGGGGCCGGAGCCGGCGGCGATCGCCGTCTGCACCTTGACGTTGTAGGCGCCGGCGGTCGTGCCCTCCGCCGGGGTCGTCCAGACCTCGACCTCGCGGACGTTGGGGTTCACTTTCGGGAATTCGATCGTCCAGCGTTTCACCGTCTCGGCGCGGATGCCGGTTGTCCAGTCGGTCGAGAGCGAGAGCTTGACCGGTTCCTTGCTCGGTTGCTTGCCCTGCTGTGCCGGCGTGGCGTCCGGGCCGCAGGCGGCGGCAAGCATCCCTCCGGCGCCGGCGACACTGAGCGTGGCGGCCCGGCGCACCAGCGCTGCACGGGTAACGCGGGTAACCGTGAGTCTCATATTCAACATGGTGGTCCTCCCAGACTACAGCACCATACTACGCCAAACTCACCGGCCGGCCGCTGTACAGGCTTACTGGAAAATTGGATTCCTTTTGGACCGGCGATAGCGGCCGGGAGAGACACCGAGTGAGCGGCGGAAGGCGTGGATGAGGTGGGCAGCGTCGTAGAAGCCGGTCAGGGTGGCGATGTCGGCCACCGACCGGTCGGTGGCGAGCAGCAGGTCGCGGGCGCGTTGTAGCCGATACTGCGCCAAATAGTGCAGTGGCGGCAGGCCGGTCACTTTCTTGAACACCGTCGAGAAGTAGGCGGGATGCAGGTGGACGAGGCCGGCCAACTGGGCGAGTGTGAGATGCTCGGCGTAGCGCTCCTCGATGACACGGAAAACGGCCAAGAGGCGGGCGACCTCGGCGGCGCGAACGTCGCCCAGTGAAGCAGACCGGCCGGTCTGGGCGATGGTGTCCTTCCAGAGCAGGTCGAGCAGCCGCACGCAGTGGGTGTGTACCGCCAGCTCGTACCCCGGCATGCGCTTGGTCAAGTGCAGCACGACGGCGTGTGCCGACTCGAGCAATTTCGGCCACCGCACGGCGCTTGGTCGCAGCGCAACCGGCAGCCCGCACACGGCAGGCACGTCGAGCAGCCCATGGAGGCGGGCGGTGAAGTCAATCGCGTAGGCATACAGCGGGCGGTGCGGATCGTGAGCGGCGTGCTGGGGCACGCGCGGTGGAATCAGCAGCATGCCGCCGGCTTCGAGCGTGTACGCCTGCCCGCCGACGACGAAATCGGCGCCGCCGTCGAGGCAAAGGTAGAGGCTGTAGTGCGACGCCTGCCGTGGCGGCACCTGCCAGGCGGGAGGAAAGTGCCGGCAGGTGGCGGAGAGGACGGAGCAGCTAATGCTGGAGAAGAGCGGCTCGAAGGAATGGCGGCCGGGCTCATCGCCGGCTCGGTTCTTCCCCAGGTCGATGGCAGGAGCACCATCGGCAGCGGTCGCCGGCGATGGCGAATCGTGGGCAAGCACAGTAGGCATGCGGCCGGCCCTCTCTGCGAGCATTGTCGCCTATCTGCCGTCGCGTGTCCAGTGGGATGGGGATGAAGTTAGAACGAACAACAGAAACCGCAGATGAACGCAGATGAACGCAGATGAACGCAGATGAACGCAGATGAACGCAGATGATCCAGGATGCAGAGCAGCGGCGTCTGAGTCCACATGCGACATGGGAGAGGTGTTGTTAGGGGTACACTACGGTCTACGGTGCCCGGCGGTGGGTAGGCGCGCGGCGCGTAGTCAGCGCAGGGCACACACCAAGTGACACCACAGGAGGACAGCACGATGCCAGACGTAGAAGCGAAACTGAAGGAACTGAGAATCGAGCTGCCGCCGCCGGCGCAGCGGCCGCCGACGAATCCGCTGGTATCGTCGGTGCGGGTAGGCAATCTGGTGTGGCTCTCGGGCCACACCTCCCGGACGAGGGGGAAGCTGGGCCGCGACCTGACGGCAGACCAGGGGTATGAAGCAGCGCGCGAGTGCGCCGCCGGGTTGCTTTCGTCGCTCAAGGCGGAGATTGGCAGTCTGGATGGGGTGCGGCGCGTGGTGAAGCTGCTCTCGATGGTGAACGCGACCGAGGACTTCACCGACCACCCGCGGGTAGCGAACGGCTGCTCGGACGTGTTCGTCGCGCTCTGGGGCGACCTCGGCAAGCACTGTCGCTCGGCGGTGGGCATGGCCAGCCTGCCGGGCGGGTGCGCAGTGGAGATGGAGGCGATTATCGAGGTGGAAGGGTAGGGGTTCACCACGGCGACACGGCGACACGGCGACACGGCGACACGGAGAGGACCTCACCCCCCAGCCCCCTCTCCAGTTCGACTGAAGAGGGGGTGCTTGCTTCGCGGGGGCACCGACTTCCGTGTATCTTGGCACACTTTGCGGTACGAGGAGCCCGACACCGTCAGGATTGGCAATTCGTTTCGCAAAATCGCCCATGTAACACCTGCTTGCGTGTATCGCGGCGCCCCGGGGGTGGGCATCTGCCTGAAAGTGTCAGAAGTGTCAGTTTGATCGGCACAATCGCTTCGTTTGCACCTGTCTCCGTGCGGGCATGAGGTGAGTTCGCTTTTCAGACAGGCCTCGGCAAGACCTGCTGACATGTAGCCGATGTAGCCGCACTGACAACAGAGGAAGCCGGCGAGAAATGGCACGAAAACGGCAGTGCGAATGGGTGGTCCAATCTGGAGGAGGGGTAATCGTTTGGTAATTTCGCCCTGTTTCGATTCCGCCGTGATCGATGGGTGAAGGCGCCGCGCCTATGGAGGGGTTATGTGAATCGAATGGGCGGAAGTGACGTAGTTGTGCATAGCCACGTGGAACGACGGTATCGGTGCAAAGTGTGCAAGAGCACCTTGGCCGCGACGACAGGCATGCTGTTCTATCGCACGAGCGCGCCGGTGGAGACAATCATGCTCGCACTGACGTTGCTCTGCCGTCGCGGCTGTGGCTCGGTGGCATGAGCAGTCCGCACCGCGATGGCGCCCTCGTCCAGATAGTGCGGGTCTGTGCATCCAGCCCAGCTATATGGCCGGCATGTACCTGGTCAGGTGCGCGTACAACTTCTGCTGAGACCACGACAGCATCCGGGTGCCCTCTGTCATGCCGGCGCCGGTGGGCGCCCAATGATGGGGTTCGTTCTGCAATCTCGCCAACAGCACACCGGCGGGCGTGTAGCACGCGATCCGCCTGGAATACTCGGTTGTAAAGGTGCGGAGCGCCGGGGCCGACGGGATAAGATTGGCGGGTAGAGGAAGCCCTGCCGAGAGGCGGCGGGCAGGTGCCGCCAATCGGGCGATGTGGGTGTCGGCTCCGGCCGGGCCAACACCCACCTCACCCAACGCTATACCCTCCTTTAAGTAATACTGCGCGCGAGCAGCCAAGAATCAACGCGGCGGCGAGCCGGTTGGGAAAACTGGTGGCGCCGGTGCTGGTGTCGTGCAGTCGAGGCGAAAAAGGGTCCCTCCATTAGTGAATCTGCCGGGGAGAGGGCGAGGGTCAGCGGGCCGACCGCTATCTCGGTCGCTCCGACGAGGCGAGACGGCGCGGGCCTATTCCACACGGCTGGAACACGTTCTGATGAGAATGCGCATCCAGCACCTACTCCTGTTCGGTGGAAAAAAGCGACCCGAATAAGCTACACGTATCAGGCTGTAACAATGTGGATCGACGCATTCATAAGAGGGCGGTATTTGGTCGCTGCCCTGGGCGAAAGCCAATCACCACCGTGGTGGCGAAGCGAGGCGACCAGTCCGGTGGGCAGGCGCATGCTGGAACGCCTCTTCCCTCGTACAGTGCTCGCCGCCAGCTTGGAGACGGCCAGCCGTACGGCGAGCCTCGAGCACGACACGCGCATTGGTAGGGTTGGGGCATACCACCTGTTCCGGCTACGGATTGCAGACGAAGCCGCTATCCGTGAGCGACTGCACCTGCCCGACACAACAAGCCGTTTGGCAGAACTGGCCGCGCTAGCAGATGCCCAGGCTCGTCTCGAAGCGCTCGCCACCCTAGCTGGATCGGCGAGCGCTGCCGGGTCGCAAGGACCGGTCTTCTGCGGCGCCGCCGACGCGTCGCGCCGGGATCGAACCTTGCAGGCCATCGCGGCCTCGTATGTCGCCGGGTTCCGATCCGGTACACCCGTCTATCCCTACTTGGACGGTGGCGTATGAGTGCCGCCGCTGCATGTGAGGCGGTGGTCTATACGCAAGCCCTGACACGAGGCGGGGCGTTGCTTCCAGAGATGCGCGCACTGCTGGAGGCATGGAAGCCGGGGGAGCCGGCGGCGGAGTTCGCGAAGCGCGTCCAACGGGACGATCTTGTCGGAAAGGCGACGGCACGCACCGCCAAGGATTACGTCTACGCCTTCACCCGCCGGTTCCTTACGCCCACCGACACGCCGGCACGGCATCTCCGGCATCTCGTCAACGGCGGCGTTTCACGCCAGATGGTGAACGACCTTATCTTCCACTACACCACGGAGGCGGAATTTCTGCTGGGCGACTTTACTGTGCTGCGTTACTGGCCGGCGGTGCGAGAGGGGCGTTTGGCCGTCGCCAACCAGGACGTGCGCCAGTTTATCTGGGAAGCGGAGCAGGATGGGCGCATCCCTACGCCGTGGTCGGCCGACGTCCACCGCGACCTGCCTGCTCGAGTGCTGCGTGCTCTGCATGAGTTCGGGCTCTTGGGAGACCTGAAGTCGGGGCGTCGCGAGATCGGGCCCTATCGGCCGGCGGACAGGTCACTTGTGTACCTGGCTTACCTGCTTCACTTCGGCGGCGTGCCGGATGGCGCTTTGGCCGAGCAGCGCGCCTGGGCAGTCTTTGGACTCGAGCCGCAGGACGTGTGGCATCGCTTGGACACCCTGGCGGGTGAAGGCTGGTTTGTCGTGCAGCGAGCCGGCCAGGTCGTACGCCTGACGTGGCATCACCGAACGATGGAGGACGCGCTCGATGCCCTCGCTCGATGAGGATTTCCAGCAGCTCGCGGCCCGGCTGCGCGAACCGGCGGCCCTCGCCGCGTCGCGCAGCGATCCCTTCTATTACTTCATCTACTCGCCGGACGATGCGCTGGAGGTCAAGCGCCGGCTACCGGTGTGGTCGGCCAGCCTGCGCCTGAACG
Source organism: Chloroflexota bacterium (assembly GCA_016199265.1). Taxonomy (GTDB): domain Bacteria; phylum Chloroflexota; class UBA11872; order UBA12225; family UBA12225; genus JACQGX01. The sequence goes on along the minus strand of JACQGX010000178.1, from coordinate 4,457 downwards.
GGCTATCGGTGCAGCGGGTCTCCTTTGCCGATCTGCTGTGGCAACTGATCGACGAGTCCGGCCGGTGGGACGACTGGCTCGAGGTGGAGGCCGAGGCGGACCCGGAGCAGATCAACGAGGCGGTGCGCAACGTGGTGCGTTCCGGCGACGCGCTGGTGAACAAGATCGCCGGCATAGTAGGGACGGCACGGCCGGACACCGTGGTGTTCTTGACCGAGACCGAGCTGCTGCACCCCTACTTCCGGGTACGAACGCTGGAGAGTGCGCTGCACGACCGGGTAAAGGTACCGACGGTCGTGTTCTACCCCGGCCGCCGCACCGGCCAGTTTGGGCTGCACTTCCTGGGCTTCTACTCCGAGGACGGCAATTACCGCGCGACGCTGATTGGAGGCCTGCCATGACCATCACGACGGTTGCTCCCGGCGCGGCTCCGGCCACCCCGTCCGCGACCATCCGCTCGCTTTTTTCCACCCGGCGGCCGATCGACCGGCCGATCGAGAAGGTCATCGACTACTACGCCGCCGACGAGCAGCGCCTGCGAGCAGAGGTAGAAGAATACGAGGTGACGGAGAACGTCGAGCACAACTTCCGGCGGTTTCTCGACGTCTTCGGCGCCGGCGTGCGCGCGGGCCAGGTGACGGAAACCGGCATCTGGGTCTCCGGCTTCTATGGGTCCGGCAAGAGCTCGTTCACCAAGTACCTCGGCTTCGCGCTCGACCCCGAACGGAAAGTCGGCGACCGTCCGTTCCTCGACCTCCTCGCCGAGCGCATCAACGCGGTCGAAGTCCGGCAGGAACTCAAGACGCTGGCCGCCCAGTATCCCGTCGCCGTCATCATGCTTGACCTGGGGGCAGAGCAACTCGCGTCGTCCTCCGTCGCCTCGGTCTCCACTGTGCTGTACTGGAAGGTGCTCCAGTGGGCCGGGTATTCCAAGGAAGAGAAGCTGGCCCAACTCGAGTTCCGCCTGGATAAGGAAGACCGGCTGGATGCATTTCGCCGGGCCTACACTGCCAAGTTTGGCGACCGGTGGGAGGAGGTGCACGACGATCCGCTCATCGGCGTCTCGCGCGCCGCTCAGCTGGCACCAGTGTTCTTCCCGCAGGAGTTTCCGCAGCCAGAGGCGTTCAGCCGGCTCCGGTTCTCGCTGGCCGGGGACGTGCGCGACCGTGCCGCCGAGATCCTGGACCTGGTCCGGCGCAAGACCGGCCGCCAGAACGTGCTGTTCTTGATCGACGAGGTGGGGCAGTACGTCGCGCCGCGAGGCGAATTGATCCTCAACCTGGACGGACTGGCGCGCAACTTCAAGGAGTTGGGCCAGGGGCGGGTGTGGATCGTGGCCACCGGCCAGCAGACGCTGGCGGAGATCGTGCAACGGGCAGCGTACAACTCGGCGGAGCTGAACAAGCTGCGCGACCGTTTCCCCATCCCGATCGAGCTGGACGCGAGCGACATCCGCGAGATCACGTGGCGGCGCCTGCTCACCAAGTCGGCGGCCGGCCAAGCCCAGCTCGCCGAGCTGTTCCGCCGGCACGGGCAGGCGCTGGCGATACACACCCGGCTGAGCGGCACTTCGCTGTTCAAAGGGGACCCGGATGAGCAGAGCTTCGTGCGGCTGTACCCGTTCCTGCCCCAACACTTCAGTCTGCTGATGGAGCTGGTGCGCAACCTTGCGCGCTCGAGGGGAGGCATCGGCCTGCGCTCGGCCATCCGCGTCATCCAGGACGTGCTGGTAGATACGAGCAAGGCGCTCCCGCTCGGGACCAATGTCCTGGCCGATCAGCCGGTGGGACACCTGGGCACGGCGGACCAGTTCTTCGATACGCTCCGCGCCGACATCGGCAAAGAGCTCCGGCACGTGCTGGTGGGCGTCGACCGGGTGGCGAAGGTGCTGCCCGGCGATGAATTGGCGCTGCGCGCCGCCAAGGCGGTTGGCGCGCTCCAGCCGGTGGAACACTTCCCGCGCACGGTGGAGAACATTGCCGCTTTGCTCTACCGGCGCGTCGGCGATCCGCCACACGTCGACGCCGTGCGCGGGGCGCTACGCCGGCTGGTGGAAGCGAAGGAGGTTGGACTGGTCGAGGACCCGCAGGCCGGCGGGTTCACCTTCCTGAGCGAAGGCGTCAAACCGCTCCGCGAAGAGCGCGATCGGTACCTCCCTACCACCGCCGAGATCAGCCAGTTACGCAGCCACATCCTCAAGAGCCTGTTCGATTCTCCACCATCCATCACACTCGAGGGCGCCAAGACGGTTCGAGCCGGGGTGCGACTCGGACGTGTCCCCATCACCGGCGAAAACGAGGAGGTGCAGTTCGCGTTAGAGATCACCGACGGCGCGAACTGGGAAGGGCGGCGCGAAGAACTGCTGACGGTGACGACCGGACACGCAGAGTGGAAGACGGCCGTAGCTTGGCTTATCCGGCCGGATGGGGCCGTGGAACAGCTCCTCGTCGAAGCAGCAAAGTCAAAGTGGATCGAGCACAAGTACCCGGAAACCGAGGCCGACCGGGATGTGGCGCAGTTCATCCGGTCTGAACGGCGCGCCGGAGAGAAGGCCGTGGAAGACGTCCAGACGCTGTACCGCAACGCGCTCAAGGCAGGGACGCTCATCTTCCGCGGGAACCCTACGCCGGCCGGCCAGGCCGGTGACAGCGTGGCGGCCGCCGCGCGCAAGGTGTTGCAGGAGGCAGCCGCCACGATCTATCCGTCTTTCCGGTTGGTCAATATCCGCCCCGGCACCGACCTGGCGGCCAAGGTCCTCGCGGTGGAGCGGCTGGACCGCATGCCGTCCGACCTGGACCCGCTGGGGTTCGTGACCAAGAGCGCCGGCCGGCCGCGGGTAGACGCGCAGCACCCCGCGCTGGCCGAGGCGTTACGCGCCTTCAAGGACAAGCTCAGCCAGCAGGGCACGCCCCGGCTGCAGGGCAACGCGGTGCAGGACATCTTCGCCGCCGCCCCGTACGGCTGGTCCAAGGACGCGACGCGCTACGTCTTCGCCGCGCTGCTGGTGGCCGGCGAGGTGGTCTTCCACACGTCGAGCGGCCTCGTCCAAACCGCCGGACCGGCAGCGGTCGAGTCGGTACGCACGACCCAAGCGTTCGGCCGGATCGGCGTCGGCCTGCGTGATGGCCGCCCCTCGATGGAGACGTTGGACCGCGCGTCCAGCCGGCTGGAATCGCTGCTCGGTCAGGAAGTGCTGCCCCTGGAGGACAACATCAGCCGGGCGCCCCGCGAGTACCTGCCGGCGCGGCTGGCCGAAGTCGGCTCGCTGCCCGATCAACTCCGGCTGCTTAACCTGGCCGGCGTCGACCGGGCACAGACGCTCAAGGACACCGGCGCCGCCATCCTGCAGGGCGATGGCGCGATTGCCGTGCTCGGCGCGGTCGACTGCACCTTCCCGAACGATCTGGCCTGGGCCGAGCAGAGCGCCAAGGCGCTGGCCGGCGGCGCGGAGGCCGACGTGCGCGCCGCGCGCGACGTGCTGCGCGACGCAGACGACCTGGCGCAACTGTTCCCCGCCTACTCCCTTGTGGAGCAGAGCGAGCGGGACACGCTGTACGACGTGCTCGCCTCGGAGACGTTCCACACGCAGTTGCCCGACCTGCGGGCCACCGTGCGCCAATTGCGCGATCGCGCGGCGCAGCGCTACCGCGAAACCTGGGCCGCTCACCAGGCGGATCTGGACGGCATCAAGGCGGCCCTCGAAGCGCTGCCGGAATGGGTCGAGATCGGCGAAGACGACCGCCAGGAGATCGTCTTGCGCCTCGGCAATGACCAGCAGCCGGCGCCGCCCGATAAACAGGAGATCAACGCGCTCAAGATGCTCCTCGTCCGGCGCGGCACGCTGCCGGGGCTGCGCCAGGACCTGGAGCGAGAGGTGGAACGCCGGATACCGCCACCGGAGATCGACGATGGCAAAGATGGACAGCCGGTCGACCTGGAGCTCTCCGCCATCGCCCCACCAACGGTCATCCACACCGACACTGACCTGGAGGCGTGGCTGAACACGCTGCGTGCGGCTGTGGCCAATGCGCTATCCGCCGGTGCGCCGGTCCGTATCCGAGTACGCTCATGAGCTTCGACCGCACGACTCGCAACCAGCTCGCCCGTATGGTCGGCCAAGCGCGCGAGTGTCTGAAGGCCGACGTGATCGACCAACTCCGCCGCCTCGGGTTGCAGGCCGACGGCACGATGCTGCCGCTCGACCGCATCGCCGGACACTCCGACGCCGACCGCGCCGCCGGCGTCGAGCTTCGCGCGCAACTCGAGCACTTCGCGGCCGCCGAGAGCGGGCCCGAGACCGATCGCCGCCGCGCCTCCTTTGACCGCCTGGCGCGCGAGATCGGGTTCACGACGCTCAACCGGCTGGTGGCGCTGCGCATGGCCGAGGAGCGCGGGCTGATCGTCGAGTCGGTCGGCCGCGGCTTCGCCTCCGCCGGCTTCCAGATCTACGACCGCGT
>JACQGX010000169.1 GCA_016199265.1 Chloroflexota bacterium | reverse complement strand
TGGCGATGCTGCGACGCGCCGGTATCCAGGCGCCGCGCTGGACGAGCCTGCGGGAGGCCTACACCCAGATCACCGGCGACGTGACAGTCAGCGGTTACGTCCGGCCGGAGCTGTCGATCGTACGCGAGGCGAACGAGGTCACGACGGGGGTGCTCAATCAAGCGTTGCTCAACAGCATGACCAAGCGGCTCGTGCAAGATTACGCCGGCCAGCCGCAGGACTGGCGGCGGTTCTGCAACATCCGGACGCTGCGGGACATCAACAGCCAGGACCGCATCCGCCTGCACGACTTCGGGTCGCTGTCGACGGTGGCCGAGGGCGGCGCGTACACCAACCTCGCCTGGGACGACTCCCGCGAGAACTACGCGCCGGTCAAGAAGGGCAACCTGGTCGTCGTCACCAGGGAGGCGATCCTCAACGACGACGTCGACGCGGTGCGCAAGATTCCGGCGAAGCTGGCGATCGCCGCGGGCATCACGATCAACGAGTTCGTCTACGGGCTGTTCACGAGCAACCCGTTCATGAGCGACGGCACCAAGGTGTTCGACGACGGCACGCAGACGAGCCACGCCAACCGGGGCACCAGCGCGCTCTCGTCGTCGGCCCTCCAAGCGGCGATCACGTCGATGCTCAAGCAGACCAACAGCGCCGGCAAGCGGCTGAACCTGCGCCCGCGGTGCCTGCTGGTGCCGCCCGATCTGCTCTTCACCGCGCTCACGCTGGTGAACTCGACGCTCGTTCCGGGCAGCGCGAACAACGACGTGAACGTGCTCCAAGGCGCCGTCGAACCGATCAGCGTGGCGCAGTTCACCGACGTGACCGACTGGTTCTTGCTCGCCGATCCGGCGCACATCGAGAGCCTGGAGGTGGGGTTCGTCGGCGGCCGCGAGGAGCCGGAGCTGCTGATGCAGGATCAGCCGGCGCAGGGGAGCGTCTTCACCAACGACCAGATCAGCTTCAAGGTGCGGTGGGAGTTTGGCGGCGGTTGGCTCGACTACCGCGGCGCCTTCTGGTCGCAGGTAGCCGGCTAAGAGGTGCTAAGTGCTGAGTGCTGAGTGCTGAGTGCGCGGTAGGAGCCGGTAGCCGGTTGGCTGGCCCACCGCCTGCCGGCGAATGCTTCGCCCCTACCGTGCCCCCCACGCAAACCTACCCTACGAGGGGGCCGGGGACTCTGCCAAAGCCAAGATGGAACTCACAGGGAGCCTCGCTTTGTACTTTGCACTTTGCACTCGGGCTAGGGTCTACGAAGGAGTAGCACATGGACCAATACGCGGCGGAACTCAGGGAACGGGTCACGTCTCTCGAACACCGCTTGGCGCTCCTGGAGGGAGCGAAGATCGTGCTCGACCGTCTCGGACTGGCGAACAGAGCGGCGGGCGAGCAATCGAACGAGCAAGCGCAGGCGGAAAACGTGTCAGGAGGAGGGATAACCAGAGATGCCGGCGACACTGGCGACGTTCCGGGCGTGGCTCCGGCTGGACCTCAACGATCCCGCCAGCAGCGCGCCGCGCTTCGCTGACGCCGATCTCGATCGTGCGGTCGAACGTGCGGTGGCGGAGCACAGCCAGGCCCATCCGTACGTGCGCGACCAGACGCTCGTGACGACGCCGGACAGCCGCGACGTCTCGCTCGCGTCGTTGAGCGGGCTGTGGGCAGTGGAGGAGGTCGAGTGGCCGGTGGGGCAGTACCCACCGGCGCTCGTCGACTGGCGGCTCTCACCCGACCGGCAGACGCTGACGCTCTTGGTACCCACGGCGCCGGTGGGCGAGCAGGTGCGCGTGCGCTGGGCCAGCCGGCAGGTGCTCGACGGCGCGGGCAGCACGATTGCCGAGCCACACGAGGTGCTGATTGCGCTCGGCGCTTACGGCTTCGCCTGCCTCGCCTACTCCACGCCGAGCGCAGACAACTTCAAATACGAGGATGGCGCGACCGCCGCGCAGGTAGACGACACGATGATCGCCCTCGAATGGCGCCGCCGCAGCGACACCGCGCTCGGCGAGTTCAGGTCGACCTTGACGCGCCTGGCGGTCGCGCGAACGTTCGGCGCGCGGGGACGAGCGGTGTGGAGCCGGAAGTAGTAGGCAGTAGGCAGTAGGCAGTAGTCCGCCCAGAGTGGGCGGGCACCGACCACCGACGACCGACCACCGACGACCGACCACCGACGACCGACCACCGACGACCGACTACCCACTACTCGCAACCGGCTACTGCCTACTGCTTACTGCCTACTTGGAGAAGATGCATGCCATTGGACAGCCGTAAGGTGGCGCACGTCGCAGCTAACCGGGCGAAGATTCGGGCGGGACGCAGCGAGACGGTGACGTTGGTGAGCGCGGGAGGCGGGACGGTTGGGTACCAGACGGTGGCCGGTGTCGTGTGGCGCGACGCCGGCCAGGTCCCGGCCGGGATCGCCTCGCGGGTGGGTGACGTGACACGCGCGCCGTGGGATGCGATGGCCGAACTTCCCGGCGAGACCGTGTTCCCTGATGGGCTCAAGCTGGTGGCGCGCACCGCGACGGCCACCGCGGCGGGTGTAGCCGCCGCCGCCCGCTACGTCGTGCTCGACAAGGTGCGCGCCGGCTTGGGAACAACCGGCAGCGGCGGGGGCGGCAATGCCGGGAATCGGTGGATGGTGAAGCTGAGACTGTTGAGGTGACTTTGGACCGTGGACCCTGGACCTTGGACGTTAGATGGGAGGCGGCAGTGAGTGAATTGCGGGCGGCGACGGCAGGCGGAGGCGGAGGGGAGGCGTCGGTGGGAGCCGGGGCGGTAGGGACCGGGGTCGACGTGGTAGCGGAGTTGGAGAGGGTGCGGGCAAACCAACTCACTATCGCCGCCGTGGTCGAGGAGCTGCGCGGGAAGTACAACGCGCATACGCATGGCGGCGCCGTGGCGGCGCCCCTTGCGGGGGAACAGGCGCAGACGGCGCTAACAGTGCACTGAGCCAAGGTACATGTAACACGTAGCAGGACATTCCCCGGCGCCTGCTGCTCCTGAAAGGAGGACCGCATGGCAGCCGATGGGCCACCGTGGACGGTGGGGCAGAACTGCAGCGTGACGCTGCGCCATCCGAGCGTGAACGCCAACGTCGCGACGGGTTTTTACGTCAAGCCGGACAGTCTTCGGGTGGTTTTGCCAAAGGTGTGGTACCGCGGCACAAACGTGGCGGCCGTCGTACCGGTCACGCCGATCGCGGCCGGCAAGCGGATCGTCGAGCTCGTCGTCGTGTGCCGCAGTGGCCTCATCCACGCCGACGGAACGCCGAGCCAGCTCACGGCGCAGCAGTGGCACAGCGCGTTGCTCGCCTTCGCCGCACAGGTCAACAGCACGATCACACTGGTCGATCCGGCAGGCACCACCTGGCCGGTCGGCGTCGAAGAGATGGAGGACCGCCTCTCGCCCCTGGGCGGGCAGTTCTTGCTGGAGTGGGAGACGAGGCTGGTATTGGTGGAGGTGTAGTGATCACCACAGAAAGGAGCACTCATGCACGGTCCAGACTTCTTTGCGATAGTGGCGGCGATGATGGCGCTGGTGCTGCTGGTGGATGTGTCGATCCTGTGGCTGACAGGGCGGCAGGTGCCGGAGCTGTTGTCGCAGCTCATCTTTGGCGTCTTCGGATTCTACTTCGGCCGGGCCCCTGGGATCACGCGCCCGCCGGCGGCGCCACGCGGTCAGCCGGCGGCGAGCAAGACGCCGTCGCCGGCGGTTGCTCCAAGGCCGCGGCCGCCCTCACCCTAGCCCTCTCCCTTTGGGAGAGGGAACGAGGGGGCAACGCTTTCCCGTTCTGCCCCCTGTCTACCGCTTACTGCCTACTGCCTACTGCCTACTCGTACCTCGTCGCCTGCTCGAACTGCTTGTGGAAGTCCGGGCTGAGGATGTCGCGCAGGCGCTTGTGCTCAGCGGCCCGCACTTCCATGGCTTGCGCGGCGACTTTGTCGGCGATCTCGGCCGAGATGACGGTGACGCCGTTCTCATCGCCGTGCAGGAGGTCGCCGGGCTTGACCTCCATGCCGGCGATGTTGACAGTGACGCCGACGTCGTAGATGCATGGCTGCCCGTGGGCGACGACGAGGCCGCGCCCAAAGTAGTGGAAGTTGCCGAGCGCCGTGACCTCGTGGATGTCGCGCAGGCCGCCGTTGGTCACGAGGCCGGCGGCACCGACGCGCTTCATCGTCGTCGCCATCATCTCGCCGGCGTGGCACGAGAGGTCGATCTTTGCCGGATCGCCATCATCGCCGATGACGACGATGGCCGGCAGCGGCTGCAGCGCGGCAATCGCCCGGTAGAGCTCGGTGTGCTCGCGGCGGTCTTTGCCTTCGGTGGTACTGTCTCCTTTGCACGTGACGGCGTAGCCGAGCATGCTGCCGAGTCCGGGGATCAGGCATTTGACTTGCGCGCCGGCGTAACCGCTCACGCGAGGGCGCACCTTGAAATACTCGATGGCATTGGCGATGGTCGGGCTGTCGATGGCGCGCAGTTCTTCAAGTTGTTCCGGTGTGAGCTTGGCTATCATCTTTTTCGCTCCGTAGCGGCACTGATTCTACGGGCTGGCGTCACGCCGCGACCGTGGCCTCCGGAGCACCCACCGACGCATCTTCGGCGATCGGCTCGGGCGAGTCGGTCGTTCCGGGCTCGAACAGCGCATCGTGGGCGAGCTCGTCGATCGCCGCCGGCACTTCGACGGCGAGTGAACCGGCGAGGCCGCGCAGTACGCCGTCCAGGCAGCCGGCGACCTCGCGGCGCACTATGAGCGCGTCAACCACGCGCAGCCAGAGAGCGGGCGCCGCATACTCGAGCCGGCAGCGCACGCGGCACTGGTCATCCCCGTGCTCGAGCAGCCAGATACGGAGGCGCCATCGCCAAGCGCCACGCCGGCCGGCCGCTTCGAACTCGACCGTCCATGGGCACGCGATATCGGTGGTGCAACCGGCCCAGCCAACCGTCCGGGTGCCCAGCAGCGGCACGCGAGCCAAAATGACCGTCCCCTCTCGGACGGCGCCGACCCGGTCGGGCGGCCCGGCAAGCAGCTCGGCGCTCGCCAGGCGCAGTTTGCCACCCACCGGCGCGTTCCAGGCCGGCCAGCGTTCGTGCTCTGAGAGTAAGGGCCACACGTCCAGCGGGTGTGCCGGTACGATTACCTCTGCGTCGATACGAGTCATGGTTGCACTTCAAGCTCACGCGGACGCCCGGTGATGTCTTTGCCTTGTGAGGGCGCATCGACGTGCGGCCGATCCGCGACCGGGCGCACGTCGATGCGCCCTCACAAGACGATGCGCCCGAGCTACAGACCGGTAGACTTACAGAAGACCGCGGCCGCGCATGAGCGCACGTCCTTTCGGCGCCGGAACGTCCGATAGCCGGCAACGGTTGCGTGGGCAGCGGGCGCATGGTCGAGCAAACAACAGGACACAGTGCCGCGCGTGAGGTGTACCAGAGCGCAGGTAGCGGTGTGCCACCGTGCGTGTCAATCTTGTGACAGAGTCTCTCCAAGGGCGACCGGTGGCCATGTGCAGCGACACCGATGTGACATAATTCAAGTCGCGAAAGCGCTCGCAAATGGCAAGTTTCGACGACTCTGGGCCGGCGGCCGCGACCAATCCAGGCGAGGCTCACGGCAATGGAGCGCCGGCCGATCCCGCATCGGCCTACGGCGTGACACTCCGCGACTACCTCTCGACACACGACGAGCGGGCACTCTACCGCGCTTCGGTGTTGAGCCAGGCGCTCGTCGAATCCGGCCTGGGGCCCGAGGAGATCGTCGCGCTGCACTTCGAGGCGTTCGAAGCGCTCCAGACCGGCCGGTCGTACCGGGAGCGGCTGCACGCCGTCGGCGACAGCTACCACTTCTTGCTCGAGGTGATGATTGCCTTTGGCGTCCAGTACAAGCAGTATCTGGATCTGAGGCTTAACGAGCTGGGTCGCGAGGCCGAAACGCGGCGCGAGCTGGAACGCCAGCGGCGCGAAGAGGCCGAGCAGGCAGCGAAGGAGAAGGCCGATCTGCTGGCCGTGGTCGCCCACGAGTTACGCACGCCGCTCACGGCCGCCAAGGGCAACGTCGACCTGGCGGTGCGTTCGCTGACACGGGGTCAGGTACAGCGACTTCCGCCGCTGCTGGAAGCGGCGCGGGAGGCGATCGACCGTCTTTCGCGGTTGACCGGCGACTTGGTGGAAGCGAGCCGGGGTGAGCCCCCGCAACTGGAACGCTCGCCGCAAGACCTCGTCGCCATTGTGGCACAGGCGTGCCGCTGGGCACGGCCGGCCGCGGTCGGCAAGAGCCTGTCACTGGAGTGGGATCGCGAACCGCGCGACGTGCCGGTAAACGGCGATGGCGGTGCCCTGCTCAGTGTCTTCGGCAATCTGCTCTCTAACGCGATCCGGTACACGCCGTCGGGTGGGACGGTGCGGGTGCGGCACGGCGTGGGCGGCGACGTCGCCTGGGTGGAAGTACAGGACACCGGCATCGGCATGACGCCGGAGCAGCGGCACCGGATCTTCGAGAAGTTCTACCGCACGCCGGAGGCGCGGCGCAGCGGCGCGCAGGGCCTGGGCCTCGGCCTCTCGCTCGTGCAGCAGTTCGTCACCGCGCACGGCGGCCGAGTGCATGTCACGAGCGAGCCGGAGCACGGCAGCACGTTTCGTGTCGAGCTACCGGCGGGTACGAGGGAGCCGGGGGTGAGGGGAAACAACGATGGATGCGGGAGCAGAAAACGGAGGTAGGTGCGTACGTGGGACAGGCAAAGCCGGCATCCCGACCTGATCGGACCGAGGAGCGGAACGTCGCCGATCTTCAGACGACGGCGAGCCAGGCGGCGCTGCTCGAGGAGCAGCGCCGGACGATTCTCGAGCTGCAAACACCGGTGATCCAGGTGTGGCAGGGGATCCTGGCGCTCCCCATCGTCGGCAGCCTGGATACGGCGCGCACGCAGGAGATGAATGAAATCCTGCTCGAGCGCATCGTGCAGACGGGCTCAGAAATCGTGATCCTCGACATCACGGCGGTGCCGGTCGTCGATACGGTAGTGGCCAAGCACCTGCTCGAGACGGTCGCCGTCGCGCGGCTGCTCGGCGCCGAGGTGTTGATCGTCGGCATCTCGACGCGTACCGCGCTGACGATGGTGCATCTGGGCATCGATATTTCGGGCGTCGTCACGCGTACGACGCTGGCCAAGGGGCTCGAGTGGTCGTTCGCGCGCCTGGGGTTGGAGGTCGTGCCGGTCCGCGGCGCCGCCCGGGGCGATGCGACAGGCGTGGGCACGGAGACGGCGACGGGCTAAATGGCTCGAGTTCCAATTATCAAGGTGGGCGAAACGCTGATCGCCACCGTGCAGGACGAGCTGCGCGATTCGGATGCGCTGACGCTCCAGACCGAGCTCAGCGCCGCGGTCGAGCGGACGGGGGCGCGGGGCGTCCTCCTCGACCTCTCTGCCGTCGAGACGGTCGATTCGTTTCTCGGGCGCCTCCTTGGCGAGGTCGCCGCGTCAACACGCCTGCTGGGGGCGGTGACGGTCATCACCGGCATTCAGCCGGCGGTCGCGATCACGCTGGTCGAGCTCGGGCTCGAGCTCAAAGGCGTAAGGACGGCGCTCAATCCGGAAAAGGGCATGGCGCTGCTCCGGCGGCTACAGCGGCTACAGCGGCTACAGGGAGAGGAGAACGCGCGTCTACTCCCGGCGCGCGCCGGGAGCCGTAATGGCCGCAACGATGGTCGGCGCTGACGAGCACATTCCCATCCGGGGCGAAGACGATATCGTCGCCGCGCGGCAATGCGCGCGCGCGCTGGCGAAGCGGCTGGGGTTCGGGCTGCTCGACCAAAGCCGAATCGCGACGGCGGTATCCGAGCTGACGCGCAACGTCGTGCGATACGCCGCCACCGGCGACGCCTACATTCGGCCGCTCGAGGGGGCACCGCGCGGCACCGGAATCGAGATTGTCGTCGCCGACCGCGGGCCGGGCATCGCCGACGTCGAGCTGGCGATGCGCGACGGTTACTCGTCCGGCACCGGCCTGGGCATGGGCCTCCCGGGCACCAGGCGCCTCGTGGACGAAATGGAGATCGATACGGCGCCGGGCCGGGGCACGACAGTGACGATTCGGAAATGGAATCGGAAGAGGAATCGGTAGCAGTGGAGCGTATTCGGATCCGTGTCGACGTCGACGTGCAGCGCGCGCGGCGCGCGGCGCGGCGCCTGGCGACGGATCTTGGGCTCGACCGGAACGGCGCCGAGATGGTGGTGTTGGCGGTTTCCGAGCTTGGCACAAACTTGATCAGATACGCTCGCGGCGGCGAGATAACGCTTTCCACCATGCAAGACGAGCGAGGCGCCCGGGTGTTGGTCGAAAGCCGCGATGACGGCCCAGGAATTGCAGACGTCGATCAGGCGATGGCCAACGGTTCCAGCACCGGAGGCGGGCTCGGAGGCGGGCTCGGCGCCGTACGGCGGCTGATGGACGAATTTGCGATTGTGTCCGATGCCAGCGGCACGCGCGTGCGCGCGTGCAAGTGGGTGAGGAAGAGCGAGCGGGGATGCGGGCACACATAGCAGGCGATCGTGCGGCCTGAAAGCGTGCCGTCCGGAGCCCACGAGCGATTGCGTGTTGCGGCGGCGACTCGGCCGTACCCCGGTGAGAGCACGAACGGGGACGCCTGGTCGGTTGCTTGGCACGGCGACGTGTGCCGCATCGGCGTTGTCGACGGGCTCGGGCACGGACCCGCCGCGGCGGCGGCCGCGGCGGCCGCGGTGGGGGCACTGGAGGCGGTACCGGGCATGGACGTGGTGGAGGCGATACGAGTATGCCACGAAGCGCTGCGCGGCACGCGCGGTGCGGCGATTTCAATCGCGCAGATCGATACGGCGGCGCGCCGCCTGACGTATGCGGGGGTCGGCAACGTCGAAGCGCGCCTGTGGCAAGAGGGCCGGCAGCAGCGGCCGATCAGCTTCCGGGGCATCGCCGGCGTCGCGCTGCCCACGTTCCGGCCGGTCGCCTTCGACCTGTCCCCCGCCTGGCTGCTCGTGCTGCACACCGATGGCATCAGCGTCCGCTTTGATCTCAAGGCGCTCGCGACGCTGGCGCCATGGCTGCCCAGCGGCCTGTCGAGCGCCACGCCTCACGCTGCGCCCGCGCCCGATCCGCGGGCGATTGCCGGCGAAATTCTCGAGCGTTGGGCCCGGCCGGCCGACGATGCGACGGTGGTCGTCGCGACCAGCGAAGCGTGACGACACCCGCGCGGCGCTGCCGACGAAGACGGTTTCGTATCAGACTTGTGAAACTGCCTCGGGCCGGTCGTGTGCGCGGCTGGTCATTCAGGCGGCGCGGCTCGAAGGCCGCTGAGCGCCGGATTTGCGCCGCCCGGCCCGTCGAGCGTACGTTTCGACAATCTCAACCAGTTGGTCGACGTCGAAGGGCTTGGACAGAACGTCATCCGCCTGCACCGCGGCCGCGCGTTTCGCCGGATCGACCGCGGCCGTACAGACGACGACGGGCGCATGCGGGCCCGATCGCCGGCGGTACGCCTCGAGGAACTGCCAGCCGTCCATGACGGGCATACGCATGTCCAGCAAGATCACGTGCGGCGTCCACCCGTCGAGCACGTCGAGTGCGGCCGCCCCGTTCGGCGCATCTTTGACGATGTACCCCTCATCCGTCAGCACCTCGCGCACCAGCAAGCGGATCGGTACGTCGTCTTCGACGACGAGCACTCGTGGCTGTACGTCGGCACCGGCCCGTTCACGCAGCTCGCGCGGCCGCGTGCTCGGGGTCGACGCGACACGCGGCGCGCCAAGAGACCGGTGCGTCGCCACGTCCCGCGTCCGCGCCGCACCGCTTCCAGTCAGATAGACTACGAACGAACTCGCCATCACGTACTATCGGAATGCATGGCCCGTGCCGCGACGTGTGACCGGCACGGGGCTCAAACCGGCGTAGACCGGCTCCGGTGCAGGCAGAAGCTCCGGGGACCGCCCCTGGCAGTAGGGCGTATCTCGATACGCCCCTATAAGAACGCTGCCCCCTCCGGAACGTTTGCCTGCACCAAACCGGCTCCGGCCGGCTGAGTCGGGTCGTATCATTGGCGGATGCGCAGAGCACCGATAGGGAGCAGCAACCGTCAATGAGTGAGCATGGAAGCGAGCCACCAGCACTCGCCGGCCAAGTAGCCGTCGTCACCGGGGCAGGGACCGGCATTGGACGCGCCGCGGCGATCGCGTTCGCCGCGGTGGGCGCGCGCGTCGCGCTCTCCGGCCGGCGGGCCGAGCCGCTCGAGCACGCAGCCGAAGAGATCCGGCGGACCGGCGGCGAGGCGCTCGTCGTCGCCGGCGACGTGTCCAACCCGGCGGACGCGGATCAGCTCTTCGACCGTGTCGTCGGGCAGTGGGGGCGCGTCGACGTCCTGCTCAACAACGCCGGCATCAACACCAAGCGGCGCAACATTCACGATATTTCGATCGAAGACTGGCAGCGGGTGATCGCGATCAATCTGTCCGGCAGCTTCTACTGCGCTCGAAAGGCGCTGGAGACGATGCGCCGCCAGCGCTCGGGCACGATCATTAATCTCGTCTCGATGGCGGGGAAGCGCGCCGGCGTCATCTCGGGCGTGGCCTATAGCGCGTCGAAAGCCGGGCAGCATTCGCTGACACAGTCGATCAATGCCGAGGAGCGGCCGTTTAACATCCGGGCCTGCTCGGTGTTCCCCGGCGAAGTCGATACGCCGATTATCGACCAGCGGCCCGTCGTGCCGTCCGATGAAGCGCGCGCCGCCATGCTTCAGCCGGAAGACGTCGCCGCCGCGATCCTCCTCGTCGCCACGCTCCCCCATCGAGCGACGATCGACGAGCTGGCGATTCGTCCGACGGTGCAGCGCGAAACCCGTGGCGAAGAGCAGTTGCCCAAGCCGATGTGAGCGGGCAGCCGGCAGTGGCTCGCCGCGCTCACGTGATCAGGTGGTGAGCACCACTTACGCCGCCTGCGTCGTGTCAGGCTGGAGCGCAGCGACGCGCGACTCGAGCTCGGCGATGTCGAACGGCTTGGCGACGAATTCGTCGGCGCCGTTCTGCGGGCGGAGCACGTGCTCGCGCGCCTGGTGGTTCGCGCTGCAAATGATGACCGGCACGCCCTTGAGGCGCGTCTTGAACTCGCCGCAGAGCGCCAGGCCATCGGCGTCCGGCAGAACGAGGTCGAGAATGATCAGGTCGGGGCGGACGTGATCGAGCAGCGCCCGCGCCTGACCCGCGGTCGCGGCGCGGTGGATCTCGTACCCGCCGAGCTCCATCAAATCATGAATCGTGAGCGCCGTCGCCGGATCATCTTCCACGATCAGAATCGTCCTAGCGGCTGGGACGTCTGAGACTCCCGTGGCGCCTGCTGTCCCTAAATGTTCACACTTCGGCATCGGCATTCCGCTGCGCGCCAATCCCCCCGCCGCGCCCCCCACGCTCCAGCGCGCGATCTCCCTTTCGCGAGTTGTCGTGCGATGAATTGACAACTACCCAACAGGGCACATTGCATAATGCGTACCAGTTATACCCGGCCCGTGTTTCCGCAGCGGGTCGAAGCCGAACAATTCTCGCGCCAGTCTGGCAACGAAACGTAACGACAACGGTCCTGCGCTGCTGTTTGAGCGACGACCGCAGCTTGGGTGAGGGGGACCAGCGGGACAAGGGGGTGGCGGTCTGCGAATCGATGTCGCTGCAGTCAGTCGGCTAGGGTGACCACGAGGGGCGGGACGACGGGCGGCGGGACGGGAAGGGGCCACTGGCTGCGGGGCACGGTGGCCAGCGCGTACGGCAGGACGGTGGTCGCACCCGCCGGTGGGCGCGGTACGGCGCCATCCACGCTCGCACCGACGCGCAACTCAACGCCGTGCTGCCGCAGCGCAGCGCGGCGCCACGGAGCAAGAGCCCGTGTGCCTGGAGCAGGGCTTCAGGCGCCCGGCCGCTCACCGGCCAGATCAAGACGGCGACCTCGCGCATGAAGTCGATCGCCGGTGGACGGCTCACCGGAATGCGGCCGGCCTGGATCAGTGCGCTCCATCCATCTCGTTCGAACGAATCTGCGTCCGTCCAGATGGTGTGTGCCAGCGGCGCGCCGGCCGCGGCGGCGGCCTCCTGCGACGCGGCGAACTCGGCCGGCGCCTGCCCCGATTCCGGGGCAGCAAAGACGCCCGTGGCGACCAGGAACGCCCGCACCTGGAACGCCGCTGCCCTCGCCGGATCAGCGCGCAGCGCAGAGTCCACCTCGTCTACACCAAAGCCAAGATGGGACCCGCAGGCGTCCTCACTTTGCACGTTGCACGTTGCACGTTGCACTTGCTTTAGGCCTGAGCCGGCCCGCCGGCCCGCAGATTGCGCGAGGTGCACTGCACCGGCGCCAAGCCCAAAGACACTCAGCCCAGCGAGAATCATCAGCCGGCGGCGCTCGGCTCGTTCTGCTTTGGAGACCATGGATTACTAGTCCGTGGAGCGTGAAACGTGACGCGTGAAACGTGAACTACGGTGTGGCATCGTGCGGGACCGGGCCACGGTCACAGACCGCCGCTGCTTGACAGACTCACGCTTCACGTTCCACGTTTCACGCTTCACGGCGCCAGCAGCGCCTTGATCGCCGGTTCCTGGTGAGTCAGGAGCCGCTCGAACACCTGCGCTCCTTCGCGCAGGGGGAAGACGGCGCTCCAGCTCGCGGTTTCGACACGACCGGCAGCGAGCAGGCCAAGCGCCGTCTTGAAGTCGTCGTCGGTGTACGCATACGCCCCCTGGATGCGCTTTTCCCCGAGCAGCAGCTCCATACCGCGCACGGGCACCTCGTCCTGCGCCGAGCCAACCCAGACGACGGTGCCGCCGGGGCGTATCAGCTTGAGCGTGCCGGCGCGCGTGTCACCCCGCCCGACGGCGTCGATCGCGCCGTCGAATCCATCACCATCGGTGAGCGACGCCGCGGTGCGCTCCAGGCCCTCCCCGGCGCCGGCTTCCGAGCGGGGATCGAGCGCCCGTGTCGCACGCAGCCGGCGCGCGACTGCGAGCCGTTCTTCGTCGACGTCGAACACGAGTGTCGTCGTCGCTCCGGCCAGCCGCGCCGCCTGGAGCGCGAGCAGACCAATCGTGCCCGCGCCGTAGATCGCCACCGCGCGCGGTAGCACGGCGCTGCCGCCGAGCAGGCGTACCCCGTGAACGGCGACGGCGAGCGGCTCGGCCATGGCAGCGGCCTCGTCGCTCAACGAGTCGGGGATGCGGTGCAACTGGCGGGCGTTAACCAGCACCCATTCGGTGTGCCCGCCGTGCCGGTGCAGGCCCAACAGCGTGCGGTTGGGGCAGGCGTTGGTCAGCCCCCGCGCGCAGGTGCGGCAGCGACCGCAGGGCATCAACGGATTGGGGACGACGCGCTCGCCCACCCGCCAGCCGGCGGCCGCGGCCTCCGGCCCGACCGCCTCGATCCGGCCGGCGAACTCGTGCCCCATGATGAGCGGCGGCACTCGCCGCGGGCTTTTGGTCGCCACCCCTTCCAGCTCCGATCCGCAGATCCCCGCGCGGATCACCCGCACCAGCACGTCTTCCCCTTCCGGCGCCGGTGGCTTTCCCCACCGCCGGTTCTCCACCTGCCCAGGCGCGGTCAGTACCAGCGCATCCATCGCGGCCGTCGTCATTCGCTCGTCTCCATGTCCAAATTGTAGTTGTCGGTAGTCAGTAGTCAGTAGTCAGTTGCCCCCTACCCCAACCCGGGCGAGCGCGGCGAGCAACCGACTACCGACTACCGACAACTATCCTCACTGGCGCACATCTTGCATCTTGCGGCCGGTTGGACGCATCACCGACAGCGAATGCGACGATGGCGATCACATGCTCATCATGTGGCCGGCGGCGCAGATGGGTGACACTACGGATGAAGCACACGGTGACGAGACCGGCGCGCGCAGTGAGAAGGTGTGCCCGCGTGTTGCTCATGCTGGTCATTGCGCTGGCCGGCGCGGCGGTGCTGGGGGGCATCGGCGCCGTGGCGGCGTACGCCTACGTCTCGCGCGATCTGCCGTCGCCGGAACGGATCACCGAACGCATTCAGTTTCAGAGCAGCAAGATCTACGATCGCAACGGCGTGTTGCTCTACGAGGTGTACGATCCGAACAAGGGCCGCCGGACGTCGGTGCCGATCCAGGAAATCCCGGAGCACGTGAAGAACGCGTTCCTGGCGGCCGAAGACGCACGGTTTTACCACAATCCCGGCATCGACGTACAGGGCATCGCCCGCGCATTCCGGGATAACGTCGCCAGCCGCGGCGAGCGCCTGAGCGGCGGCAGCACGATCACGCAGCAACTCGTGAAGAATACGCTGCTCAGCGACGAGAAGACGCTCTCGCGCAAGGTTCGCGAGGCAGTGCTGGCGATCGACATCTCCCGGCGCTACTCCAAGGACAGGATCCTCGAGCTCTACCTCAACAGCGTCTACTTCGGGAACCAAGCGTACGGCGTCCAGGCCGCCGCCGAGGCGTATTTCGGCAAGTCCGTGCAGGAGCTCGACGTGGCCGAGGCGGCGCTGCTCGCCGGCCTGATCCGCTCGCCTTCGACGACCAATCCCTTCGAAAACGAGCCTGCCGCAAAGGCGGAACAGCAGCGCGTGCTCGACCTGATGGCCCGGCAGGGCTTTCTTTCTCCGAACGAGGCCAAAGCGGCCGCCGCCAAGCCATTGCAGTACAACGACAAGCAGTACGCCGAGCTCAAGGCGCCGCACTTCGTGCTCTGGATCCGCAACCAGTTCGAGAACAATCCCAAGTACGGCCAGCGAAGCCTCTTCGAGCGCGGACTCGAGGTGACGACGACGCTCGATATCCGGCTGCAGGAGGCGGCCGAGCAGATCTTGCGCCGGCACGTGGCCGGTCTGGCCCGCTTCAACGCCGGCAACGGTGCGCTGGTGGCGCTCAATCCCGCCACCGGCGAGATCCTGGCCATGGTCGGCAGCGCCGACTACGCCGACAAAGCCATTCAAGGGGAGGTCAACGTCGCCCTCGCGCCCCGCCAGCCCGGCTCCTCGATCAAGCCGATCACCTACCTCGCCGCGCTGCAGCAGGGCTGGACACCGGCCACCATCATCGACGACGTCGAGACCACCTTCCCCGGCAATCCACCGTACCGGCCCCGCAACTACGACGGGCGCTTCCACGGCCCCGTCACGGTGCGCACCGCGCTGGCCAACTCGTACAACATTCCCGCGGTCAAGGCGCTGCAGTTCGCCGGCGTGCCGGCGATGATGGACCTGGCCAAACGCCTGGGGATCACGACGTTGACCGACCCGCGTCGCTACGGCCTGGCCCTCACGCTGGGCGGCGGCGAGGTCCGCCTGCTCGAGCTGACCAGCGCCTACGGGGTGCTGGCCAACGGCGGCCGGCGGGTCGAGCCGGTCTCGATCCTCAAAGTATCCGATACACGGGGCAACGTCCTCGACGAGTGGCCGGGGCCGCAGCCGCAGCCGGTGGCCGACGCGCGGCACGCGTACCTGCTCACCAGCATCCTGTCGGACAACGCAGCCCGGACGCCGGCGTTTGGGGCCACCAGTCCGCTGCGGCTCTCCCGACCGGCGGCGGTGAAGACGGGGACGACCGACGACTTCCGGGACAATTGGACGGTGGGCTACACCAGCCAGCTCGTCGTGGGCGTGTGGGTGGGCAACGCCGACAACTCGCCCATGCGGGGGACGACCGGCCTCACTGGGGCCGCCCCCATCTGGCACGACTTCATGGAGTTCGCCCTCCAGCCGCTGCCCGTCGATCCGCTGCGCCCACCACCGGGGCTGCAGCGGGCGGCGATCGCCAGGGATTCCGGCAAGCTGTGGACGGAAGGGTGCCCGGAAGAGAAGATCGAAGACCTCTTTGTCGCAGCCGATCTGGCCAAGCTGGAGAAGTGCGAGCGGCCGACGCCGACGCCGACGCCCACGCCGGCCTCGGTAACGCCGACCGAAACACCGGTGCGGCCGGCGTTTACCCCGTCGCCGTCGGTCGAGGAGCTACGCGTGCGGGTCGCATCCACGGCCACGGCGATCGTCGCGGCGGCCGCGACCAACGCCGCCGGACGCCGGGCGCCGGCGGCCACGTCGACGCCGGCAACCCAGTCGGCGCCGCAACAGCCGCAACAGCCGCAACAGCAGTCAGGTAGCCGCTCCCCGACGCCGACGGTTGCGGAAGCGGGCGCGCAGGCGACGGCGACGCCGAGACCGACGACGCCCACGCAGGCAACGCTGGCGCCGGGCCAGGAAGCACGGTCTGCCCCGGCGCCAAGGCAAGAAGGACGAGGCAAGAAGAAGTAGGTAGTAGGCTCGGTGCGGCCTCTCGTGTCTCGGCCCCTGATCCCTGGTCCCTGGCCCCTGGCCCCCGTCTCTTGACCCTACTCTTTCAAGAACAGCTCGATCACCGGAACTTCGACGTCGGGCTGCCGGATGGGGAGCTGGAGGGTGAGGGCGTTGGGATCCGAGGTGGGGTAGCGGTCGTGCTGAGTGAAGTCCGAGAAGCGAAGCTCGGAGGCGTCGTTGAGGAGCTGGGCGTAGGCCACCTTGCCGGCGAGGCCGTCGAGGTGGACGTGCTTGAACGGCCAGGCGAAGAGGTGAAGATAGAGCCGGTTGGTCTGCGGGTTGTAGGTATAGCGGCAGTCTAGAGGCGGGGTGAACTCGGCCTGCGTGCAGCCGTAGATCGCACGCGAGTGCAACCGCATCCATTCGCCGATCTGCTCGAGCGTCCAGAGCGCGCGTGGGTCGAACTCACCACGCGCGGTCGGGCCGACGTTCAGGAGCAGGTTCCCGCCCTTCGAGACGCCGTCGATCAGCATCTGGACGAGCATCTTGGGTGGCTTCCAGTCGAGATTGTCGCGGTCATAGCCCCACGAGCCGTTGAGCGTCTGGCACGCCTCCCAGATGACCGGCCGGCCGTTCACGTGCAGCCAGCCGCGCGGCTGAAACTGCTCCGGCGTATGGAAGTCCTGCTCGACCTCGGTGCGGTTATTGACGATAACGTCGGGCTGGAGCTCGCGCACGAGCTCGATGAGCCGCTCGCTTTGCCAATCCTCCTTGCCCTTGCCGCGCGACCAGCCCCAGTCACGGCTCGAGTAGGAGAAGTCGAGCCAAAGGACGTCGATCGTGCCATACAGGCTCAGGATTTCGCGTACCTGGCCGTGCAGGTACGCGGCGTACTTACGGATGTCGCGATCCCTGTTCGCCTCACGAAACTCGACGTCGTCGCGCTGCGGGTGCAGCCCGTCGATGGGGAATTCGGGGTGGTGCCAGTCGATGAGCGAGTAGTAGAAGCCGACCTTGAGACCTTCGGCGCGAAAGGCCTCGACCCACGGCGCGAGCAGGTCGCGGCCGGCGGGGGTATTCGTCGCCTTGTAATCGGTGAGCTTGCTGTCGAACAGGCAGAAGCCATCATGGTGCTTGGACGTGATGACGGCGTACTTCATCCCGGCGCCTTTGGCAGCCCGCGCCCACTGCCTGGGGTCGTAGAGGTCGGGATCGAAGTGATCGAAGTACTTCTGGTAGTCGGCGTTGGAGATACGCTCGCGGTTTCTTACCCATTCGTGTCGCGCGGCGAGGCTGTAGATGCCCCAGTGGATGAACAGGCCAAGGCGATCGTGGACAACCCAGTCGGTCTTGCCGGGCGTTGGCGCAGGCTGGGGGATGGGCATGACGTCTCCTTTGGTGCAGGGTGCAGCGTGCAACGTGAGTGAGTTGCGGCTCCACGGCAAACCGTCGCCGCGAAGACAGCCCACTTTACACGCTGCACATTGCACGCTGCACTCTGTCATGGGACGCCCGCAAGTGTTCCGGCAACCGGCAAGCCGTGGCCCTCGTTCCCTCTCCCTTTGGGAGAGGGCGGAGCCTGCCCTGAGCGCAGCCGAAGGGGTGAGGGCAGCCGCGGCCCCCGGAACAAGCGCCAGCACCTTCTGGCATGGCACCGCGTGGGCGCGCCGCGTATACTGCGGAGAGAGGGCGTTGCGGGGAGCCAGGTGAACGAACGGTTGGCTGCGACCGTACATGGCCGCGTGCAGGGCGTGGGCTTTCGCTACTTCGTCCAGACGGAGGCGAGGCGGCTGCGCCTTTCCGGTTACGTACGCAACTGTCCTAACGGGCGTCGGGTGGAGGTCGTCGCCGAGGGCGATCGGCCGTCGCTGGAGCGCCTCGTCGGCGCGGTACGTCAGGGACCTCCTGGCGCCTACGTCGAGCGGGTTGACGTCTCGCGGGAACCGGCCTCGGGTGAGTTCTCCGGCTTCTCCGTCAGACACTGACCGGAGACCGGCACCACCGGCCGGCCAGCAACAAGCAGCAATCACCGACACACATCGAGCCGAGCGCGCCTGTGGTGAGAATCCTCGCGGTAGCCGATACGGTAGACCGCACGCTGTACGAGCACTACAACGCAAGCCGCTGGCAAACGGTCGGCGTCGAGCTGATCGTCTCGTGCGGCGATCTCAAGCCCAGCTACCTCGACTATCTCGTCTCGGTGTTCAACGTTCCGTGCTTTTACGTCCGCGGCAACCACGATACGATGTACGAGGAGACGCCACCCAGCGGCTGCGTGAACTTGCATGATCGGGTGGAGACGTTCAACGGCGTGCGGTTCTTTGGGCTCGAGGGCAGCCGGTGGTACAACGGCGGTCCGGCGCAGTACACCGAGCGGCAGATGTGGTGGAAGGCGTTCTGGGCCCGTTGGACGCTGCGCCAGTCCGGCGGCGTCGACGTGATGATGGCGCACAGCGCGCCGCGCATGTGCCCGCTGCCGGAGAAACGGTGTCTCTGTATCGATCCGCCGGCGGGCACGCCGCCGGCCAACCTCGGCCAGTCGTGTTACGTCGAGCCCGAGCGGCGCAACTGGGAGATGGCCGATTTGCCGCACCGGGGATTCGAAACCCTGCGCAGTTTGATTCTCAAGTACCAGCCGCGGTTCTTCCTGCACGGCCACACGCACCTGGGGTACGGCGCCCGCCCGCGTGAGATGCAGATCGGCCGCACCCGCGTGATCGACGTCTACGGCCACGTCGTGCTCGACGTTTAGCGCGCCGGTCACGCTGCGTCGGCGGTGGACGAAAGTGGACCAACGGCGAAGGACCTTCGTCGCTGGTCATTCGTCCTTCGTCTGGCCAACCGCCTGGAGCGAGCCGGCAAAGTCCGCCGCATCGGCTCGGGACGCCTCGCGCCATTCTTCGACCTTGGCCTCCAGCTCGCGCAGGAGGGCTTCCTCGTCGCCCGCCTCGCTCGCTCGCCCGGCCGCGGCGGCGAGCACCCGCCGCCGGTGGCGCGCCGACATCTCCTTGTATAGGGCTCGTGGCGAGAGGGACGAGGGTAACGAGGGCGTGGATGGTTGAGCGTCCGCATCGCCGCCGGCGGGCGCGATGAATCGCGCCCCTACCGCCGGCTCTTCGTTTTCCACCTGCTCGTCAGGCGAAGCCTCGTTTCCCACCTGGGACTGGGCGAGCCAGAGCACCCATTGCGTGTAGGACACCGGTGGGCGGAGGAGCGCCGCCTCGCGGTCCCACAGCGGACGGCGGCGGGCAACCAGATGAGCAATCGCAGAGATGAGGCCGGCCGAGTCGCGCGCGTAGGTGCGCCGAACGATGCGGCGCAGCGTGCTCGTGACGTCGCGCGGCCGGCCTCCCGCCCCGGCACGGTCGTCCAGCGCATGGAAGAGTGCCCGCCGGAGCGCGAGGATCGCCCCCCGCAACCCAGCACCGGCGCGCCAGGACCGCTCGGCGACGGCGAGGTCGACGGCCTCGAGCGCGACTCGGTCGAGCGCGGCGACGAATCCGGCTTCGGGCCAGCCGGGCAGGCCCCCGAGAAACGCTTCGGCGGTGATCGGCTCGAGGTGCGCCGGTAGCTCCAACCTGACGGCAACCGCGGGGTTTACCGGGCCGCGCACCTCTGAGGCCGCCCGGCGTGGCCCCGAGGTAGGGAGGCGTCCCAGCGGCACGCCGGTACGGCGTCGCGTCTCGAGCTGCCCCAGGAACCAGCGATTGAAGCCGTTGTCCGGTGCAACGAAGAGCCCCTCTCCCGCGACGAGCGCGTTCCAGTCATCGGCCAGAGCCGCCTCAATTGCTTCGGCGACGAACCGGCGGTCGGCTGCCGGCGCCTGCGCGACCTGGCGACGCAAGGCATCCGCGACACGGCCGTAGCCCGCCTTGATTCTGCCAATCGTCTTCTGGAGCCGGCCCGGCGCCGTCTGCTCGCGCTCGGCGGTATCGAGCGAAACCTTGCAGTCGGCGGCGCGCAGGACGGGCTTGCCGCCCGCGCCCGCGCCCATGCGCCCCACGAGCAACAGGTCCGGCGCCGAGACCCCCGCGCGCTGCAGCGTGGCACCGCTCTCCGGATCGGCATCGAGCGCCAGCACCGCGACGATAGTCATGAGGCGGCCGCCGCCGAGAGGCAGCGACCACGGCAGGCGGCGGCGGAGGAGGTCGGGAGCGCATGCCTCCCAGCGATCGCCGATCAGGCGTGACGCATTCCCCCAGTTGCCAAGCTTGCGGCTGAAGTCCTCCGCTTCGACGTGGCTGGCGCCGTAGCGACCGACCGCGAGTGGGGCCGGCGGCACCTGGGGCAGTGGTGGGGGAATGACGACGTCGTCGGTGCTCACAACAGCTTTCAAGTCTAAACCAAGTCCAACGTCCAACGTCCAACGTCCAACGTCCCCTGTCCAAAGGACGTAGCATCTGGCGGCCGACCTTGGACCCCTTCGGCAGGCTCAGGGCTGCGCTCAGGGCATGCTTTGGCCCTGGGACTTTGGACTGCTCAGGAATAGTACCGGGCCGAGGCAGAGACCTGGCGCACGCCTCAGGCGTCGTGCGTTACAGAGGGGGCAGCACTACGCCCCAAGATCGAGCCGGACCTGCGATACTGAATACCGTTATCGAAAGACCAATGACTCAGGAACTACCGCTCGACCACGTCGTCATCGCCGGCGGCGCCGGCTTCATCGGCAGCGCGTTTGCGCGCAACTACCTCACCTGGCACCCGAACGCCCGCGTCACCGTCGTCGACAAGCTGACGTACGCGGGGAACTTGGAGAACCTGGTGCCGATCGACGACAGTCCGCGCTACCGCTTCGTTCCGGCGGATATCTGCGACTACGAGACGATGGCGCCGCTCATCGCCGAGGCCGACGCGGTGGTGAACTTCGCGGCGGAGACCCATGTGGACCGTTCGATTCTCGATCCGGACGTGTTCGTGCGCACCAACGTGCTCGGTGTGAACACGCTGCTGCGCGCCGCCAAGGAAGCAGGCGTCAAGCGCTTTCTACAAGTGAGCACCGACGAAGTCTACGGCCACGTCGGCGAGGGATCGACGCCCGAGAATGCGCCGCTCAAGCCGCGCAACCCCTACAGCGCGAGCAAGGCGGGCGCCGAGCTGCTCGTATTCTCGTACTTCACCAACTTTGGGCTGCCGGTGCTGGTGACGCGGGGCGAGAACACCATCGGTCCGTATCAGTATCCCGAGAAGGCAACGCCGCTGTTCATCACCAACGCACTCGAGGACAAGCCGCTCCCTATCTACGGCCAAGGCAGAGCGGTGCGGCACTACGTCTACGTCGACGACCACGCCGCGGCCATCGACCTGGTGCTTCACCAGGGGGTGCCGGGCGAGGCGTACAACATCGGCGCCGACGAGGAGGTCACTACCGTCGAGCTCGCGACGCGCATCCTTGACCTGCTGGGCAAGCCACACGCGCTGATGCAGTTTGTGCCCGATCGGCCGGGTCACGATTACCGCTACAACCTCGACTTCCGCAAGCTGGAGCGGCTCGGCTGGCGTCGCGCCTACGATTTCTCCCACACGCTCGAGGCGACGGTGGCATGGTACATGGAGCACGAGAGCTGGTGGCGCCGAATCAAGTCGGGTGCGTACCGCGAGTACTACGAGCGCCAGTACGGGAAGGCGCTGGCGCGCGCAGAGAGGAAATGACCAACCTTGAATGAGCCTCTATCAGTCATTCGCTTGGCCCGTTCTCTCGCGCCTCGATCCTGAGGACGCGCACACGCTGGTGGTGCGCCTGCTGGCGGCGGCACAACGCTCGCCGGTAGTGCTGCGTCTGCTGGAGCGGGCGTACGCGGTGCGCGATCCGCGGCTGGAGGTCGAGGCGTTCGGCGTACGGTTTCCCAGCCCGGTGGGGCTCGCCGCGGGATTGGACAAGAATGCGCAGGCGCCGGCGGCGTTCGCCGCGCTCGGATTTGGCGCGGTCGAAGTCGGGACGATTACGCCGGCGGAGCAGCCGGGCCATCCCCAGCCGCGCATCTTCCGCCTGCCCAAAGACCGCGCGCTGATCAACCGCATGGGCTTCCCCAACCAGGGGGCGGCACGCGCCCGTGCCCGGCGGCTCGCGGCGCCGCGCCCGCTGCCGGGTGGGGCGGTGCTCGGCGTCAACCTGGGCAAGGGCGCAAACACGCCGGTCGAAGACGCGGCGCGCGACTTCGTCGCGGTGCTCGACGCGCTCTACGATCTCGCCGGGTACGCCGTCGTCAACGTCAGCTCGCCGAACACACCGGGCCTGCGCGGTCTGCAAGAGCGTGACGCGCTAGAGCGGTTGCTCGGCGCTATCGCGGCGCGGCGCGATTCGCTCG
Source organism: Chloroflexota bacterium (assembly GCA_016199265.1). Classification (GTDB taxonomy): domain Bacteria; phylum Chloroflexota; class UBA11872; order UBA12225; family UBA12225; genus JACQGX01. The sequence continues at coordinate 11,078 of JACQGX010000169.1, read as the reverse complement.
CCGCCTCGACCGGTGGAAGACGGGTGCCACTGTTGGTCAAAGTAGCGCCCGATCTCGACTGGGAACAGCTCGGCGCCGTTCTCGAGGCGATTGACGCCACGCACGTCGACGGCATCGTCGCCACGAACACGACGCTCGCGCGCGAGGGCGTAACCGATCCGCGCCGCACCGAGGCGGGCGGCCTGAGCGGCGAGCCGCTGCGGCTGCGCTCGACCGAGATCGTGCGCTGGCTGGCGCGCGAAACGGGCGGAAAGCTCCCCATCGCCGGCGTCGGCGGTATTTCACGCCCCGAACACGCCCTCGAAAAGCTCGACGCCGGCGCCACGCTCGTGCAAATCTACACCGGGCTCATCTACGAAGGCCCCACGCTCCCGGCGCAAATCTGTCGCGCTTTTTTGGGCCGGCGTGCGGATGTGCGGTGAAATGTCGTTTTCACCGCAGAGACGCAGAGAGGGGCGCAGAGAGCGCAGAGAGGATGTTGTGGGATATCTCTTCTCTATGTTCTCTGCGTGATCTCTGCGTCTCTGCGGTGAACTCGTTTCTCTATGCTTCTCCGGAGACGCGCAAGGCGGCGAAGCGGATGGCGCTCGGGCCGCGGTAGGCACCGCGTTCGAGGACTTCGGCGGAGAACCGCGCATCGGCGAAGGCTGCGAAGACGTTACCGCTGACCGAGCCGCCTTTGATGGGACGTACGCCCTGGGGTGTGATTTCGTAGCCCAGGCGGATCTCAGAGCCGAAGTCGCCGGTGATGGGATCGACGTCGGACGCCGAGAACCCGACGACGTGGTAGACGGGCCCGTCGCCGCGCAGGAGGTCGGCCAGCGCTGCGGTGCCCGGCTCGACCTCGGTGTTGCCCGGCTCGCCGGTGACGGGTATACCGAGGTACTGCGCGTAGCGCTGCGTGGCGTGGCGAGCGCGCAGCACGCCGCGCTCGATGAGCAGGACGTCGCGGCCGGGCACACCGTCGCCGTCGAAGCGGTGGCTGTCGAGACCGTACGGCCGCAGCGCGTTGCTGTGGAGTGTCAGCGGGTCACCGGCGAGCGGCCGGTTGCCGGAGACGTTCTGCCCGACCTCGAAGCGGGCAAACTTGTTATACGCCGCGCTGGCCGATGCCTGGAACGTAAAGGCGTCGAAGAGCGGGGCGAGCGCATCCCCCGTAAGGACGACGGCGCCGGTGCGCGTCTTAGGCGTTTCGGCACGCAGGGTATCGCGTGCGAAGTTGGCGGCTTCGGCCACTGACTCGCTTAACCGCAAATCGCCGATGCGACGCACCTCGATCTGCCGGAAGTGTTCGGCCTCCTCGCTGCCTTCTCCGCCTGCGAGCAACACGAACTCGGTCATGACGCGCGTTGTCGCCGCCGTGGCGTGAATGCCCCGGCTGTTCCGCAGCTCGATCTCGGTACGCCTCAGGAACAGCTCGGCCGCGGAGAGGCACACGCCCGCTTCACGATCCACGAGGCCCCAAAGCTGATCGGCGAAGTCGCGTGCGGCGCGCTCCATCGCCGGAGCCGGCGAAAGCGACGGGTCTTCGAGCGGCACATCCGGGTACGCCGCCGGTTCCGGCAGCGCGTACGGCGGATTGTGGACGAGGCTCGCCATGAGTACCGCGTCGTCGATCCGGTGCTGTAGACGGCCGCGGTCGGCGAGAGCAAGCGGAATCCCGGCGACGCCGCGGGCGATGGCCGGCGCGGGTGCACCACTTTCGTCAGCAGGTGTGACCGGCAAGCCCCCAACAGTGGGCGCCGCGTCCCCGCGCGGGAACGGGTGGTCGTTGAAGACGTCGAGGTCGTACGTTTCGGTAGTCACTGCGCGGAGGCTCTCGATCTCGCGTCCGATGGCGTAGAGCTGAACGCCGTGGCTCACGCGGCGGCGCACCGTCCAGTCGCTTACGCCCGAGTGACGGCTGAGGGCGGCCACGATTTCGTCGAACATGCTGTCGATTCCTTTGTCTTAGCCGATCCGCACCCTCGTTCTTAGGTGGGGCCCGCCATCGCCGACAGAAATGTATTCCTTCCAGCCTTTGCCGCAGCCGCCGGGGTGCAGGTGGAAATCGTTGGCGACCATCGAGACGTCGTGCAGCAGATCGGGCACGTAGCCGGTGATCGAGATGGGCGAGTAGATCACGCCGGTGGGTTTGCCGCCGCGGTACTCGCGCGCGTAGTGGGTCGAGATCTGGATGCCCCAACCCTTGGGGTCCTCCATGCCGCTGCTCACCTGGCAGAGCAGCAGCCCGTTGTCCAGACTTTCCAGGAGCTGCTCGGGCGTGTGCGTCCCAAGCACGAAGAACGTGTTGGACATGCGCGCGTACGCCTTGCGCTCAAAACTCTCGCGCCGGCCGTTTGCCGAGCGAGGGATGCCCAGGCGCATGGCGGAGTTGAGGTCGGTGAGCCCACGCTGGAGGATGCCGTCCTTGATAATGCACGTCGGCGTCGCGGGCTGGCCTTCGTCGTCGACGAAGTACGAGCCGTAGCCGTGCGGCACCGTGGGATCGTCCATGATCGTCACCAGCGGCGAGCCGACCTGCTTGCCGACGTACTCGGCGCCCCGCGCGCGGTGCTTCAGGAACATGTCGGTCTCGACGCCGTGCCCGAACGCCTCGTGCGCGAGCACGCCGGTGACCCCCGGGTCGGTGACCACGTCGTAGACACCCGGCGCGACGGTACGCGAGGTGAGCAGCGCGACGGTGGTATCGCGGAGGTCCTCGAGGTCGGCGTCGGACAGCTCGAGCAGCTCGAGTCCGCCGGTGCCGCCGATGCGCCGCCAATCGTAGCGGCGCTGCGTCCCATCGCTCACGATGATCTGCACAAACAGGTCAACGCGGCGCAGCACTTCGGTGACGAACTTCGCCCGATTGACGAAGATCTTGAGCTCGGACCCGTCGGCGTAGCGAAGCATCGCCTGCACGATCCGCGCGTCGAGGCCACGCGCCTTCTGGCGCAGCGCCTCGTAGCGCGCCAGCTTGTCGGCGAGCGGGACGGCAGCCGGGTCCTGCTCGATCGCCGTGGCAAAGTCGGCGTCGAGCGGGTCGCCCGGATCGATCTGCAGCGCTGTTCCGTTCGCACGCGCTTTGGCTCGCGTGCCGGCGCGCCCGGCCAGCTCGCGGGCGACGCGCCGCACATCGTCCGGATCGGTCGAAGACGACGCTTCTTCCTCGATGAACGCGCCGTTGGACGCCGTCAAGACGATGCCGTGGCGCGGCTCGCGGCGCGACGCCTGCTGCTCGCCGTCACGCAGCGTGAGGCGTACGCCATCGGCACCGCTGACGAGCGCCGAGGCGTACGGCACCGACCGTTCCATCTCGGCCACGATCTCGCGCAGGAAGCCGTACTGATCCCGCAACGCTCGAGACACGGCGTTCACGGTGCTCTGTTGCTTCGTCGTAGTCTTCGGCGTTGTCATCGTCCGTGTCCCCTAAACCAAAGCCAAGGTGAAAGCCCCAGGCAGCCTCACTTTGCACTTTGCACTTTGCACTTGGTTTAGGTTGATGGTACACCGCCCGTTATCCTGTCCTACTATGCGGGACCCACACAAGGGCGAACCTGCGTGGCGGCGCACGTTCATCACGCTGTGCGCGACGCAGACGGTGGCGATGCTGGCGTTTGGCATGGCGCTGCCGTTCCTGCCGCTGTACGTACAGCGCCTGGGGATCGTCGATCCGCGCGAGGCGGCGCGTTGGGCCGGGGCGATGTCGGCCGGCGGCGGGCATACGCGTCGCCGGTCGCGCGCGCATCTGACGAAGTAGCGGCGGTCCCGACGGGGCCGGCGGCGCAGCAAAGGGCGACGGATAGCCAGAATCACTCGTCCAACAGAGACGGGGGGTACCGGCGGATGGGAAGGCCCCCGCCTCACTGCGCGGGCGGAGATCGACAAGTTATTCACCGAGGCCAAGGCCGGCCGCATGTCGGTCAATGAGCTCACGCAGAAGGCCCAGGAGATCACGGAGCGCATGACGAGCTTCTGAGCAGGGGCCGGGGGCCGGGGAGCAGTTCCCTCCCCCTTTGGGAGAGAGTTAGGGTGAGGGCAGCCGCGGTACGCTACGACGCCCTGAGCTTGAGCGGCGATCTTCGACTAGCGCGGGGTGACGGAGGCGGCTCGATCGCGGTGAGCCGGGTCTTGATCGCCGGTGGGAGTCCCCGCAGCGCCGCGAGCAGGTCCCGTGTCGGCGGAAACTGGAGGCACAACACGTAGCAGAGGTCGGTCAAGCCGCGTTCCCGTGCCCACCGGCGCAGGCGGCGCAAGCGCGCCTGCGCGGCGCGTTTGGCGCCGAGTTGGGCGACGCAGGCGGCTAAGGCGACCTGCGCCATGAGGCGGGCTTCCGGCACGCGTTCGCTCTCGAACAGTGCTTCGACCGCCCGCCAGGTCGACAGCGCCTCGCGGCGGCGATTCAGGCAAGCGTAGCCGAACGCGAGCGAGGCCCTCACCTGGTCCTGGTGCGTTGGCCAGTGGACCTCGGCGAGCGATGCGGCCTCTTCGAGTCGAGTCACCGCCTGTCGCAGACTCCCCGGCTCCAAGTAGACCGACACGACCAACGCCAGCACACCGCACTCCCAGGCCAGTTCCGCCTCGACGTACCGTGCGACGTCGCCGGGCAGCACTTGCGCCTCCCGTAACGCCTCATACGCGCCGCAGTAATCGCCGGCCTCGCGCCGGCAGCGCGTCAGGTTAATCAGCGTCGCCCGACGCGTGACGTCGAGCGGCGCCGCGGCCAACACCTCCTCGAGCAGCCGGCACGCCTTCGCCGGATCCCCCATGCGGCGCAGCAGCAACCCAAGGCCATTGAGCGCCCGGGCGACATCGGCCTGGCGACCGAGCCTACGATAGAGCGCAACAGCCGCCTCGAAGTGTCCGCACGCCACGGCGGGGCTCTGGTGCGTGTGGGTCTCGCAGATGCCCAGGAAATGGTGCAGCACGGCCTGGCGGTATGCGCACAGGCCCGTCTGCGGAGCGGTGTCGAGCAGCGACAACGCTGCCCGCGCGTGTCCCACGGCGTCAAGGTGCCGGCCGGCGACCGCAAGCACGAGGCAGCCAAGCCGCTCGGCATGTGCGCGTAAAGCCGGCGTGCGCTGCTGCCGTCCCAGCGTATCGAAGAGGCAATGCATGTGCTGCGCTGCCTCGGTAGGCTGCTCGAACGCGAGTAGGCCAATCGCGTACGCACGGAAGGCGAAGACCAACTCCCACTCGCGCGCACGCGTGGCCAACCGCTCTCCGACGGAAAAATCGGCACGGGCGCCGTCCCACCGGCGCAGCCGCTGGTGCAGTTCGCCGCGGATGAGGTAAAGCGGCGGGTAGGCATCGGCGGCGACCGGAAGCAACCTGTCCGCCAGCGCCAGCAAGGCTTCGTCGGGCAGGTCCTGCGCTTCCCAATGCGACACCAACGCGGCCAGTTCGCGGGCTGCGGCCTCGCCGAGTGCGTCAAGCGCCTGGGCATCGGGCGGCACAATCAACGTCCACGGATTGGCATGCATGTGGCGTATGGCGTACGGCGGCTGGAGGCCCTACGGGGCGCAGTGTACCGCACACGCCGCGGCGTAGTCGTTTGCCGGCACCCAAGTGCTCACGAACGATGGGTGCGGGCCAAAGTTCCGGAGGCGTAGATTTACTGTAGGGGCGTATCGACATACGCCCAGGGGCCGCGGTCGGGCGTATCACCATACGCCCCTACGGACCGGCGGCGGTCCCCGGAAGTTCTGTCTGCACCCCTGCGCCATCGACGACTAGCACCGTCCACGGGATCGTGCGATAATGCTTCTCGTGACTGGCGAGCATTTGCCCGAGGTCTTCACACTGGCATTCGATCCCGACCTGGTGTCGCGCTGGGGACCGCCGCGAGGACTACGTGGACAACTCGTGTTCCGGCGCCAACCGGACGGGAGCGTGACGGTCAACGAGTTCCCAGAAGAAGTCGATGTGAACGAGGCGTTCGTCGCCGAACTAGTCCCTACCTTGGTCCACATCAGACGAGGACGGCTCTACATCCAAGCCGCCAATGGCGAAGCGGTCTACGTGCCCGTCGGGGAGTCTCGCTTGCGGGGGTGCGTGCGCTATGGGCGGCTGTACGTCCGCATGACGAAAAGTGGGTGAGCCGAAAGACCGCTATTCGACCACCAAGCGCACCGTCACGCCGCAGTCTTCCTCCAGGTGGAGCAGCTCGGTGTGGTCTCTGAAGACGTCGGTCTGGACGTTGATGACCTGGCAGCTTTCTTTGTCGAGGGCGCGGGGCTCGATGTGCCAGGTGCCGGTGTGGAAAATGACAGTCTGCCTGCCGTCGGTGACGAAGGCGGCGATCTGGCGCACGTCGAAGCCGTCCATCGGCACGTCGGGTGGAGCGACGACGAGGACGGTGCGGTCGCCACTCAAGGGGACGAACATTTGGCTGTGGTCGAGGTGCCGGTTGATGCGGCTAATGGTCGCCGGCACGCGGTGAACGGTCATCAGGCGGGCGGTGAACTGCCCCTCGTTCATCTCCAGCGGCTCGCGCTCTGGGCCGACGACGCGGCCGTAGGGGGCAAAGGCTTCCGCCGTGAGCGGCTGCGCCTTGACGACGACTTCGATCGGTGTCTTGGTTGCGGTCACGTTGCTGTCCTTCCTCGTGCTTGAGTGTACGTCTCGGCGGGTGCGATTGGCCGAGCAACCGCCGTCAGGGACGCGGGGAGCCCTCGGCGGGCCAAATGGCCCGCCGAGGGCTCCCGAGCGAGCGGTGTCTCACTCCGGACACTGCGGTGCCTACGGCTTGATCGGCACCTGCATGCCCTTGTACGGGAGGCAGGCGCCGTACTCGACCTCGTTGTTCACCCTGGCCGTGAAGGTCTTGAGGAAGTCGTTCATCGTCCTCTGGCCGTTGAAGACCTCGGCGATCTCGCGGCCGTACTCCGAGTAGTGGCGAGAGAGGTTGTTGTGCCGGAAGTGGATGCCGTAGGGCACCTTGTAGGAGTCGGCAAAGACGTGGGTGTGTAGCTTGGGATCCTTGACGAACGTTTCCTGCCACTTCTTGAGAGTCGGAAGCTGGATCTTCTCCTTGGCCCAGAAGCCCTGCACGTCGTCCCCCGCCAGCCACTTCACGAACTGGTACGACTCGTCGGGGTGCTTGGTCGTCTTCGAGATGGTGTGGGGGTTGCCGGAGACGATGGTCACGCCCGGCTGGCCCTTGCGGCGGCCGGGGAACGGCGCGATGTCGTAGTCGAAGGCGCCGCCGATCTCCTTGCGAATGGTGTTGTGCGAAGCCGCGGCGCGGATGCGGAACACGGCGCGCCCCTGCCCGAACGGCTTCTCGCCCCCGCCGAGCTGAGTCACGACCGCGCTGGGCATGACGAGCTTTTTGTTGAACCAGTCGTAGACCAGGGTGTGCGCCTCGACCGACTCCTTGGAGTCGAGCGTGTAGCGCATCTTGTCGAAGTCGGCCCACGTGCCGCCGAACGACCAGACGAACATGCCGTTCGACTCGGACATACCAGTGTAACCGGTATGGGCGCCGTAGACGTCCGTGCCGGAGTTGCCCGTCACCTTGAACGTCTTCATCATGATTTCCTGCATGTCGTCGAAGGTCCACTGGCCCTTGAGGTCGTCCCAGGGGTCCTTGGCGCCCGCCTGCTTGATCAGCGTCTTGTTGTAGTAGACGGCGCGTGGGTCGGCGTCGAAGGGCATAGCGTACGTCTTGCCGCACCAGATCTCGCTGCCCATCAGCACGTACTGCTTGAGCAAGTCGATCTTGTCGCGCTTGAGGTAGTCGCCGATCTCGAGGATCACGCCAGCGTTGTAGAACTGGCTCCAGGAGAAGTTCTCCCCGTTGACCACGTCTGGCGCGGTGCCGGTGGTGTACCAGGCCGTATACTTGGCCATATCGCGGTTGGCCGGCACCATGTCCACCTGGACTTTAACGTTGTGCTCCTGCTCGAACTTCGCGAACAGCGGCACAAGTGGCTCGGTGACGGCGTTGTACCAGGTGTTGAACGAGATCTCTACCGGCGGCCCTTTGCGCGGCTTGCCGTCCACCGCTGTCCCGCCAGACTGGCCAGGTGCCACGCAGGCGGCGATGCCCAGCGTCGCGCCGGACGACAGTGCAGAACCCAAAACCCGGCGGCGGGTGACGCGATCACGAGACAAACCAGGTCCACTCGATGCGTTCATATGTGGGCTCCTCTTGTTGCGCTCTTCGGGTGATGCGTCTCGCGGGGATCATCTACGTAACCCGCCGCGCTACGTGCCTTCACAGTACAACGGTTTCGCGTTCTTGTCCAGTAGTCTCGGAGCGGCGGGTACAGGCAAAGCTTCCGGAGGCGTAGATGTCCTGTAGGGGCGTATCGATATACGCCCGCCCGCCGCCCCTGGGCGTATCCCCATACGCCCCTACAACCAGTGGCGGTCCCCGGAACAATCGCCTGGACCCCTGAGCGGTCGAGCCGGAGAATCGGTGTGACCGCGTGGTTACAATGCCACCGGAAACCGGAGAGAACAGGCACGCTATGATCGCCATGGACCTCGCACGAGAGCTCAAAGTGGCCGGTCTCCCCTGGCGGCCTCGCCGCGGCGATCTGGCGATGGACCGGCTCAACGTGGCGTACCTCGTCCTGTCTGACGGAACGGACGATGCCGGCGGCGTGGAGATCGACACCGGCCGGGGCGTCGAGCGGCGCCCGTTTCTGGGGCTCACGTGGCTTCCGCGCCTCGACCAGATTCTTGCCGTCCTGGCACGTCACGGGCCACTGGAGCTGACGGCCCGGCCGGCCGGCCAGGGGCGCCGGGACTACCTCTGGCGCCTGACGCTGTCGGCGCTACCTGTCAACGGCTCGCATGGCGGCCGGTATTTCGAGGCGACCGTTGCCGGCGACGCGGCCGGCCTGGCGCTGCACCATCTCCTGGTCGAAGTGGGCTGGAAGCCGGGGAAGGCACGGAACGGATGATAGGCGAATCACCTAAGGAAGACTTGGGCACCTACACTTCCACGAGCACCGCCATGGGACGCTCACGCTCTTCCGGTACTGGTTCGCCGTCGGCCTCCAGGCCAGCGATGTGGCACTCGATTGCTTCCCTCGCGTGCTCGATCGCCTCTTCAACCGTAGCGCCCTGCGAGAAGCATCCTGGCAATACCGGCACCGTGACCATGTAACCACCCTCGCTATCCGGCGTCAGGACCACTGTATAGCGCCGCTTTCCAACGTTTACACTGACCATGTTCGCTCTTTCATCTTCACATTCACAGCAGCGACCGGAACTCGTCAACCGTCATGCCGGCCTGCTTAAGAATACTCGACAAGAGGTCGGCGCTGAGCGTGCGACCTTTGTGGATGGGGACCGTCACACGGCCGGGTTTGCTTGGATGCTTGAGGTGGACGTGGCTGCCCACCTGGGTCACTTGCACCCACCCGCCGCGCCTGAGCGCGCGCAGCGCTTCGATCCTGGTTACCCGTGGAAGTCGTTCCGCCATACGTCCATTCCCTGTGAGCAGCGTCAGCTACGCTGTACCTAACGGATATGCAACAAATGCAGCGCGACAGATCACCAGTCGTCAACCTGGGCCCAGTGGGTCCATTGGCAAACAACGTGTACCTGGTGACCGTACCCGGGGCCTCAGGGGCGCTGGTGGTCGATGCGCCCCTGGGCGCGGCGCAGGTGGTGCTGGCGGCGGTGCGCGAGCGGAGGCTGACGCTGGAAACGATCGTGCTGACGCACGCGCACTGGGATCACGTGGCGGATGCGGGACAACTGGAGGAGGCGACGGGCGCAGCGGTAATGGCGCATCGACTGGATGTGCCGGCGATCTCACAGCCGCAGCGGTCGGCCTTCTTTCCACAAACTGAGGTGCCGGCGATCCGTGTCTCCCGTGAACTGGACGAAGGGGATACGATCGAGGTGGGCGGGCTTCGGCTTGTAGTGATGCACACACCCGGCCATACGCCCGGATCGCTCTGTCTGTACTCGGCTGAGCACGATCTGTTGTTCAGCGGCGACACGCTGTTTGCCGGGAGCTACGGACGCGTCGACCTGCCGGGCGGCGATGCCGCCCGCATGGTCGAGTCGCTACGTAGGCTGGCAAAGCTGCCCGAGCAGACGGTGGTGCTGCCGGGGCATGGCCCTTCGATGACGATCGGCGCTGAGGGGTGGCTGCGCCGGCTGCCTCGTGGCAACGGCTAGACGGTACCGTTAGGCGCGGCCACGTATGGTGCGCCAAGAGTAACGAGGGGTGTAGCCCAGCAGGCGTTGCGCCTTTTCGATGCCGAAGGCGGGTCTGGTACCGGTGAGGTCTTGGGCGAGGCCGGCGAGCTCGGGGATGAAGCGGGGGATGATCTTGGCGAGCGGGGCCTCGGCGAGGGCGTCGGCGGCACCGGCGTTGAAGGGGTGGTTGCCGGGGCCGAGCGCGTCGAGGTGCTCGAGGGCGAGGCGCGCCATTTGAGCAACATCGCGCGAATCGACATAGCTCCATAGGTTAGCGGAGGCGTTCCGGTCGGTGCGAGGGCGGCCGCGCACGTCGTACTCGTCCGGACCGACGACGAGCGACGGGCGGAGCGAGGCGACGTGCAGACCGTGTTGCTGCGCGGCCAGCGTGAAGATCTCCTCGCCGACCCACTTAGAGAGCGCGTAGAAGTTGCTCGGGTGGTGCCCGATCGATTCGTCGGCCGGCAGGCGGGTGATGCCGCCGTGGCGCGCTTGGTGGGCGAGGTTGTAGACAGTAATTGAGCTGGTGTAGACCACACGCTCGATACCAAAGGCAGCACACGCGGCGGCGACGTTGGCGCAGGCGGCGGTATTGTTGACGAAGACGTGCTCGCCCGGATGATGGGCGATGTTGGGGTAAGCGCCCAGATGGATGACGGCGTCGGCGCCGGCCAGCGTGGCATACACCGCGCCGGGATCGGTCAGATCGACGTAGAGCGCGCGCTGTGCGGTGTTGGGCGGCGGCAGCGTCCGATCGGCGGCCCAGACCTCGCAGCCCCCCGCTTCCCTGAGTTCGGCTAAGACGGCGCGGCCGATGCGGCCGCTGGCGCCGGTGACGACGACTTTCATGTCCGTTTTTCCTCCGAGGGAGAGATGATGCCATTGGTGGGGACCGGGGGCCAGTGGTCGGCTGACCGCTGAAAGCTGAC
>JACQGX010000015.1 GCA_016199265.1 Chloroflexota bacterium | reverse complement strand
GTAGCCGGGCGGCTTTAGCCCCCGGCGGGCGCGGCCTGCCGACGACGTCACTCATTTTGGGACCGCCTCGCGCCGAGGAACCGCCGCGACTTGGACCAGTTCTTGCAGGAATTGGCGCAGGGCCGTGGAGCGGAATCTCGGGAGGCTTGTCCTCGAAGCGTCGGAGAAGTTCGGCGACGACGTGGCGTTTCAGGTGCGCCGCGGGTTCCGGCTCGAGCGCATCACGTTCCGTCAAGCAGGGACGCTCGCGCGCAAGGTAGCCGGCTGGCTGCGTGCCAAGGGCGTGGGACCGGGCGAGCGCATCGCCATCTGGTCGCCGAACATGCCGGAGTATGCCCTGCTGTACTTCGGCGCCTGGCTGGGCGGCGTCGTCGCCGTCCCCATCGACGTGCGCACGCCGCAGGACGTCGTCAAGCGCTTTGTCGCCGAAGCGGCGCCGCGTCTCGGCTTCAAGTCGCGCTTCGTCGAGGGGACGTTCTGTTCGCCTGCCGTCGAGACGTTCGAGCTCGAGTCGCTCGTCGAGTTGGTGGAGGACACGCCGCCGTTAGAACAGTTCCCTGACGCCGGTCGAGACGATCTGTGCGAGATCGCCTTCACCTCGGGTACCACCGGCGTGCCGAAGGGCGTGATGCTGACCCACGGCAACATCGTCGCCGAGATTGAGGCGCTGCACGTCGCCTTTCCGCTCAAACGCGAGTACCGCGCGCTCTCGATCCTGCCGCTGAGCCACGCCTTCGAGCAGTTCGTCGGGCTGTTGCTGCCCTTCACGTCGGGCGTGCGAGTGACGTACGTGGCGCGTGTCAACGCCGTGACGATCGCCCGCGCGATGCGAGAAGACCAGATTACGTGCCTGGCGATCGTGCCCGAGCTGCTGCGCATCATCCTCTCGGGGATCGAACGGCGGGCGCAGCAACAAGGAAAGGCGAAGCAGTGGCAGCGCGCCCACCAAATCGCCGACCGTCTGCCGTACCCGGCACGGCGACTCCTATTCCGGCAAGTGCACACGACGCTCGGCGGCCACCTGCTATTCTTTGGCTGCGGCGGCGCGCCGCTCGACGTGGCGGTGGCGCAGGCCTGGGAGCGCATGGGCGTCCTCGTTTTCGAAGGGTATGGCCTCACCGAGACGAGCGCCGCAACGGCGATCAACAATCGCCAAGCGAAACGGCTCGGGAGCGTTGGGAAACTCGTTCCAGGCGTCGAAGTAAAGATCGCCGAAACCAGAGAAGAGGCCGGCGGTGGCGCAGGCGATGGGCAGCCAGCTGGCGAGATCCTGATCCGCGGCCCGACGGTGACGCCGGGCTACTTCAACCGGCCCGACCTCACCGAGCAGTCGTTCGCCGACGGCTGGTTCCGTTCCGGCGATGTCGGCTATTTCGACGACGACGGGTTCTTGCACATTTCGGGGCGCGAGTCGTTCAAGATCGTGCTGCCCGATGGACGCAACGTCTATCCAGAGGACGTCGAGCGCACGATCAACCAGCACCCGCTGGTGAAGGATAGCTGCGTGGTTGGCATCGAGCGGCACGGCGCCGAGGCCGTCCACGCGGTGCTGCTGACCAGTGCCCCCGAGCGGGCGGACGAGATCGTGCGCGAGGTCAACCGGCAACTCGCGGCGCACCAGCAGATCACGAGCCACAGCGTCTGGCCGGGTGAGGACTTCCCGCGCACCGCCACCCTCAAGATCGACCGCAGGGCCGTGCGGCAGACGGTGCAGCGCGGACAGACGGCGACGGCCGAGCGGCAGGCGGAGGCAGAGCCCGCGCCGGCGGCTCCGGCGCCAGCCGCGGCCGATCCTTTGGCCGGCATCGTCGCCCGGGTCTCGTCCCGCCCAGCCGGCGAGGTGCGCGATGACGCGGAACTCGAGGCCGACCTGGGCCTCGACTCGCTCGGTCGCGTCGAGCTGCTCTCGATGATCGAAGAAGTGATGGGGCGGGTCGTCGACGAGAGCAAAGTGGGCCCGCAGACGACGGTGGGCGAGCTGCGCCAACTGGTGCTTACGGGCGCCGGCACGACCGCCGGCGGGCGCGCCGGCCCAGCGCGCTGGCCCCGCACCTGGTGGGCGCGCGCGCTGCGCCGCGGGCTGCAGCAGGCGCTCTTCCGCTTGCAGGATCGGTGGATCGAGCTCGAAGTCGTCCACCCGGAGCGGGCGGCCAAGATCCCCCTTCCCTCCATTCTGATCTTCAACTACCAGGGCCCCTACGCCGCGCTGTTGGTGCTCCGCGCGCTGCCGCCACACATCCGCTCCCGCGTCGCCATCGCCGCCGATGCGCGCCTGTGGGAAGGGCGCGACCGCTGGCAGGGGCTGCTCGGCGAGCTCGCCGTCCAGGCGTTCTCCTTCGCCAAGAGCGGCGGCGCGGTGCGCCCGAGTCTGGAAGAGCTGGGCCGCTGGCTCGACGACGGCTACGCCGTGATCATGAGTCCCGAAGGCAACCCCGAGATCGGCGGCGAACTGCTCCCCTTCCTCGGCGGCACCGGCCTGATGGCCGTCGAGATGCGCGTGCCGGTCGTGCCGTTCAAGCTCGGAGACTACCACCGGCTCTTCCCACCCAACCCGCCGTTTCCGTACCTGCCCAACAAGCGCGGCCGAGTCCGCCTCATCGTCGGCGAGCCGGTCACTTTCGCAAAGACGATGGATTACCGCGAGGCGACCGAACTGGCACGCCGGGCGTTGATCGAGACACGGTGACCCTCACCCCCTAGCCCCCTCTCCCATGAAGGGAGAGGGGGAACCCGACTCCCCTCTCCCCTTGTGGGAGAGGGGCTGGGGATGAGGGGGTCGCCTCGGTACACTTCCCGTCATACTCAGCCATGAAGGAGAGAGCAGATGCTTCGAGCGGGTGTTGCCGGGCTACGTCGCGGGCGCAGCCACGTGCGGGTGTTGCAGGCGATTGGCGGTGTCGAGGTCGCCGCCGTCGCCGATCTGGACGGTGATGTGGTGGAACGCATCTGCCGGGAGTACCACATCCCGCGCGGGTGCAGCTCGCTGGCCGAACTGCTCGACCAGGAGATCGACTTCGTCGTCATTGCCACCCCGCTGCCACTGCACGGGCAGCACGCCATTGAGGCGCTCGAACGGGGCGTCCACGTGCTCTCTGAAGTGACGGCGGCCAGGACGCGCGACGAATGCGAAGCGCTGGTCGAAGCCGTCGAGCGCAGCGGTAAGCAGTATATGATGGGCGAGAACTGCTGCTACTGGGCCTTTGTCGAGACGGTCAAGACGTTGCGCGAGCGGGGCACGTTCGGCGACATCTTCTACGGCGAGGCCGAGTACATCCACGACGTGCAGCACCTGATGCACGACGCCGCCGGGCTCCCCACCTGGCGCGCCCAACGGATGGAGCCGATCATCTACTGCACGCACAGTTTTGGCCCGCTCCTGTGGATGACCGGCGAGTACCCGACCGAAGTGATCTGCGCCGGGACGGGGAGCCACTTCGTGCCCGGCATGACCGACCTCCAGACGGCGCTGGTGCGCCTGACGAACGGCGGACTGGTCAAGGTCACCATTTCCTTCACCAACGCCCGCTGGCCGGGCCACCGCTACTCGGTCATGGGCACGCGTGCCTCGTTCGACACCGGTTGGGTCAACCACGACCAGCCGCGCTTCTTTACGAAGGATGTCCCGAACCTTCAAGGCCCGGTCGAGCTGCCGTTGGGGATCAACGTGCCCGGCGCGCCGGGGGCGGCGCGCGACGGCGGCCACGGCACCGCCGAGTGGTACATGCTTCGGGCCTTCCTGGAGAGCCTGCGCACCGGCCGGCGCCCGCCGATCGACGTCTACGACGCGGTGATGATGACGCTCCCCGGCATCTGCGCCACCGAGTCTGCCGCCGCCGGCAGCACGGCGATACCAGTGCCTCAGTACCAGTTGCGTCGGTGAACAGGAAGGTGACGGTGCCGGTGGGCAGCGGGGTCATTTGAGCAGCAGCATAGGAGGCCCGGGTAGCGTCGTCAAGACCCACAGACACGATCTTCCCCGGTTTGGCTGGCAGAGGCTAACCGATACACTCTTTGAGGAGAGTTAAGATCAGATGGACATGCCGGACGAATCACAGGGCACTCGGGACACACCGACGCTCGCCGACTCCTCGTGGGGCGACCTGGAACGCTCGAAGCAGACGCTCCTGCGGGAAGACCCCCGCTCTCTTCGACGAGGTGTTCGGCGACGATTTTGAGGAACGTGTCGCCAATCTGGACCGCATTACGCGCGACCCTGCGGTGCAGGGCGGACTGCCATGCATCCGTGGGACGCGGTTTCCCGTTTGGTCGGTGCTTGATTGGTTGGCTGCCGGGCGCTCCGCTGAAGAGCTGCTCTCCGATTTTCCGTTCCTCGAGCCCGAGGACGTCCGCCAGGCACTCAAGTGGACGGGGCGGAACGGCGGAACGGCGGAACGTTTGCGCACCGACGTCGTGGTGCCGCCGGATCGCGGCGCGGCGCCATCTGCGCCGGCGGATGATGCGCCCATCGTGGCAGCGCGGGCGTGACGTTCATCTGCGACAAAGTCAGTAACAAGGGACGGTATCGGACCGGGCGGTCCCGCCGGGGGCCTGAGAGCGCAGCGAGGGGGTGCCGCCCGGCTACGTGAACCAAGCCAGCTCAAGCAGGCTACTATAG
>JACQGX010000166.1 GCA_016199265.1 Chloroflexota bacterium | reverse complement strand
GGGCAGGAGGGGGCAGGAGGGGGCAGGAGCGGCGCAAACGGATGACGCGCACCCCTTGAGGGGTATGCGGTCGTGAAGGTGCGACGGGCGAGGGAGGTACGGAATCCAGTAGGCAGTAGGCAGTAGGCAGTAGGCAGTAGGCAGTAGGCAGTAGGCAGTGGTCAGTGGTGAAGGGGCGACGGGCGAGGGGAGGGTACGGCATGGCACACGCCTCTATAAGGGAATCTACGCGGCGAGCGGCGAAAACCAACGCGCCTGAGGGAGGTTCGGGAGCACGCGTTCCGCGACGCTGTGGATGAGGCCGGTGCTAGAATAGCATCCACGATTGTCGGTAGTCGCGAGTGAGTTGTCGTCGCCATCGTGGAAGCGAGGTCATGCTGGAGGTTGCACTCGGCGAGGGACACGTCGACTTCGACACCATCCTGCCGCTGCTCGCTGAGCGGGGGCCGCTGGGGAACGATCTGGTGCTGACGATCGAAGACAAGTCCAAGACCGTCGAACAGAGCGTCGCCTACGCGCGCGAGCGCTTCGCGCGCTTCCTCGACGTCTGACGCCCAAGGAGCCCAAAGGAGCGTAGCCGCATGCCAGCCACGTATCGCGTCGCCATTCTGGGACTAGGTGGAATCTCCCGCGCTCACCTGCACGGCTACCGTGCGCCGGAAAACGCCGCGCGGGTGGAGCTTGTGGCGGGGGCAGACATCAGTCCCGAGGCACGCGAGCGGTTCACACAAGCGGGTGAATGGCCCGCAGGGCCAGAGGGTCGGTCCCTGGGCACGTCCCCAGAGGGCCGGACCCTGGGGGCGCCGCGCACGTACGCCCAGTATCGCGAGCTTCTCGAGCGCGAGCGGCCGGACATCGTCTCCATCTGTACCTGGCCGCCGCTGCATCCCGAGATGGTGGAAGCCGCCTGCGCGGCCGGCGTCAAGGGCATCCTCTGCGAGAAGCCCATGGCGGTGGACCTGGCAGGGTGCGACCGCATGATCGAGGCAGCCGAACGCGCCGGCACCGTGCTCGTCATCGGGCACCAACGGCGGCTGCAGCCCAAGTTCACGCGCGCCCGCGAGCTTATCGAAGACGGCGCCATTGGGGAGCCAGAGCTCTTTTGCGGCATCGCGGCCGGGGACCTCCTCGCCGACGGCACACACACGGTGGACGCGCTGCGCTTCTTCGCCGGCGACGCGCCGGTGGAGTGGGTGACTGGGAGCGTCGACCTCCGCCCGCGGGAGGTGCGGCCGGAGATGGTGGGCCGCGTGGGCTACCAGGCACCGCAGCCGGGCGAGCGCTACACCACACGCTACGGCCATCCCGTGGAGTCGGGGGCATTTGCGGGCCTGCGGTTCACCACCGGGCTCCGCGCGACGCTGGAGCTCGGCGCCTGCGCCCGGCCCGGCTACCAGCGCTTCCACCTGTACGGCACCGACGGGATGATTAAGGTGAGCGGCGACCGGCCGGCCGAGAACGAGCCGTACCTGCACGTACGCCGCAAGGGTGCGGCGCACTGGGAAACCGTGGAAGGTGTCGAGGCGCAGAACGGTTTTGCCCGCGAGGTGACCCTGCTCTTCGAGTCGCTCGAGCGCGGCACGCCGCACCCGCTGAACGCGCGCAGCGCGCGCGCGACGCACGAGGTCCTAATGGCCGTCTTCGAGTCGGCACGCCGGCCGGGACGCGTCGACCTCCCGCTGGAAGCAAAGTCCTCGCCTCTGGCGGATCTGCTTGCTCGGACGTCTGTAGACTCTCCACTGGTAAGCTTGGAAAGCTAGGAAAGGAGCGCAACGAGATGATCGAGCGATACGCTGCCATGACCCGTCGCCGTGGGTTGAGTGCGGCGGCCGCGCTCGCCGGAGCCCTGGGGCTCGCCGCGTGCGGCGCCGACCAGGCGAAGCCGTCCGGCCCCGCCACATCGGCGACCGGCTGCCACTCGCGGCTGGAGATGATGGTGGCCGCCGGTCCGGGCCAGCCGCGCTACGAGGCCTATTCCGACGCGCTGAAGAGCTTCACGCGCACCAACTGCTCGGTCGAGCTGTCCGTCGTACCCAGCGCGGAGCTGCTGGCCAAGATCACCGCAGCGGTCACCGCCGGGACCCCGGCGGCGCTGACCGAGTTCCCACCGGGAGCGCTGCGCCAGTGGCTCGCTTCGAGCGTGCTCGCTCCGCTGGACGACCTCTTCAAGCGGGACAAGCTCTCGCAGAACGACTTCCCGGCCGCGATGTGGAAGTACATGAGCTTCGACAACAAGATCTGGCTGTTGCCGGGCTCTGAGGCCAACGCCGATTTCATCCTCTTCTGGAACAAGCAGCACTTCAAGGAGGCGGGATTAGACCCGGAAAAGGGACCGACCACCATCGCCGAGCTCGACAGCTTGGTGCAGAAGCTCACTCGCGAGCAGGGCGGCCAACTGGACCGGCTGGCGATGAAGCCGTGGGACGTCTACGGCATCGGCAACTCGACCCAGGGCTGGAGCTACGCCATGGGCGGCGCCTTCTACGACGAGAAGAAGGACGAGCTCACCTTCACCCACCCCCGCATCCAACGCGCCGTGGAATGGATGGCGGATTGGGCCAAGCGGCTCAACTACGACCGTGTCCAGCAGTTCCAGCAGTCGGTGGCGGTGCAGGGTGTCCCGTTCTTTGGCACCGGCCGCCTGAGCATCGCGCCGCTGGTCTCCGTGCACCTGCGCGATACGATCAAGAACGACCCCAACATGCAGATCGGCGCGGGACCCATGCCGGGCGAGGCGCCGGGCAAGCCTGGTGCGGTGGCGATGGGCGGCTGGGTCGTCGGCGGGCTGGCCGGTGGGAAGCAGCGCGACGAGGCGTGGGACGCCCTCAAGCACATCGGCGTCGGCGACGAGGGGACCCTCGCCATCGCCCGCCGCGGCGGCATCCCCGGCTATCTCAAGTCGCCCGGCCTGGCCGAGCTCGCCAAAGACCCCCTCTTCAAGCAGTACGTCGATGGCGTCCGCCGCGCCGAGTTCCTCCAGGTGGGGTTCTACACGCCGGGCGGCTGGAGCAGCGCCGCCATCCTGGAGGCCGTCCAGGGCAAGCGGAGCGTGAAGGAGGCGCTGGAGGAGGTCCAGCGAGACGCCGCCCAGCGCTACGCCGACTGGAAGGCGAGGAACAAGAAGTAGCGGCGGCGCGCGGTGGGCTGGTGAGCGCGCGCCGTCTGCCGGGGGCACGATGCCCGGCGCTCGCCGTGTTCGCCGTGCTCACCTATGCCGCCGTCTTCGGCACCGCCTTTGCGCTGCTCGTTCCACCCTTCGAAGCGCCCGACGAGCCGGCGCATCTCGCCTCTATCGACTTTGTCGCCGCGCGGGCCGCGCTGCCCAACCAGTACGGCCCGCAGCGGCCGCTCACCGGCCACGAGCTCTCCCCGACCGAGGGTCATCAGCCGCCCCTGTATTACGCAGCAGCGGCGCTGCTCCTGCGTCTCACCTCGCAGGTCCCCTGCATGGCTACGCCGCCCACTCCCAATCCGCTCCACGCCTGGAACGGTCGTGGCGGCAGCCGCACCGACGTGACGATGTTCCAGCAAGTGGATGGCGCCCTCCGGCGCTCGGTCGACTCCCCCTGCCTCCTGCTGCTCCGCGAGTTCTCCGTCCTGCTCGGCGTACTGAACGTCGCGGCCGTGCTGGCGCTCTCCCGCCACTTCTTTGCCGGCCACTGGCGGCTCCTGCCGGCGGTCTCGGTCGCCACGCTGCCCCAGTTTCTCTTCATGTCCGGCGTAGTCAACAACGACGGACTGGCCAACCTCCTGATCACCCTCTGCCTCCTCTTCGTCCTGCGGCTGCTCGATCACCCGGAGCGCTTCGTCCTCTACCTCCGGCTGGGCCTGCTGCTTGGGCTGGCGCTGCTGGCCAAGAAAACGTCGCTGTTCGTGCTGCCTGGGCTCGCACTGCTTGCCGGCTACCTTGCCTATCGCTGGCGTGGCGACCGTCGCGACCGTCGCGACCGCGGCTGGCTGGGCCGGATCGCCGCCTTCAGCGCCGTCACACTCGGTGTCGCCGTATTGGTGTGTGGCTGGTGGTTCGCGCGCAACGTCGTCCTCTACGGCGACCTCTTGGGGTCGCAGATGGAGAAGTCCACGCTCGCCGCGCTCGTGAGCGAGAAGAGCTTGCGCTCGGAATACTTCACCGGCCAGTTTCCAGGCGAGTTCTCGCAGTCACTCGTCGGGACGTTCGGCTGGATGCAGGTGGAACTGCCAAAGCCGGTGTACTGGTACTACGCGCTGCTTGCCACCCTCTCGGCCGCCGGCCTTCGACTCTGGGTGCGATCGAGCCGGGTTCTGGCGGTGAAAGCCTCCTTCGCCGCGCTCTTCGTCGTGAGCTGCTTCGCCGGAATCGTCGTCTACAACCTGACCTACAGCCAGCCGCAAGGACGGTTTCTCTTCCCGGTGCTCGGCCTGATCGCGGTGTTCCTTACCGCCGGCCTGCGTGCGCTTCTCGTGAGCCGCCCACTAGCCCGGCTTGTGCCGGCGGCCGTCGCCGGCCTGGTGGCCGGCTTCGTGCTCGTCGACGGCCTAAGCCTGGTGACCCTTGTCCGGTGGTACAACCGGCTGTGACCTGGCGGCGGCCCGAGTGTACGGCTGGCGCCTATGCCAAAGCCAAAGTGGAACCCACAGGTGTCCCCACTTTGCACTTTGCATTTTTCACTCTGCACTTGGTTTAGAGCCGTCCCAGCACCCCCTCGCCGAGTGCCCGCAACCCTGCCGTGTCGTCCAGGTCCTGCCAGCGGAGCATCGCTCGGTCCAGCCCGTCGGCGGCCATGTCTCGCAGTTGCTGCGCGATCGCCGGCGCCGTACCCACCACGAGCCCACGCGCCCGCAGCGCCTCGGCCGTCGTACCGCCGAGCTTCCTGCCCAGCTCCGCCTCGTCGCGGCCGAACACGACCGTCGTCATCAGCGTGCGTCGGACCGAGCGCGGCTCCCTGCCGGCCTGGCGCAGCAGATCGTCCAGCCGCGCATTCAAGGCCGTCCACTCCTCCAGCGGCATCCCAGTCGTGTTCCACTCGGCGGCGTACTGCACCACCAGCCCCAGCGTCCGCCGCGGCCCCTTGCCGCCGATCACGATGGGGAGGTCACGCCGGCGTGGCCGCGGCATGAGCAACGCCTCGTGCAGACGGTAGAACCGCCCGTCGAATGTCGTGGGTGTGCCGCTGCGCAGCAGCCGCGTGATGACCTCCAGCCCCTCCTCGAACCGTGCGAAGCGCTCCTTTAGTGGAAGTAGGTCATAGCCGAAGGCGGCGTGTTCGCGCTCTTGCCAGCCGGCGCCCAGCCCCAGTCGCAGCCGGCCACCGGAAAGGTCGTCCACGCACGCGGCTTGCCACGCCGTGATCACGGGAGCGCGGAAGGAGATCGGCGAAACCAGCGGCCCGAACTCGATCCGCCGCGTGTGGCTGGCCAGCCAGGTGAGCGACGTCCACAGCTCGAGCGCCTCCTTCCACGGCCCGCGCGGGTTGACGAAGTGATCGGAGCGGAACAGTCCGGCGAACCCGGCCGCCTCGACCGCGCCGGCGATCGCCTGCCACCGGGGCCAGTTCAGACCGTCCTGCGCCTCGATCATTACGGCCACATCAAGCATGGCCTCAGGCTACCAGTTTTCCGCGCTCGCTATACTGCAGACCGCGGAAGGGGGCGTGAGCCGATGAAGATCTTGGTAACCGGGGCGGGCGGCCGTATCGGGCGCACGCTCGTTGCGGCGCTCGTTGAGAGGGGTCACGAGGTCAATTGCCTTGAGCTGCTCCAACACCCGCAGATCCGCCCGCTCCAGCGAATGGGGCCCGGCGTGCGTGTCTTCCGCGGCGGCCTCGAGCACTACGCCGAGGTCGAGCCCGCCGTCGCCGGCGTCGACGCCGTCTACCACCTCGGCGCCGCCATGGGCAGCTTCACCGACCACCAGTTCTTCGAATCCAACGTCCGCGGCACCTTCAACGTCCTCCAGGCCGTGCGCCGCGTCGCCCCCACCCTCAAGCGCTTTGTCTTCCCCAGCTCGGATGCCGTCTACGAGAAGTACGTCCCCGGCGGCCTCACCACGCCCATCGACCCCGAGCACACGCCGCGGGACGGCAAAGGCCTCTACGCCTTCACCAAAATCGCCGGCGAGGAGCTGTGCTGGAGCTACCGGCGCACCTTCGGCATCCCGTGCGTCGTCTTCCGCTTCCCCATCGCGCGCGCGGCGGCCGAGCTGCCGGCGTTCTACGAGCTGTGGCTGGATGGCCTGCTCAACTACAAGCGCGGCCGGACCAAGACCGACCCCGACGCGCCCCGCGCCGTCGCCATCCTCGAGGCGCTCAAGCAGCAAGCCGGCGGCGAGCGGCGCCTCGTCGTCGCGCGCGACGAGCCCGGCCGCTCGTACCAGCGCGTCTACGTCGACGTGCGCGACGTCGTCGTCGCCCTGCTACTCGCCCTCGAGAACGACGCGGCCGTCGGCCACTCCTTCCCCGTCGGCGGCAAAGACCAGCCCGTGAAGAGCGAGGACATCGTCCCGTACCTCTCCAAGAAGCTTGGCGTGCCGTACGTCGAGGCCAACCTCCCCGGCATCCCCACCTACTACGCGCACGACGCTCGCCAGACCCATGACCTCCTCGGCTATCAGCCCAAGTACGACGTGTACGCCATGATCGACGAGGCAGTCGCGGCCGAAGGCGCCACACGCGCCTGATCCGCTTCCCTTGACGGAGGCGGGTGGATGCGCAGCGCCTTGTCGGTCATCAACCGCCAGTTCGAGCAGCCCTTCATTCGGAAGAATGCCTTCGTCAACTTACAACCGCACATTGCCAAGGACCGGACGGTGAGCCAGGAGCTGCGGCACTTCGCGCCGGCAGCGCTGGAGGCGCACTCGCGCGACAAGAACCTGTACGCCATCCCCACCACGAATGAGAGCATCGTGGTCTGGTACAACGAGGACCTCCTCCGGCAATTGAACCTCCGCCCGCCGCATGAGTTCGAAGACGATCCCCAACGGTGGAATTGGGACACCCTGCTGGACTACGCGCGCAAGCTCAACCGCGGGCGCGAGCAGGACCGTGAG